>CAMOTI010000114.1 GCA_946625675.1 uncultured Prevotellaceae bacterium | reverse complement strand
TTATGTGGTTAGGCAATCAATAGCCGGGGTTCTGTGCGATTCCGAGCGCTTCGCCAGAGAGTCCTGTTGGTATAGGCTGGCGGTAGTGCTTTCCGCGCACGTTGTTGTACTTAGCCACGAGGTGGTTATGAACTTTCTGGAAATAGGCCTTCTGGTCTGATGTGAACGTCTGCTTGCTTTCCCAGTCTTCGGCGAAGTGTTTGTAGTTCTTCACTTCCTTCACGGACGAGATAAGGTTCTTCCATCTGTAGCTGTTAAGCACGGAGAACTGCTCGTAAGTGAACTCATAGTCCCATTCACGCTTGATTTCGTCGAAGGTTGGTGCGCTGACCGTAGCGATTCCGGCACGGGATCTAAGCTGGTTGAACGGTTCAGCAGCCTCTGTGTTGCGTCCCAGCTGCACGAGAGCCTCTGCTTTGGTGAGGAGAACCTCCGCATAGCGGATTTCGATGCGGTCCACGGAGTTCTTCGTGATTTCCAGGTTCTCTGCGTTGGCATAGCTCTGGTCCACGCCCTTACCGTTGACGGGAGTGTAGACTGGTGAGTAATAATGGTGTGTGAGTCCGGTCTCTGGGTTTACGATGTCGATGAAGTAAGTCTCAGCCAGTCGCTTGTCGTTCGGCTGCTCTGCCTTCCAGTCGTCATAGAGGTCATCGTCAGCCACTTCGGTGTGGTTCTGTGTGTATCCGTTGCCGTTCTCTCCGTTCTGGAAGGGGAAGGTCCAGGAGCAGTGGGTCTGGTGGTTGCCCTGTGCGTCAATCTTGTCGCCGTCGTGAGCGATGGTAAAGAGGTGTTCGTTTGTGCCGCGCTTGTTGCTCTCATAGTCTCTTCCGTAGAGTTTGTTGTATTCCGGGTCGAGTGCCAGACGTCCGCTTCTGATCACCTTGTCGGCATATTCAATTGCTTTCTCCAGGCGGCTGTCGGTCTTGGTAAATGCAGGGTCGGTCTGCGATGTGGCAATAGCCGCCACCTCAGCCTGAGTGAGCGGATTGTCACCCCATACGAGATAGGTTCTTGCAAGCAATGCCTGAGCCGCCTGCTTTGACGGAACACGAGGGTCGCCATCATAATCGAGCAGGAGGGATTCAGCATCTGTGAGGTCGCTGACCACCTGGTTGAACACGACGTTGAGTTCCTGACGCTCAGTGGTAGACCCGCCTTGCTCTGTGAACACCGGCACCTCACCCCAGAGCTGCGCCAGCTTCAGGTAAGCCAGTCCGCGCAGGAATTTTGCCTTTCCTACCGCTGCGTTATAGCCGGCCTGCGTCACCTTTCCCGCTTTCAGAGAGTTCGTGATGGTGGTGATGGCCTCGTTGTCCTGTGCAATGCCAAGAAGGAGGTGGTTGAAGATCTTCACCTGGTACCATGTGGTAGGTTCCTGCTCAAAGCGGCTGTTCACCGGCCCGGCCTCGCTCTCCTCGCCTTCGAAGGAGATCAACTTGTTGGAGTTCAACTCGATGATGAACGAGAAAGAAGAGCTGAGCGGCTGCCAATGGCTGTACACGCCGTTCACGAGCGACAGAGCGCTGGCGTCGTCTTTCACCACGTTCGTTTCGTCAATCTGGTTACCACTGGTATTGTTGTTGTCATCATCGTCACTGTCGGAAGAGCAAGATGCAAATCCAGTCAGCAATGTTGCCGCGATGGCGGCTGTCCATAAAAAGTTCTGTTTTTTCATTTTTTCAATCTTTTTTAAATTAATACTTTGAATTATAATATCACAATCTCTAAAAACAATTTGCAAAGAATCGTTATACAATTAAAGCGAGAGGTTCACGCCGAAGGTGAAGGTTCTGGACGATGGATATGCTCCGCTGTCGGTCCCGCCACTCACCTCAGGGTCATATCCCTTGTAGGGTGTGATGGTGAAGAGGTTGGTGGCCGTGGCATAGAGTCTGACGCCGAGCGGAAAGGTCTTAGGCAGCCTGAGTCTGTAGCCCACGGTGACGTTTCTCAGTTTGAGGAAAGAGGCACTCTGCACGTATCTGCTGTCGATATAGGAGAAGGGTCTGGCGAGCGAGGCGAGCGGGAGTGTGTTTCCGCCGTTTTCGGGAGTCCACGACTTCTTGACGGTCTCCAGCACATTGTAAGAGTCTCCCGTCAGCTCAAGCCGGCGCTGTAGAGCATTATAAAGTTTGGCGCCATGGCTTCCTGCGAAAGCAACCGAGAAGTCCCATTGCCTGTAGACCACCTGCGATGCAAACCCGTAGATGATGTCAGGCTGTATGCTGCCGAGCACCACCCGGTCGTTTCCGTCAATCCTTCCGTTGCCGTCGGTGTCCGTGTATTTCAGGTCGCCAGGCCGTGGTGTCTGTCCGTTGACCGTCGGTAGGAGGCTGATGTCCTCTCCGTTCTGCACGATTCCGTTGAAACGGAGCCCGTAGAAAGCACCGAGCGGCTCACCTTTCCTCAGGATCTGCTGCTTGTCGGAGCCCTGGATCACGTCGTCGGTAGCCCCCATGTCCGTAATCTCGTTACGGTTGTAGGCCAAGTTGGCCGACACGTTCCACTGAAACCGCTTGCGGTTGACGAGCGCCGCGTTGACAGACAGCTCCACACCTTTGTTCACCACGTTTCCCACGTTCTGCAGCTGGTTGGTCACTCCCGAAGCGAATCCCATCGGGACGATAAGCAGCAGGTCGTTGGTCTTCTTGTAATAGGCATCGAACACGATATTGACACGTGTCTTGAACAGCCCGAGGTCAAATCCGATGTTATAGGACGCGGTAGTTTCCCATTTCAGGTCGTTGTTCGCCGTGTTCTGCTTCGCATAGCTGCTGGAGCCTCCGTAAGAGCCGGTGGCATAACTCGTGGCAAAGGCATAATCGGATATCTCCTGGTTTCCCACCAGTCCGGCGGAAAGTCTCAGTTTCAGATAGTCGATCTTTTGGAGTCCTGTGGTCCAGAACGGCTCTTTGTCGATGTTCCAGGAAAGTCCGACGGACGGGAAGAATCCCCACCTGTTGTCCTTTGAGAACCTGCTGGAGTTGTCGGCGCGGAAGGTGGCCGTCGCGTTATAGCGGTCGAGGAGCGTGTAGTTTACACGTGCGATGATGGAGTTGAGCGACGACTCTGCGATACCGGTCTGCGGAGTGTAGATACCGGATCCGTCGCCCAGGTTGTACTGTTTGAGCGCCTCGTTCGTGAAGTGGTTGGTCCGGATGGAGCTGTAGGTTGACATGCTGGTCTGCCGTGTGTAGCCGATGAGTGCGTCGATGAAATGCTTGTCGCTGATGTCCTTGGTATAGGAAGCCGTATATTCCTGTTGCCAGATGTCGGTCTGCCGGTTGCCGGTGCCTCCGATGCCTTCTGTGGCGAGTCCCAGGGAGGTATAGGCTCCGGAGAAATAGTTCTGCGTGAGTTTCTCGCTGTTAAGCCCCACCGCAGCCTTCAGTTTCAGGTCTCCTATCCTGTAGCTGGCCCAGATGTTGGTAAGCAGGTAGTTGTTGGTATTCTCCGCCACACTCTCCTTGAGGTCATAGACCGGGTTGGCTGCATGGTCTCCGATAGCGAAATAGGCATACTCGTAAGGATTTGTGAAATTATAGGATCCGTCCTCATTGTAGACGCTGATGACCGGCGGCATGAGCAGCGCATAGACGAAGCTGTTGGTGATGCCTGCAGAGAAGGGTGAGGAATTGAACACCTGCTCCTCCGTGGTGGTGAGCCCGGTCTGTCTGGACCGTCCGTAGGTGGCGTTGATGCCGAACTTCAGGTTTTTGAGCAGGTCCCACTCCACGTTCGTATGGAAGTTATAACGCTGGAAACCGGAGTTGAGGATGATTCCGTCCTGGTCTGTGTAGTTGGCGGAGAAAGCGTAGCGGCTCTTGTCCGTGGAGCCGGTGACACTCAGCTCATGGGTCTGCTGCGTGGCTGTCCGCAACACCTCGTCCTGCCAGTCGGTTCCCTTTCCCAGGGCTGCGATCTGTTCATCGGAATAACCGCCTTTATTGCTCCAGTAGTCTTTTTGGAACTGTGCCCACTCGGTGGCGTTGAGCAGGTTGAGGTGCTTTGCCGCGTTGCTGAATCCGATGCTGTAGTTGTAGTTGACATGCGCCTTCTTGTCGCCTGCCTTTCCCTGCCGGGTGGTGATGATGATCACTCCGTTTGCACCTCTCGAACCGTAGATGGCCGTGGCAGACACGTCCTTGAGCACTTCCACGCTCTCGATGTCGTTGGGGTTGATGATGGAGAGAGGGTTCAGGCTGCCGTCGATTCCTCCCAGCCCGGTGGAGTTGTTGGCCGCGTCTTTGAAGTAGATGAATCCGTCAATCACATACAAGGGCTCGTTGCTGGCGTTGACGGAGTTGCCGCCCCTTATGCGGATCTGGCTGTCTGCTCCCGGCTGACCACTTGCCGCCGTGACATTGAGTCCCGCCACCTGTCCGCTGAGTGCCTGGTCGAGCGTAGGTGCCTGTGAGTTGGCAAAGACATCAGCCTTGACCGTGGCGACGCTGCCGGTGAGCTGCGTCCGTTTCTGCGTGCCGTATCCCACAACCACGATCTCACTCAGTTTGTTCAGGTTCTCGAGCAGTTCTACTTCCACTGGCTCAGAAACGTCGTAAATATCCAGCTCCTGTGGGCGGTAGCCCACATACTTCACGTCGAGCGTGAGCGGCAGCTGCACGTTGGTCGTCAACGTAAAATGGCCGTCGATATCAGTGAGTGCTCCCTTCTCCTTGCTTGACTTCGGCACGATGGTGGCACCGATGAGGGGCTCTCCGGTCCTGCCGTCGGTGACGGTTCCGGTGATGACGGTCTGCGCCCATGTGCTGAAGGCAGAGGAAAGTGTAAGAAACAGTATAAACAATCTTTTTTCCATAGATAATTTTCTTTATAGGAACGGGGAACCCATCCCCCGTTCCTTTCAACCTAAAAACAAAAAAAAGTGATAAAAAATGGCAATGGCTTATTTGCTGACAAGTTCGTTTTGCTGAAGTTGCAGGAGTCCGAACTGATGGACATACTGCGTGCCGTTCAGTAGTACCCACCTGACAAAATCAGCCAGGACCGAGTTTTGCTGGTCGAAAGCCAGTCCGGCCTTCACCACAGGAATCTCGCTGTAGTGTCGCTGCTCAAGCAGGGAGATGATGTCGTCGAGGTTGCCCTGGCTGAGAATCTGCTTACCCTGTTTGTCGATGTCGAGCGGCAGAAGCGCCAGTTCCTCATGGATGGTGCGGTTTTCCAGGTCGAAGATATTGGAGAGGGAGTTGACGGTGATGCCGAGCGGGTCGCGGCTGATGGCGTTGTTGAGGAAAGAGTCGTCGCCATAGATTTTCTTTCCCTTGAAGGCGGCTGCCGGTTCTCCCAGATATTCTGCGAAAGGCTTAGAGGCTGAGAGCTGGTTGCTGGCCACATAGACATGGATTTTGCGTTCTGCCTTGCTCAGTTCCTCTTCCTCTTCCAACTCCTCATCCAGGAAGAAGAGGTTTCTGAGCCGCCGGGTGTTCAGTTTGTGGCTGGAGATAATCTTCTCTGCCTCCGACTGCCGGGTGGTGACGGGCAGTATGGCAAACCGGGCGAAGCTGACGCCTTCATTCTGACTTGCAGTAAATGCGATGGTGTTTTTGTTATCCTGTGATTTCCCTGAAACAAACTGGAAATCGATGTTTTCGTTGGTCTTTCTATATTCAGCAACCCACTTCTCTACCAACGGGCGTACAAAATTCGGTACGCGGAGGGTTACAGTCTGGTTTTGTGCTTCCGATGTGATGCTATACAGCAGGCTGAAGAGCAATGCAATGGTAAATACTGATTTTTTCATGTTTTTTTCGTTTTTTATATTTATACAATTCTATTTGAAGGTTCCACACTCGGGACTTGATATTCTCACGTATGCCGTTACAACAACAGCAACAACAGCAACAGAGCTGCATACACATTCGGAAAAAGTTGATCATTATTTTCATTGGGAGTATAATTTGAAGTAAAATTTGGGAATAAAAATGGACGACTGTGAGAGCTTCGGGAAGCTCACTCTGCGTTCGATTGTTATTATATATTTATTATGTAAATTTCATATAAGATATATTGTTTTGATTTCGAGTGCAAAGTTACGGCGAATAATTGGATGGGGCAATCGCCTTGGTTTGGCATTCCGCATACCAAACAAATGGGAGGGACCACCCAGCAGGGTCCCTCCCTTCTTCATGCTTGACGCACAACATGGCACATAGAATCATAAATGGATGGAAAACAATCGCCTCAACAACGTCAAGCACGATATTCATGGTCAGAGATGTTCCTCCTTGTTGACGGCCGCTCCCTGTCTGATGGCGAAGGAGTTGAGCCGTGGCTGGCCGTCGAGTAGCGAGAGGATGGCATATCTGATTGATGGGTCGTTGGCGAGCCGTAGGTCTTCCTGCGAGGGTCTTGATGGCGATTCGGGATGGGAATGCCAGTTGGCCAGTATTCTCAGCCCGTTCTGCCTTGCATAGCGCATGGCCTGGAACTGCTGTCTGGGGTCGAATGAGAAATGTTCGGGTGAATGGTCCACATTCTCCATGGGGTAGTTCTCCGTGACGGTATCGTCCCTGCCGAGCAGGTAGCCGCACGACTCGTTGGGCAGCTCTGCACGGGCCTGTGCGATGAGTTGGTCTATCACGTTCTTTTTGATGGTCATAGTCTCCTTGTTTTAGTGTTTGAGGTCACAAGCAGCCTGCTCGTAGTCAATGAGGTGGTCGATGGTAGGGTTCGTCCCGCAGATGGCGCAGGAGTCGCGATGTCTTACCGGCACAGTGCGGAACTGCATGGTCTTGGCGTCGAAGGTGAGAAGACGGTTGGTCAGCAGCTCTCCTACTCCTGTGAAATACTTGAGTGTCTCCGCCGCCTGGATGGTGCCGAGCATGCCGGCGATGGCGCCGAGCACCCCAGCCTGCGAGCAGGTGGGCACAGCGCCTGGAGGCGGCGGTTCCTTGAACATACAGCGGTAGCAGGCGGTGCCGGGCAGATGGGTGAACGTCTGACCATTGAACCGTAGGATTCCACCATGCGAGAAGGGCTTTCCGGCCATCACGCAGGCATCGTTGATCAGGAATTTCACGGGGAAATTGTCCGTACCGTCCACCACGAAGTCGTATTCTTTGATGATGTCGAGGGCGTTTGAGGAGTCGAGAAACTCATGATAGGTGTCGACCGTCACGTCGGGATTGATGGCGAGCATCTTCTCCTTGGCGCTCTCCACCTTCGGCACGCCCACATCCTTGGTGAAGTGGATAACCTGTCGCTGCAGGTTGCTGAGGTCCACCACGTCGGCGTCGACGATGCCGATGCGTCCGACTCCGGCAGCAGCCAGGTAGAGTCCTACAGGTGCGCCAAGGCCTCCCGCGCCGACGATGAGAACTTTGGCATTCAGTATCTTCTCCTGGCCTTCCACTCCCACGTCCTGCAGGAGGATATGGCGTGAATAGCGTTGTATCTGTTCTTCGGTGAAGTCAATCATCGCGCACCTCCTCCCATAAAATAAAGGAAATCCACGCTGTCGTTCTCTTTGAGCCTGATACTGTTCCAGTCGTCACGCTCCGCAAATTCCTCGTTCACCTGCACGGACACCATCTCAGGGTTTTCAACATGCAGAAACTCAATCAATTCAGTCACTGTCAGCGGCAATACGACTTCCCGCTGCTCTCCGTTTACATAGATTTTTGCCATTGTTTTGAATAGTTTTGTTTTCCGCTGCAAAGTTACAGCAAAAACCGCTGCTGCGCAATCGCACAACAGCGGTAAAACAGATACCAAAAAGATGGTAGAGAATAAAGCCTATGCGTGGGTTGCAACGGTGGATGGGCAGAAACGGAACAAGAAATGGCAAGTCTGTTCTTGACGCTGCAAAAACAAAAATCATCTGATTTTTGCGCAACCACACTCCTGTATCGCACGGTAGCTCATCCGCACTGGGGGTGTGGACGTCAACGGGCGCCGGAAGAAGAAAGTTCTTAGGTTCGTAATAGTCCTATCGAAGATGCTTTAACGTATATGATGTTGGAGTTTTTGAGGTTACAAGACGCCCCACGGGGCGTCTCTACTTGCTGATCCTCAGGACTGGTGCGATTTTATTGGTAGGTTCAGGGAGATGGACGGTAAGTCCATCGGCGGTTTGCTCTGCCTTCAGTTTGCCATGTCCCAGAAGGAAGACATTGCTGATTTTTTTCTTGAAGTAGTTGTTGCCTTTGGCGAGCGACTTGATGACGAGCGTTCCGCTTTCCGGCCATCCCATAGCAGTGACATAGAGGTATTTGTCCGTCTGGTTGAAGCGGATGTCACGGTAGTCCATCTTTCCGAAGATCTCGTCGTTGAATCCCTGTGCGTTGAGTTTTATGGTCTTTTGAGCCACAGGTCCCTCACCGAAGATATGCCACGGGCGCGTCTTGAAGATGCTCTCACCGTTGACCGACATCCATGCCTCGAGTTCGTCGAGTATCACCTCCTCCTTCTCGTCGTAGGTGCCGTCAGCTCTCAGGGGAATATTCAAGAGAAGGCATCCGTTCTTGCTGACGATGTCGACCAGCTGGCGGATGACAGTGCCCGCAGTCTTATATCCGTTACGCTCGTAGATGCCAGTGTTGTAGTGCCATCCCCCGATGCAGTTGCAGGTCTGCCACGGCTCTGGCACAATCTCGTTCGGTGCTCCCCGCTCCACGTCCCATGTGATGGCTTTTCGCTGCTCCTCGTTGAGAATCTTTCCGAAAACGACGCTTTTGTCATTCTTATTATATAGATGTGTAGCGATACGCATACCCGCGTCGCTGATACCATAGAAAGGCAGTACGGTGACGTCGAAATAGACGAGGTCGGGATTGTATCGGTTGATGGCGTCAAGTGTTCGGTCATAGAAATTGGTGACGAACTCCGATGTAGGCAATGCCGCTCCGTTATCCCATCCCCACTGGTTATGGATGCTTCTGTTCCACCAGCTTTTCTCACTCATGGGATGGTTCTGCGCATAGAGTTGCTGAGGGTCGTATCCCTCCCACCATTTTCCTTTTCCGTCCGCCTTGGTGAGATGTCCGTCGTAATAGACTCCCGCCTTCGGTCCGTTAAGGTCGTAGCGTTGAGCGGTCTCATACCAAGTCCAGGCGTGGTCGGCATGGAAGCTGATGCCGAGAGGAAGTCCGTACTTCTTAGCCGCTTTCGCCCATCCGTCGAGAATGTCCTTATGAGGTCCGATGTTCTTGGAGTTCCATGGTTGGTATTGCGAGTCCCAGAGGTCGAAGTTGTCGTGGTGGTTGCCCAGCACAAAGAAATACTGTGCTCCGCATCGTTTATATCGCTCGACGAGTTTGTCAGGATCCCATTTCTCTGCCTTGAACAGCGGAAGTACGTCCTTGAATCCGAATTCAGATGGATGGCCATAGTGCTGGACATGATATTTGTATGCATCCGTCCCTTCCTGATACAGCCCCCGGGCCATCCAGTCGCCTGAGCCCTCCACGCACTGAGGTCCCCAGTGTGCCCAGATTCCGAATTTGGCATCGCGGAACCATTCCGGTGTCTGATGCTGCTGTAGCGACTGCCATGTAGGCTCATATTTTCCCTGCGCCATCTGCTCGTGGGGGTTGATGACAGGAACCACGTTGTTTTGCGCGTTGACTGAGAGAATTGACGCAAGGAGGAAAGAAAGGGAGAGAATGGATTTTTTCATAAGGAAAAAGGTTGGGGATTAAGTGAAAAGATTCTACGAAGTGAAAAGTTTATTTACTAATGTGATGTGGCAGGACAAAATAAAAGTTACAAGACGCCCCACGGGGCGTCTCTACTCGGCGAAGAGGTCGGCGGTGTTGCTGATCCAGAGGTCAGCCATGCGCCGGTGCCCGGCTGTGGTGGGATGGATGCCGTCCCAGATCCAGTAGTTGTCGCGCGGCGCCAGTGGCTGTATTGACTTGAAGAGTTCGTCGAAAGGAAGGAGGACGGCATGGTAGTCAGCTGCAATTTTCCGGACAATTTCCGCAAGCTGTTCCACCATCGTCTTCCGATGTTCGAAGTTGTCGGCCTTCCCCACCCAACCGGCTTTAGCCACGAATGGGGTGGCCAAGACGATGCGGATATCTGGATTCTGCTTTTTTATCTCATCCAGCAGCAATCTGTAGGTTTGCTCCCAACGGTTAAAGTCATAAGGCACGTCTGATTTTTCGCTGAGAAACTCATGTATGTCGTTCGTCCCGATAAGGATGGAAATCACGTCTGGATTGATGTCCAGTGCGTCGGTCTTCCACCGTTTCTGCATGTCGTAGATGGTGTTGCCGGAAATTCCCCTATTGAAAAACAGATAGTCGCGCTGAGGGTACAGACTCAAAAAATGGGCCGCACACATCTCCATATATCCATGTCCGAAGATATGGTTCATGTCGCCGTGGCTTCTCTCCTGGCTGGACTTGCTGGAGCCCCCGCTGTTACCCCAGCCTCCGTCGGTGATGGAGTCGCCGATGAAGAGGATGCGCCTTGGCGGCTTTTGAGCCGTCACAAGTGATGCGGAATAAGTGCTCACCCGCTCATGAGACAGGACTGAGAGGAAGGGGAAGAGCAGAAAGACGACAAATAAGGCAAAACGGGGCATATCAGTGTTATTTTTAATTCGTTACGACAGGAATGAAAAGAGTCAGCCAAGTGGCTCTCTGCCACACGGGCAAACATAAATCAAGCACAAACAGCTTGCTGGAAGACAAGCTGCTGATAATATAACGAATGAAATGCCGAATTATTATTTATTGTGTGAAGTCGACAAGGATTCTGAACACTTTTCCCGGGTTCTGGCTCCACCACTGCATGGTTTGCAGCGCGTCCTGCGGCTTGATGACCTTTGTGATGAGTTCGTCGACTGGGCAGGTGCCTTTCTCAAGGTAGTGGATGACAGCGCGGAAGTCGGATGGCTGCGCATTGCGCGACCCCCTGATATCGAGTTCTTTCTGCACGAAATATTTGGTCTGGAAAGACACCTCCGCCTTGGCGTATCCGATGCAGATGACACGGCCTGTGAACGCCACCTCGCCGACCGCCATCTGGTAGGTCTGGGTGCTTCCCACCGCCTCGATGACCACGTCAGGGCCGAATCCAGACGTCATCTCCAACAGTCGTGCATGCACATCCTCAGTGCGTGTATTGATCACATAGTTGGCCCCCATCTTCTTGGCCAGCGCCAGTTTCTCGTCGTCGATGTCAGCCGCCACAACCGTTGCGCCACGCTGTACGGAGCGAACGACAGCTCCCATTCCGACCATTCCGCATCCGATGACGAGCACCACGTCGATGTCGGTGACCTGTGCACGGCTGACGGCATGGAATCCGACGCTCATCGGCTCAACAAGTGCGCAAGTGCGCGGTGTGAGCAGACCAGCAGGGATGACCTTCTCCCACGGCATGATAATCAGTTCCTTCATGGCGCCGTTCCGCTGGACGCCGAGCGTCTCATTATGCTGGCATGCATTGACACGTCCGTTACGGCAAGACGCACATTTTCCGCAGTTGGTGTAAGGATTGCAGGTGACTACCATACCAGGACGGAGCCCTTCCGGCACGTCGGGGCCCACCGCCTCGATGACGGCGCCGATCTCATGCCCCGGAATGACGGGATTGAGTGCCATGGTGTTACGTCCCATGAAGGTGTTGATGTCTGAACCACAGAAACCTACGTAGTTCATTCTAAGAAGCACCTCGCCTCCTACAGGCTGCTGAGGTGCAGGAATATCGATAATGTTCAGTTGTTGCTGATGTGTGATTTGAATTGCTAACATGATTGATATTTACGATTTACTATTTACGATTTACTATTTATTTGACTATTTTTATATTCAGCTATTTGCATGCCAAACGGGAACTAAGTTGCGGGAAGCGATTATGATTGATATTTACGATTTACTATTTACGATTTACTATTTATTTGACTATTTTTTTATTCAACTATTTGCATGCCAAACGGGGAATGACTTGTAGAAGTGCAATCCCTTTCATCTTCAACTTTAAACTTTAAACTTTCAACTAAAAAAATCACTCCGACATATTCTTGATGTACGGGAGGTCGATGAGGTTTTGGAAACCATAGAAGCGCTCAGCGTTCTCTCCGAGAACCAGCGCTTTTTGGTGGTCGGTCAATTCCGTGGATTTGGTGATGAAGTCGTAGCTCATACGGTAGGTGATGGCTGTGATGGTTCGTGGATAGTCGCTTCCCCACATGAGGCGTTCCCACCCTACGAGGTCAGCCGCTTCCCTGAAAGTGCGAATGGCCGACGGGTAAGGATAGAACTCCGAGTTGTAGAGCCAGGTGATGCCTCCCGACTCAATCATCACATTGTCGTGGCGTGCAAGACGTATCTGGCTTTGCCATCCCTTGTCGAGCCAAGGAGGTGCAACCGGGGGATTGGCCATGCCGAAATGTCCGACTGCAATTCTGAGATTCGGACATTCCTGAATGACCTCTTCCATCTCGCCCACCTGTATGTCGCCATCTGCGAGCGTGACGGACAGGAAGACGTCTTTTTGCTCCATAAGCTTGAACATCCGCATCATCTCGTCCGAGTTGAGGAGGACTCTTCCCTGTGGCGTGTCGAGACGGTGGCCCGGAATGGCGATGCCTTTGAAACCGCTGTCGATGAGTGACTTTGCCTTATCGAAGAAGCCCGGCTTGAGATAGTCGGCCATACCGCAGGTGATGAATCGACCAGGGAAGCGCCTCTGCACGTCGGCAAGATAGTCGTTCTGGAGTCCGTCGATAAACTCCTGCACAACAACGGCCGCAGCAACCTGCGCATAGTCCATGTTAGAGAGGAAAATCTCTGCTGTGTTACGTCCGTCGATGATGAAGGGCGGCAGCATCTGGACCTCCTCACCGAAGAAAATGGAGCGTCCGTTGGTGGTGGTACGGATGGGCTTGCCGTTGAGGATCGTGTCCTGGCGGAGCCAGAGATGGGAATGAGCGTCGATGATGGGCATGTTTTTATTAGTTGAGAGTTGAGAGTTTAGAGTGAAGTTACTATATTGTCTAGGGGTCCTAGATTTTCTAGAATCTCTAGAATTTCTAGTTCATTAAAAAGATCAGCTGTTTTTCCATCGTACGAACATCTGGTCGCCGATGATGCGCTGAACATCGCTGACGAGTTGCTTATCCATCGGGTCGTTGACGAAGTTGATGTTCTTGAGTACGTTCTGGGGGTTGGCACTGCTGAAGAGCGTGGTGGCAATCTGCGGGTTGAGGCTGGTGGAGAACTGAATGGCCAGTTTTTCTATGGGGTATCCCTGCTCGGCACAGAATTTCGCTGCCTTTTCGCAGGCTTTCCGCAGCGGTTCCTCTGCCGGATGCCAAGCTGGTGCGCCTCTGGATGAGAGAAGTCCCATGGATAGCGGCGATGCGTTGATGATGCCAACGTTATGCTGTTGGAAGAAATCGATGTAGTCAGTGATGAGCGTGTCGTTAAGGCTATAATGGCAGAAGCAGAGGATACTCTCCACGGTGCCCGGCTCGGCATGCTCTACCACCCACTTGAGGTTTTCCGGCTGCAGGTCGGTGATGCCGACATGTCCCACCACCCCTTTCTTGCGCAGCTCAACTAATGCAGGGAGGGTGTCGTCCACCACTTTCTGAAGTCCTCCTGGCAGAGCGGCCTGGAACTCGATGTCGTGCACGTTGATCAAGTCGATGTGGTCGATGCCCAGGCGCTCCATGCTCTCATAGACACTGTCGGTGGCCCGCTTGGCGGAATAGTCCCAGGTGTTGACGCCGTCCTTTCCGTAGCGTCCCACTTTCGTGGAGAGGTAATACTTGTCGCGCGGGATCTCCCGGAGCGCCTTTCCGAGCACCATCTCCGCCTTGTAGTGTCCATAATAGGGCGACACATCGATGAAGTTGATGCCGTTGTCGACAGCCGTATGTACTGCCCTGATGCCTTCTTCTTCCCGAATGTCGTGGAAGACTCCACCGAGAGAAGATGCCCCGAATGAGAGGTTTGACACCTTCATGCCGGTAGATCCGATTTCGTTGTAAACCATATGCAGATAGATTTAGTTGTTTTTGATGTTGCAAAGTTAGAGAAAAAAGACAAAACTGGTTTTCAGATAAGATACATATTTTTTCGATTTTGTAGCTTTTTGGTCCATAGAGGCTATAAATACTATAAAGATGATAGTGGCTAAAGAGACTATTGAAAAAATAATGAATCTCTTTCTTTTTTCACATTTTTTTTATAACTTTGCAAACAAGAAAAATAGCACCGATATAGGCTATGGAATCTAATCAAAAAAACATAAAAAGCTATGAGAATCATTCACACAGCGGACTTGCATTTGGGTCAGATTCTTTATCAGAATTACAGTCGGGAGGACGAGCATAAGCATTTTTTCCGTCAGTTGGAAGGGTGGATTGAGGAGTATAATCCCGACGCGCTGGTAGTGAGCGGCGACGTGTTCGACATCCAGCAGCCGGGCGTACAAGTGAAAATGTTCTTCAACGAGTATTTCGTCAGTCTTCACGAGAAATACCCGAAGCTGACAATCGTGATAACCGCCGGCAACCACGATTCCCCCTCGCGTCTGCATGCCGACCACATGCTTTGGAAAGCACAAAACGTGCATATCGTGGCACAAGCTCCCCCCTACGACATCGAGAATGCCCCAATCGGCTGGAAAGAGAATTATATCGTCCGGCTGGAGAGCGGCTATATCGTGGCGTTACCGTTCCTGACCGGTGAGCGTCCCGTCCAGATCCAGGCATTGCTTGACTACGTGGCGAAAGAGAATACGGAGTCAAAACCGGTGGTGATGATGGCGCACGCCGCGGTGACCAACATGGACAGCGAGGGTCACGACTTCCATGGCCAGATCAAGACCGTGGATGCCAGCAAGATGGGTAGCGGCTTTGACTACCTCGCATTGGGCCATATCCACAAGCCCCAGACCATCGGACACAGGGAAGACCAGCAGGAAGAAGTGGTCAGCTACCCTTCCGGCGTGATGCGCTACAGCGGCAGCGCGCTCCACGTGAGTTGCGACGAGCGTTACCCTCACAGCGTGAGCCTCGTGGACATCGACCGGCATGGAGGCAGCGTAGAAATCCGGCAACTGTTTATCAACGAGCTGCGTCATTTCCATATTCTACCATCCGACAAAGAGGCCTACCACTCGCAGAAAGAGACGCTTGACGGGCTGAAGGCATTCATCAGCGGCGGAGGCCGAGGCTACTTCCGCCTGCATATTGACTATAAGGCCGACATTCCTTCGGACTTCAACCAGACGGTGTACAAAATGATTGAGAACGACGGTGAGCTGCGCTACAACCCAAAGACCATCTGGCGGGGCCAGGAAGAGCATGAAAAAGCGAAGAAACCGATGCCCACGTTCGAGATAGCCGACTTGCAGCAGATGACCGATCCGATGCATTTCATCGAGAAGACCATCGAACGCTATGACGGGCTTAGCCTGGAGGAGTTGAAGGCTGCATTTCAAGAAGTGGAAGAGTATTTGAAAATTGCACAAAACGAATAAAGATATATGGAGATATTAGCATTGCATTTGCGGAACATCGCTTCCATCATGGAGGCAGATATCGACTTCACAAAAGACTTGAAGGACGGGGTGACGGGCGACCCGGCATCACTGTTTCTGATATGCGGCGACACAGGAGCCGGCAAGTCAGTGATCCTGGACGGCATCTCCATGGCACTGTATAAAACGACACCGAGAATCACGGGGGTTGCCAATGTGAGAAACAACCGAATCAACGGAGGCGAAGGCGGAGAAGTGCCCATCAGCGACATCCGCCAATACACACGTATCGGGATTTCCAACAAGGACGACTGCTACAGCGAAGTGGTGTTCCGTGGAAACGACGGCCTCATCTACCATGCCCGCCTATCGTTAGGATTCACAAGAAACCGCACATACAGTCCAGCTATATGGAAAGTGAAGAAAGGGGAGGAAGACTGGACAAGCAGGGACTGCGAAGAGACGATTCTGCAAGCCATCGGACTCTCGTTCAATCAATTCTGCCGTATGGCGATGCTGGCACAGGGTCAGTTCGCCACCTTCCTGAAAGGTAAAAAAGAAGAGCGTACCGCGATTCTGGAGCAGTTGACCAATACGGAACGATTCACCACCTATGGGAAAGCCATCACCAGTATCTGCCAGCAAGCAAAAGAAGACAGGAACGCCAAGCAGACACAATATGACACAGAGGCCGCTCACCTGATGAAGGCCGAGGAAGAAGAAATAGAAAAAGGCGACAGGGATGTGTTTCTCAAACAAAAGGCATTTGCCGAAGGCCACGTACAGGAAGCAGGGGAACGCCTGAGTCAGCTACAGCAACTTATCGGCAACCAGTCCATACTGGAAAAGACCCAGGGAGAGATTCTTCGCTTGGAAGAGGAGCAAAAAAGCGAAGGGTATAAGTTCATGGAAAAACTGACAGGAGACTGGGAAAGTACGGTGGAAGTCCGCAGTCATCTTCGTCAGCTGACATCAGTCCGTAAAGACAAGGACAATGAGTCAAGGAAATCCAGAGAGCAGGCCATGCGGTTCGGTCGTCTGACCGCAGACATTCTCTTTCGTCACACCCAGCTCCAGGAACTGAAAGAGGAACTGAACAGACAGAGGGCATGGCTTGAGAGTCAGTCTTCCCGAAAGGAACTGTACGAGAGGTCCGGTTCCTTGGAAGAACAGCTCCGGCAATTCCAGCAACTGGCTGACGACATAGCCGACAAGCGCTCCAGGCTCCAAAAAGAGCAGGAGAAAACCCCACTTTTGATTCGTGCCGCAGAAAAAGCCAAATCAGAGCGTGAAGAAGCCGAGAAAGCCGTAAAAGTCAAGGACACAGCCATCGATGAGCAGAGGCAGATACTTAGCGGTTACGATCCAAAGGCCATCAACTCAGCAGTGGAATCCGAGGGTAATAAGAAGACCACGCTGGAGCATCTTCTGGAAGGATACGTCAAGCTGCAAGAAGAGAAAAAACGGCTTGCTGAGACTGCTGCCGCAATAGAGCGTGACAAGGTGAAGTTAGCAGGGCTGAAAACAGACCGTGACGCCAAGGAAAAAACCTATCAATCTGCTTCCGAAGCTTACGACAAGGCGAACAGGGAATATTCCACAATGCATGAAAGCGTGGAAAAGGCACTCGTAGGCCTCCGCGCCAAGATTATTCGTGAGGGGATCAAGACCTGTCCACTATGTGGTCAGCAGATTGCCTCACAGATTGACATGACAGATCTAAGCGGCATACTGGAGCAGATGGAAGCCCGTGAAAAAGCTGCACTCAAAGAGCGCGACACAACTTTTGACGCCTTGAAGCAGGCAGAAAAAGCCTGCAACCAACTGGCAGCAGAGCTGGAGGAGAGAGAAAATGGCAAGGATGGACATAAACGTCTTTTGCAGGAAGCCAAGGATACGGAGCTGATGCTACGCGGAAGCGCTGAAAAGCTTGGACTCACATACGACGACACGCTCTCCTCACAGATTTCCGTTTCTCTGGAGTCCACATCCCTTGCAATCAGCCAGCTGAAAATCCAGCAAGATTCCGTCATCGCCCTGCAGGCACTCGTCAGCCGTCTGTCTGACGAGAAAAAACCTTTAGACAAGGTCTTGAAAGAGGCAGAGAGAACACTGACGGAGAACGGGCAGAAAGTAAGAGACAACGAGCAGGAAATCAGCAACCTGGATGCTCAGATAAAAGAAAGCCAAGAAAAAAAGGCGAGAATATCGGAAACTCTTTCCTCTGCCCTTGCGATGTTCTACCCTCAGTGGGAGTCAGCGCCAATGGCCATCAAGACTACCCTCCACGGGGACAGTGCAGCCTACCAACAGAGACAGCGGGATTACGACAACGGACAGCAAGAAGAACAGAAGCAGGCCACGCTACTTGAGCAGCTGGAAGGCGTCAGCCACATGGTGGGGGGCAGTCATCCAGAATGGACGCAAGCAAAGACAGCCGAGTCATACCCATGCAACGACATACTGAAAGAATGGCAGGATCTTTCAAACTCAGTAGCTGCCACCGACAGAAGCCTCGTAAATCTGTGCAATAACGAGTCAGCTTACATGCAATCAATCGCCGAGAGCGGAAGGACAGAGGAGGAGCTGACTTCCATCCAATCGTCTGAGCATCAATACGAGCCGTCGAAAAAGCGGGTGAATGGCGTGAGAGACAAGCTGACATCTCTGAGGGGGTCCGTCTCTACCCTCACCCAGCAGATTAAGGTGAACGTGGATAAACTCGGCATTTCATCTGCTTTAGCAGAAAAAGACGAAAACGGTCTGTCTGGCTTTGAGGCATTGCTTCCGTCATACGAGGCAAAAAAAGTCAGTGCTGAGAATGAGCGGAGTTTTATTGACGGCCGATTAGCGGAGACTGAGACCAAGCTGCGCGAGCAGGAGAAGAACCGCGAGCATCTCGCCCGATACAAGGACGAGTTGGAGGCCGCGACTGAGCGTCTCACCCGTTGGGACCTTTTGAACAAACATTTCGGAGGTGACCGTTTCCGCAACCTCGTTCAGACCTATGTTCTCCGTCCGTTGCTGAATATCGCCAACCAATACCTGGAGCGTATCACCGACCGCTATGAGCTGACCTGCGACGAGAACAACGAGCAGCTGAGCATCCTCGTGCTCGACCACTACAACAAGAACCAGGTGCGCAGTGCGACAGTGCTCTCTGGCGGAGAGACTTTCATGATCTCGCTGGCCCTCTCGCTCTCCCTCTCGTCGCTCAACGCCCAGGGAATGAACGTGAACATCCTGTTTATCGACGAGGGCTTCGGCACGCTTGACGAAAAGTCGCTCGACAGCGTGATGTCGACACTGGAGAAGCTGCAGGACATCGCCGGGCAGAGCCACCGCCGAGTGGGCATCATCTCCCACAGGGAGGAGTTGATGGAGCGGATTCCTGTGAAAATCTACGTGGAGAAGAAAGGTGAAGGCAGAAGCCATGTGGTGGTGAAAAGTGAATAGTGAATAGTGTATTTACTTTGTGAATAGAATTGATGGGCGGAATGGACTAAGCAATATGGGGTGAAAGGACGGAATGGACATACCTTTCTGACACGAACAAAGCGGTGCTACTTCCTGACGGAAACAGCACCGCTATTTGTTTTTCAGCTCAAAGTTCAAAACTCAAAGATAAGACATCAAATTTCAAACCTCAAAATTCAAATTTCAATTTTCGTGCAAGCGAATACAGAGCCAAGCTTGCTTGAGCTATGTTGAGCGCAGCCGAAAATCGTGTTAATATACATCAAACTATCATTGTTCTGCGATGATGTTGATGATGGCGACGATGTCAGAGATGTCGGTCTTTTGGTCCTCATTGACATCAGCGGTGTTGACATAGGTGGTGTCGCCAGCGATGGTGTTGATGACCGCCACAATGTCGGAGATATCCACTTTTCCGTCGAGGTTGACGTCGTCCTTGAGCTGGGTCGGTTCCACGTACTGAATGACCACATCCTGTGAGCTTACCACTCTTCTTGAAACTCTGACCGAATAGGCAGAGAATGTCGCATTTTCAGGTTTTGTGATCTGCAGTCCGTCTTTCAGAATCAGGTCATTCAGTGAATAGATGCTTCCTGACTCACCGTACGCCTTGATGACAGTGTTCTTATTGGACGCACTCACAGCTCCCTGATAATCCAAGGAAACCCTACCGGCAGCCACGCCTTGTATTCCGTAATTTCCACCTGTCGCTCTCAGTTCGATGTTTTCTACCGACAGCAATCCCCTCAGCAACACAGCCGCCTCTTTAGCTGTGGACCAGAACACAGAACCGCCACGAGCACCTTTAAGCGTGGTATTGGCCCTGAGCACCAGTCCGCTCTTTCCTTCGCCCGATGCCATCAGCGACACGTTGTCGTTGACCAGGATGGTCAGTCCCTGAATAGAAGAGACAATGCAGTTTTCTGTATCCGAATTGATGGCCACGTTCGACAATGACAGAGTTCTGTCCTGCGGCGAGTATCTTGCCACCACCAGTTTCTGGCCTATCGGCTGGATGCCGTCTATGAAAGTGCGCAGTGAAGCGCAGTTCTTGCTGGTGACGCGGGTGCCGCAGATATAGAGGTCGTATTCTTCCACCGGCTCCACATACTGGATAATGACGTTCTGGTTCTTCACCGTCGCTCCGCCAGCATCGCACACACTACCCGTTCCTCCAGTCAGCAGGAAGGAGGCGTTCTCAGGGTTCGTGATGGTGAGTCCGTCGTTGAGCGTGAGGCTCTTGGCCAGCGTGATACATCCGTTCACGCTCCCGAAGGCGTAGACGACAGTGTTTTTTCCTCCGACGACGATGTCACCGAAGTTTGTGCTTCCCTGAGCGGTGTAAAAGCCGGAGATGCCGTATGTGTTTCCTCTTGCCGTCAGTTCCAGTCCGCCGTTGACGTTGAGTGTGGCGTTTCCGAGATGAATGGCTGCGCCGTTGGTGGCATTCACTTGCAGGTGGTCGTCCTGCCCGTCAACAGATGTGATGGTGGTGTTGGAGGAGAGCTGCATTCCGTTTGTGTAGCCTCTGACGACATTCATGCCATTGGCAGCGATGGTCAGCCCGCTGATGGTGGATGACAAGGCATAGGAGTTATATGTTGCCGTTATGCTGGCGTTGTCGAGTGTAAGTTTTTTGGTCTGAGGGTCGAAGGTGACAGTGCCATCCACTCCGTCGAAGGATGAGATATTGTCGCAGTTCTCCGTGTCGACCTGTATTCCGTCGATATAAAGTCCGTAGGCAGTGTAGCGGTAGAAATAGCCGTTGTTGGGGTTGGCATAGGCAACAGTGAGCTTCTGCGGGTCGTATGCGATGGCTCCTTTCAGTTTGGTGCAGCCAAGGAACATGGACTCAGAGGAAGATGAGGTCCATGTGTTGTTGCAGATGATTTTCGAAAGATTGGAGCAGTTGGCGAACATACTTGACATATCCTGTACCTTTCCCGTACTGAAATATCTCAGGTCGAGCGACTTGATAGCGCTGCATCCGTAAAACATCGATCCCATATGCGTGGCGCTGCTGATATCGAAGAGAGAGAGGTTCAGTCTTTGCAGGCTTTTGCATCCATAGAACATGGACGACATCCTCTGTACTTTATGGGTATAGAATTTGGTCCCCATCCTGTTGAAGAACTCGATGGACCCCATACTGGAGCAGTTACCGAACATATTGTCCATGTTGGTGACGTTCGACGTGTTCATGTAGCTGACATCGATGGCAGGCATAGCTGAGCAAGCAAAGAACATATAAGACATGTCTGTCACTTTTTGAGTGTCGAAAGACGAAAGGTCAACAAACTGCAGCGCGGTACACTCCCTGAACATCTCCTTCATGGTGGTGACGTTTGAGGTGTTGAGATACTGCAACCCCTGGATACTCTCCAGCTTTCCGCATCTGTAGAACCATTCGAGCGTGCTCGTGGGCTTCACTTCCTGAAATCCCTGGACGAACACCACTTTTTTCACGGTGCTTCTCACTTGTATGTTCCATGCCGGCACACTCGCTGAGCCCGTGACCTCACTGCCCGTCCACACACGCGTGACAGTCTGTCCGTCATAGGATTGTCCGGACTTGAATGACGTGGATGAATAGACAAAATAGAGAGTGGCACTGCTCTCACACCATAGAGCGTATGCTGTCTGTGCAGCTTTAGCAGAGGTTGTAAACATCATAAGTATGGCTAAAAGGGAGAACACAGCCATGCGTTTTCTGAAGTTAGTAGTCATTTTCATAAGTTTTTCGTTTTATGAGATTTGTAATTCTTGAGAAAATAGCAGAGATATAATCACCTTGCAAATTTACGCAATAATCTCCAATTATCAAAGATAAATAAAAATAATATGGGAAAAAACAAGATTACATTTTTAATATATGGATTATTTCGTAAAAAAATTGTAACTTCGCAAAAAAATGAACATGGGTGAGCTATTATATATTTTCGTGTTGGCGATTGTGGTGACAATCCACGAATTCGGACATTATTTTATGGCCCGATGGATGGGCGTTCGAGTGAAGAAGATGCAGATTTTCTTTTTCCCATTCTATTCGTTCAAGCCTTCGCCTCCCCAACAGCTGAGGGGAAAGACCTCCTGGCGCGACACCACTTATGCCATCGGCTGGCTGCCCTTCGGCGGCTACACCTCGTTTGAGAACCGCCCGACGGGTGTGCAGTTCACCGACCAGTACGGCCAGCGTCACACGATGGACTACGACACATACCTGAAGCTGAACGGGCAGAGCCCGTCGGCAGGCAGCGACCTGTATTACAACACAAAACCGGCATGGAAACGTTTTCTGATCTCCATAGCCGGCGTGCTGTTCAATCTGCTTACGGCATTCCTGATTTATCTCGTCTTCGTGCTTGTGAGCGACGCGGGCAGCTCATCCGGCTTCTGGCAGTCGCTGAGCGCCACGATGGAGTTCATCTGCTTCACTGTGGGCAACACCTTGTCCAACATCCTGTCGATGCTGGGCATCCATCTCTTTGAGCCCGTCATATCCACGGACAACTACGACATCATCCTCTCGTTCTGGACCACAGCAGAGGCACATCCGCTGGTGAAGTACATCGCCGACCTGTCGTGCGTGCTTGCCCTGATCAACATCCTCCCCATTCCCCCACTCGATGGCGGACAGGCCACGTTCGAGGTGTACGAGATGATCACGGGCAAGGAGCCGAGCGAAGGATTCAAACGAGGTGCTTACATCGTGGGCAGCATCATCTTCATCCTTGTGTTCTGGATATTGCCGATGATACATTGATTGGTTGAAAGTTTAATGTGGGATGTTGCGAGAAAAAATAAAAGGGCCTTGTGGCCCTTTTTCTATATGTTTTAATCAAGTAATGACTTGATGACGTCTCCCAGCTGAGTGAGAGGAATCATGTTGGGTCCGTCGCTGAGTGCGTTGTCCGGGTCTGGGTGAGTCTCGAAGAAGAATCCGTTTGCCCCGAAGGCTTTGGCAGCGAGCGCCATGGCTGGGATGAACTCACGGTTTCCACCCGTCTTTCCCCCAGCCGCCCCCGGCCGTTGCACAGAGTGAGTGCAGTCCATGATGACGGTGTCGGTGAAGCGCGCCATGTCGGGGATGTTCCGGAAGTCCACCACCAGGTTGTTGTAGCCATAGATATTGCCACGCTCGGTGAGCCACACGTTGTCGTTACCCGCATCGCGCACTTTCTGCACGGGATATTCCATGTCGAGTCCGGAGAGGAACTGCGCCTTCTTGATGTTGACGGTCTTGCCCGTCTTCGCCGCCGCCACGAGCAAGTCGGTCTGGCGGCAGAGAAAAGCCGGAATCTGGAGTATGTCAGCCACCTTTGCCACGGGTTCCGCTTGCCAGGACTCATGGATGTCGGTCAGGATACGTAGTCCATACTTGTCCTTCACGTCCTGCAGCATCTGCAGACCCCGCTCCATACCCGGTCCACGGAAAGAGCGTATTGACGTTCGGTTAGCCTTGTCGAAGGAGGCCTTGAAGATGATCTCGACACCCAGTCTCTTGTTCAGTCTCACGAGTTCTTCCGCTACACAGTCAAGCAGTTGGGAAGACTCAATCACACATGGTCCTGCTATGAAAATCATATTATCAGTTGAGTGGTTAGAGTTGAGAGTGAAGTTACTCTTTTTAGTTGAGATTTGAGAGTGTAATCAGCTTTGCTGATGGTTGATGCAGATTCCTTGCAGGTACCACTGGTAAAGCCGGTGGATGCCCTCGTCGATGTCGATTTTGTGGTGCCATCCGAGAGAATGGAGCTTTGTGACGTCGGTGAGCTTCTTGAGGGTTCCGTCGGGCTTGGTGCTGTCCCAGCGCAGCTCGCCCTTGAATCCGATTTCCGCCACGATCTTCTCGGCTGCCTGCCGGATGGAAATTTCCTTGCCGGTTCCTACATTGATATGGCAGTTGCGGATTTCGTTGATATTGTCGGCATTGATATTTTCCTTGTAGGTATCCTTGAAGTCCACGTTGAGGAGCACATGCACAGACGCGTCAGCCATCTCCTCGCTCCAGAGGAACTCACGCATAGGCTTGCCGGTTCCCCAGAGGGTGACAGCCTCGCGTGTGATGCCGTAGTATGCCAGCACCTCGACGATGTCGCTTTCAGCAGAGTCAGCGTTGACCACCACTTTCTCACCGTTCTTAGGCATGCTGACTGGTCGGAGGCCTATGTCCTTGCGAACGGCGTCCCAGTCGTTCTCGTTGAGACATTTAGCAAGATAGACCTTGCGAATCATAGCCGGCAGCACATGGGAGTTCTCGAGGTGGAAGTTGTCGTTCGGCCCATAGAGGTTGGTAGGCATGACGGCGATATAGTTGGTGCCATACTGGAGGTTGAAGCTCTCGCACATCTTGAGTCCTGCGATTTTCGCGATGGCATAAGGCTCATTGGTGTACTCGAGCGGCGATGTGAGGAGGCAGTCCTCCGGCATGGGCTGTGCAGTGTCGCGCGGATAGATGCATGTGGAGCCGAGGAAGAGCAGTTTCTTCACCCCATGCTTCCAGCTCTCTCCGATGACGTTCTGCTGGATTTGTAGGTTCTGGTATATGAAGTCGGCGCGGTAGCGAAGGTTGGCCATGATGCCGCCTACATGAGCTGCAGCGAGAACGACTGCCTCGGGCTGCTCCTCGTCGAAAAACTTCTTAACGGCAACAGGATCGAGCAGGTCCAGCTCCCTGTGGCTGCGTCCAATCAGGTTGTTGTATCCACGGCTTTTGAGGTTGTTCCAGATAGCAGAGCCTACGAGTCCGTGGTGGCCTGCTACATAAATTTTGGTATTTTTGTCAAGCATAATGATGTAGTAAATAGTTTATTTTACTTATTCTTGATGTTGTTCTTATCGAAATAAAACATATCGAAACATGATTTGCAATCCCTGTTTTGCAAATTACTTGCAAAGTTACGCATATTTTTTCAGATGACAAAGGAAGCAGGAATTTATTGACAAAATTACGGATAAGACAAAAATCATGCGTATCGCATCTATTATTTTTTAATATTATTAATCTTTTTCAAAAAAAATCTACCAAAGTCAAAATAATTTGCTATTTTTGCAAAATAAAGTAAAAAAAATAACACCCAACATGATGAAACGACTAATCACACTTTTTCTTGCCTCAGCAATGGCAGCAGGCACATGGGCTCAGCAGTCTGCCCTGGAAGAAATCACTCAGAACCGCTTTCTATGCGCCAGCAATTACCTGGACTACGACAACTACCCCGCCACTCAGAAACTGACGAAGACTCCGAAGGGCTATGAGATGTACTATCTGAGCCATTACGGACGCCACGGTTCACGCTGGCTGCTGAACGAGAACGACTACCTCAACGTGATCCGTCCGCTGCGCAAAGGTCAGGAAGCCGGTAAGCTGACCGCCACCGGCAATGAGGTGCTGCGAAAGCTGGAGGCCTTCTATCCTTGCACAATCAACCGCCTTGGCGACTTGACGACCGTGGGTGAACGTCAGCACCACGGCATCGGACAGCGCATGACCGAGCATTTCCCAGAGCTGTTCAAGACAAAGAACCTGCCCATCGACGCACGCAGCACGGTCGTGATCCGCTGCATCCTGTCGATGACGGCCGAATGCGAGGAGCTGACGGCATTCAACCCGACCGCCCGCGTGCATAACGACGTGAGCGAGTCGCTGCAATACTACCTGAACGCCCCATGGAGCAGCCGTCTGAAAGCGAACGGCAACAAGGCATGGCCGATTCTGGACAAATACAAGGAGAAGCTGACAGAGCCCGACCGTATGCTCGGCGTACTGTTCACTGACACCGGATGGGCGAAAGAAAACCTGAAGGACAAGTCGTTCGTCAGGGCACTGTTCGACGTGGCCACGAACATGCAGAGCCACGACCAGTATGAGGAGCTGCTCGATCTCTTCACCGCTGACGAGTGCTACAAGCTGTGGCAAATCCGCAATATCGAATGGTACCTGCGCTACGGGGCCGCACCACAGACGGAGAGTGTGATGCCGTTCAGCCAGAAGCAGCTCCTGAAGAACATCATAGAGACCGCCGACACGGTGCGCCAGAAGCAAGCCACGCTCCGTTTCGGTCATGAAGTATGCGTGATGCCGCTGGCCTGCATTCTGGAGCTGGGAACCTGCGGCGCACAGGTGGAGAACCTCGACACGCTTGACCGCGTGTGGCGCAACTACAACATCTTCCCGATGGCATGCAACGTGCAGCTGGCATTCTATCGGCCGAAGAAAGGCCGCGAGGGCGACATCCTCGTCAAGGCATTGCTCAACGAGCGCGAAGTGAGCCTACCCGTGCCCACCGACAGCTATCCTTACTACAAGTGGGCTGACCTCAGGAAATACTACCTCGACAAGATAGCGAAGTTTGAGGCTACAGATGTGGAAAAAGAGAAGTGAGCCGAATTTACGATTTACTATTTACAATTTATTGGGCTATTTTATTATTATTTTCATGCGGACGTCATGAGATGACAGCATACCTGCGAGCAACACAGACGTATTAACCACATAAAACCAACTGACTATGAAGAGGCTGAAAAGATTATTCAAAAAGACCAGCACTGCAATCCTGTGCTGCGCTTTGGCTGTACTGGGCCTTGCTTCTTGCGCCAGCACTGCAGACAAGGCGCAGCGTGCCGTACAGAACCGCCAGTATGTGCAGGAGCAGCTGGCTGCAGAGACCTTCAAGATTAAGGTGGACTACATGTACCCCCAGCGCTATCCAAGCCGCCCCATCATGTCAGACTTCTGGCTGGAGATGAAGGAAGGAAGTGTGAACTCCTATCTACCCTACTTCGGTCAGGTGCACATGCCAAGCCTTTACAGCATTGACGAAGGTCTGAACTTTGAGACGCCAATCCAGAATTACACAAAACGGCGCAATGACCGCAAGCACAGAACCGAGATTCAGTTCAACGCCAAGTCACGGGATGACTATTATGCCTACAGCATCAACATCTATGACGATGGAAATGCGGACATCAGCGTCCACAGCAACCGTCGCGATGCCATCCGCTATTCAGGTGAACTCGAATAAGTTTGAAATTTGAGGTTTATTGACATGATTTTCGGCTGCACTCAACATAGCTCAAGCAAGCTTGGCTCTGTATTTGTTTGCACGAAAATTGAAGTTTGAGGTTTAGCCATACGGTTGGAAGACTAACTAATGCGGGCGGCAGCTGAGATTCAGCTGCCGCCCGCATTATTATTAGAGAGTTGAAAGAATAGAAGCCAATGGAGAAGATAAACTTCAAATTACTTAGATTTCTTTCTCCACGTTCCATTGGAAAGCCCGTAGTCCGAGCATCTCGTTGTTGGCATCGAGCTCATGAAGGCGTTCCATGAGCGTGACGGCCCGTTCGTCGGGCACGATGGTGATGATTGCGGAGTTCATGGTTGGCCATGCGTGGCTTCCAAGATGCGGGTCGCCGGTCTTGGTCCCGGCACCCATCACCTGCTCAAACATGGTGTAGCCCTTGATATTCATTCTTGACAGCACCTCCATCACGTTCTCCTGGTGCGCCTGGTCGTATGCTATAAATATTGCTTTCATCGTTTAATCAATTTTTATAGATTCATCTCTATACTGATAATACAGTCACCGCTTACTCAGCAGGAGCTGTAGTGTCGGTCGAATGTTTCTGCTTTTTCTTCGATTTCTTGAACGTCTCCTCAGCCTTATGCTCCTTCCAGTAGGCATCGAGCTCACGCTGCTTGCGCATCTTGCGGCGGTTGTTCTTTATACCGTTGGAACCGAAGATACAGAACATGGAAGGCACATAAATCAAGGTAAGGATGGTAGATGCAGTCAGACCGCCTATCACTGATACACCGAGTGGACGCCACATCTCAGCACCGACACCCTGACCCACTGCCATCGGCACCATACCGAGGATGGTGGTGAGCGTTGTCATGAGGATTGGACGCAGACGGCTTCTTGCTGCCGCCACGGCACTACGTATAAGTCCGTATCCGCGCTCACGCAGCAGCTGCGTGTAGTCGATGAGCACGATACCGTTCTTCACCACGATACCAATCAGCATGATACCACCGAGCATCGACATGATGTTGAGGTTCGTGCCTGTGAGGCAAAGTGCAAGGATAATACCAGAGAATGCGAACGGCACGGAGAGCATGATGATGAACGGATAGGTGAGTGACTCAAACTGTGCCGCCATGACGATGAACACAAGTATGATGATGAGGATGCCGAGTGTGCCGAGGTCACGGTTAGAGTCCATCTGGTCCTCGTAAGAACCGGCCACCTGCACAGTGATACCCGCCGGTATATCCATATTCTCATAGATGGAGCGTCCGTATTCCACACCGTCGGACAGCGCATATCCGTCCTTGAGCACAGCCGTCACGGTTGTGATACGCTGACGGTCCTTACGCTCGATGGTAGGAGGGATGGCTGACTCCTCGATGGTGGCGATATCGCGAACCCTCACGTTGCCCGACTGAGTCGGAATGAGCATATCGAGGATATTGTCTACAGAAGTACGGGCGTCAGGCTCATAACGCACCTTGATGTCGTATTCCTCTCCATCCTCACGGTAGAACGACATGAGCGAACCGGTGATGAGGTTTCTTACGGATGCCGATGCCGCCGACATGGTGAGGTTGAGCTTGGCCAGCTTGTCGCGGTCAAAGTTGATGACGAGTTCTGGCACATAGTCAGAACGCGAGATGTTCGTTTGTCCGACCATTGGGTTTTCTGCCAGTTTTGCTGAAAGGGTCTCTGCCACGTTCATCGTCTCGGTCAGGTCGTAGCCGTAGATTTCGAAGGTGGCCATACTCTGTCCGCCCATGTTGGAGTTACCTCCACCCAGCTGCACCCTGTACTTTGCAATTTCCGGAATTTTCTTACAGTCTTCGCGCAATTCGTCGCAGATGACCACCAGACCTTTGTCACGTTCGTTTGACGGGACATAGTTGAGGTTGAATGAGATGATATGTGAGCCGTTGCTTTGAAGTGAGGCGAATGTGTTGTTGTCACCTGCCTGTCCAATAGTGAAGTTGCATGCTCTCAGATCCTTTCCGTAGCGTTTCATCCACTTATATGCCAGCTCGTCGGCCACCTCCTTGGCTTTTTCCTTACGCGAGCCGATAGGCAGCTCAATCGTACAGGAGACACGGCCGTTGTCGTTGGCTGGGAAATACTCACTCTTGATTCCCACAATCTTCATGATATAGATGGACGCGATGAAGAAGAGAACTGAAGCAAGGATGATAGTCCAGCGATGGCGTACGGCCCAGTTGATCATGCGCTCATATACATTATCGAGTCCGTCGAGCATCTTCTGGATGGGACGGTAGATGGTCTTGAACAGCTTGCTTTGCTTCTTCTGCAGTTTGAGCATCTGAGAGCAGAGCATCGGCGTGAATGAAAGTGCGGAACTAGTGGAAATGGTCATGATGATACACATCATCCATCCGAGCTGCTTGAAGAGCACACCCGACATACCCGACACCATGGTGAGAGGGAAGAACACCGCAATCATGGTGAGGGTTGACGCAATAACGGAGATGGCCACCTCGTTGGTACCGTGGATGGCCGCCTGCTTCGGGTCGGACCCTCGCTCAATATGCGTGGTGACGTTCTCAAGCACCACGATGGCGTCGTCGACGACGTTACCGATGGCGATGGACAGACAGGACAGGGAAATCATGTTGAGCGATCCGCCCGTGGCATACAGATAGATGAAGGAGGCGATGAGCGACATCGGGATGGTGATGGTGATGATGAGTGTTGCTCTCCACCTTCCAAGGAACAGGAACACCACGATGACGACGAAGAGCATGGCGTATGAGATGGTCTCCGTCAACGAGTGAATGGTGTTCATGATGTTGTCGGACGTGTTGACCATGACGTTGAGGTTGACATCCGACGGCAGATTCTTACGCAGTTCCGGCAGCTGCTCCATGACGGCATTGGAAATGGCCACTGAGTTGGCACCGCTCTGCTTCTGTATGATCACAAGTCCGCCCTGTCGGCCGTTGGTGTAGGTTTGCTGAGCGCGCTCCTCCACGTCGTCCACCACTCTGGCCACATCCTTGACATACACCTTTCCGTCCCCGTTGCTTGCCACAACGATGTCGTTGATTTGTCGTGAGTCGTCGAACTCACCCTCAGTACGAACGGTGTAGGTGAGCGTACCGATATCGACCGTACCGTTGGTGGCGTTCTGGTTCTCAGCGGCGATGGCGGATGCCACCTGGGCCGCGCTGAGGTTGTACGCCTCCATCTTGACGGGGTCCATATAGACATTGATCTCACGCTCAGGGGCACCGATGATGGAGACGGTTCCCACTCCGTCGATACGTGCCAGCGGGTTGGCCACGTTGTCGTCCAGGATCTTGTAGAGCGCTTTCTGACTCTCCTGCGCCTGCACAGACAGGAGGAGAATCGGTATCATGTCGGTTGAGAACTTGAAGATGATCGGCGTGTTGGCGTCGGCAGGAAGCGAATTGCTGACCATATCGAGTTTGTCTCGCACGTTGTTGGTGAGGTTGTCGATGTCGTATCCGTACTCAAACTCGAGAGTGACGACAGAGACACCATCCTTGGAGTTGGAAGTGACGTGCTTGAGGTGCTCCACGGAGTTGAGCGTGTTCTCCAGTGGACGTGTGAGGTTGTTCTCCACGTCCTCTGCCGAGGCGCCATTATAGTAAGTGAACACCATGATGGTGTTTGTGTCGATGTCCGGATAGAGGTCGATAGGCAATTTCATCAACGAGAACAATCCGAAAATGATGACCGCCGTAAAGACGAGGCTGGTCATGATCGGTCGTCTGACCGCTCCTTCATATAAGCTCATATGTTATAGAATGAAGAATTTTAGAAAGAATAAAGAATGAGGAGTCTTGAAACTGAAGCATGCATTCCATGCCATTACTGAATCACTTCCACTTCGCGTCCGTTAGCCAGTCGCGACATACCAGCAATGACCACGTCGTCTCCGTCGTTCACACCAGAAATAATCTCAAACTTGTCGCCCACGTGCTGTCCGAGTTCCACCTTGTTGTAGGACACTTTTCCGTCCTTGTAGACATAGACATAGCGGTCGCCAGCTCCAATTTGCTTTACGATGGCGATGTCGGGCACGAGCACATGCACGGACGACGACATGTTGATTCTCGCACGTGCGTACATTCCCGGTCTGATTTGCTGCTTGTCGTTCGACATGAAAATCTCTACAGGGAAAGTGTGGGTCTGCTGGTCGATGGTGGGATACTTGGTTACGACAGTACCTCTGAACAGCTGGTCCTGATAGGCGTCGAGGGTGACGTCAACTCCCATACCTTGCTGAACGATGTCGTAGTATGACTCCGACACCTTGATGATAAGTTTCACGGGGTTGGTCTGCTCGATGGTGAGGATAGGCTGAGCGGCATACATGTCTCCGTCGTCGTAGTTACGTGCCGTGACAATTCCGTCCATTGGCGCCACAAGGCGGGTGTTGGTGTTGAGCAGGTTGAGCTGTGACTTCAGCACGTCGAGCTGGTGCTGTGCGTTGTCGAAGGCGATGACGGTCTGGTCGTACTGTAGTTTGGCCATATCATATTCCGACTTGGAAATGCCGCCCACATTATACAGTTCTGCCGTGCGGTTGAACTCCACCTTCTGGTTCTCCATCTGCAGTCGGGCGTTCTCGATGGCAAGCTGCTGGTTTTGAATCTGGATGTTGCTCTGCGTGATGCTCGACTTGTCGAGGTCGACACACACCTGACCTTTCCGCACGTAATCGCCCACGTCGAAATAGATTTTTTCGATACGGTAAGGCGCGTTCGGGGAGATGTTGTTCTTCAGGTTGCTCTCCACGGTACCCGTGTAGGTCTCGGTCTGTGATACGTTCTGAGCCATCACACGCTCGATTTTCACCTGTGGTTTTTCTTGCTGAGGAGCTGCCGCTGCTGGAGCGCCTGCGCCCTCCTCTTTTTTCTGGCCACAAGCAACGGCAGCCAGTGCCATCGTTATCGCCATTGCGTTTCTGAAAAATCTATTCATAACTATAGTTGAGAGTTTTTTGTTGAATGTTTATAGTTTAAAGTCGAATGATGCAGTAGAGACGCCCCGCGGGGCGTCTTGTAACTTAATCCATCCGCATATCCGCATGATAAAGTTCAAAGTCTCATTTCAAGTAAGTCTCTTTTCCGAGCGTATAGTCGAAGTCCGACTTGCTGGTGAGGTAGTCGTAGATGGACTGGTTGTAGGTGAGCTGGGCCTGGGTGAGCGCCGTCTGGCTCTGGTTCACCTCGAGGATGGTGCCCCGCCCCACCTCATATCGTTTGTTGGATATTGACAATGCCTTTTCTGCCTGAGCCACGGCGATGGAGTTGCTGTTCACCTGTGCGAGGCTCGACATCATGTTGGTGCGGTAGCTGTCGGCAGCCATATTGAGGTTGCGCAGCGTGTTCGTGCGGTTGTCCTCCAGCTCAGCCATCTGAAGTTTTATGTTTTTCAGCCTCGACCAGTTAGATGCCCTGAAGATAGGCACTGACACGTTGATAGTGAACGATGCACTTGGCGAGTAGCTGTAGTTCCAGAACTCCCAGTTGTTGTTGTAGAGCGACTGGTATTGAGCTGCCAGAGTGAATGAGACGGTAGGCAGGAAAGCCGCTTTTGCCACTTTGTATGAGCGGTCGAGCAGACTCTGGCTGAGGTCGAACTGGCGCATGGCTGAGTTGTCGAGCAGCTGGCGTTCCTGGTCGAGCAGTTGTGGTATGACGATTTGCGCCTCATAGTTTTCAAGTCGGTCGTCGATGGCCAGACGTATGTTGGCTGTGACGCCCATGAGGACTTTGAGCTGGAGCATGGCCAGCGTCTCTCCGTTTTCGGCCGACACCATAGATGAGTTCATCGACCTCATCTGAACCTCAGCCGACAGCTTGTCGTATTCGCTGACTTTTCCCACGCGCTCGCGCTCGCTGATGATGTCGTAGTTGAGCTTCGAAGTCTCGTAGCTCTGCTTCATCACGAGATAGGAGTCCTTGGCCAGCAGGGCCTGATAGTATGCTTTTGTCACCTGGTTGATCAGTTCCAGTTTTGAGCCGCGTGCTTTCTCCTGGGCCAGCTTGATGTCCTCCTTGGTGAGCTTCATGTTCTGATAGACCGTCGGGGCGAATATGGGCACGTTGAGCGATGCTCCGACATTGACGGTGTTGGTGTTGTCGCGTCCCATCTTGAAGCTGTTGTCGCCCAGTTTCATCTCGGCGGCGAGCAGCGTGTGCTGAAGCGATCCGTTCACTGCAATCTCGGGCAGCAGTGCCTGCCAGGCTTCTTCGTCGGCGAGCACTTTCAGCTCCACTTCTTTCTCAGCCACACGTATGGTGGGATTCTCATCGAGAGCGATGGCTATGGCTTTCTCGAGGTTGACATGCAGCATGCCGTCGTTCGAGCTGTAAGACTGTTGGGCCGATGCAGTCAGCACCGACGCCGTAATGAATATTCCCAAAAACAAAGATTTCATATGTTTAGAGTTGAGAGTTTAGAGTTGAGTGTTTAGGGTTGAGAGTGAAGTTGCTTTGAATTCAGCGGAGAGTTTAGAACTCCTTATGGATTCTCACATACAGATACCGTCTTCACGATAATTTGCAGCGACACGCTCACGTGGATTTGGTTATTTCGATGATGCGGTCGAGCAGTTCGAGTCCTTTCTCCGTGCAGCATCCCCTGAAGGATATGATCTGCAACGTGTTGAGCATGTCGCTCAGCTTGTATTTCTTGTAGAGTTCCAGTTTGACGATGCTCATGAACTGTGCTCCGTAGGCCTCGAGCAGCATGGGGTAGTTGAAGTCTGGAATGAGATATCCGTCGTTCACACACTTCTGAATCACCTCCATAGCCCTGCTGTTGCGCTCCTCGGTGGTTTCCTCGAAAAAACGCATCAACTTGGGATATTTGAATGCCTCTGAGAAGAAGACTGGATTGATATTTTCCGATTCTTTTATTCGTTCGGAAAAAAGTCGCACATAGGTCTCGAGGCTGAGAGTTGTCTCACGATGGATGAGCTCAACCTCCTTGTGCTTGGCATCAAACCTGTGTCTGAAACACTCCACGATGAGCGTCTCCTTGTCCTCAAACATCTCATAGAGTGTGCGCTTGGAAATGGAGAAATGTGATGAGATGTCGTCCACCTTCACCTTCTTCAGTCCCAAACGGATAAATTCCGTCCACGCATAGTCCAATATGTCGCGGCGCAGCTCTTTCTGGCTGTCTGAAATGTGTTCCAAGTTAAAACTCGTCTTTTTACAAATCTTTTTACTAATCAATCCCTTAGTTGCATCGGCACATGAATTCTCCGTATCTGAACATGGTGAGCACCAGTCGTAGAAGCCAAAGGAACGGCTTTGTCTTAGGCTCTCAGTCCGAAAAAAAAACGCCGACTACAACCGGGAAAATGCCTTTGCAATCCTTTGCCCAGGCCTTTTTAAAATGCAAAGTTAGTCAGAAAACTTTTAACGTCAAAAAAGTTTTCAATGTATTTATTACACTATTGCGAAAATTAACGTTCGTTAACAGAGGCGTTTCGCACTTCTTCTGCTGCCATTAGCAATATTGCAGCAGTTCAGTTTTTCGTCCATGGCAGCGATTTTCTTTCATTGATAGAGCAGAAATCAAAGGCATAGTCCGTCCCTGCTGCCTAAACCGAGAGGAAAAAGCAGCCTGTTTTTGACAAGTCCGAGAGGAAAAGACTGAGCTTGCTTTCTGTGGACAAAAGGTTTTTCTGGCTTGGATTTGTATTTCTCATGATAGTTTCGTAACTTTGCACAGAGATAAATTCACCTAACATAAAGACAGCAAGCGCCTGTCCGTCCTAAATCCTCATAGCACTATGATCAACGACATCAACACCAGCAACATCATGCCCGTCATCGACTATCTGAAGGGCGTACCGTTCAATGTGAACCGAAAAGGTCTTTATTCCCCGTTTGAGCTCTACGAGGGATTCGACCCGGATGACGCATCCACATTCAACACCTGCTACGACACACGAGTATACCGACATTTCATCGACAGAGGCAAGCGTGCACGCAGCGTGGAGGAGTCGCTGGCACGCACGCTCCACGACCACGGAATTCACACTGCCCTCGACGAGTTCTTCAGCGAGCACGACCATCTGCTCTGCATCGGCGTGATGGGAGGCCACGCGCTGCTGCGCACCGACCCCATGTTCCGCAACGTGGCATGCCTGAGCAAACGGCTCACGCAGATGGGGTTCTTCATGCTGAGCGGCGGGGGGCCAGGCGCAATGGAGGCAACGCACCTCGGCGCATGGATGGCAGGCTGCCACGACGAGGAGTTGGACGATGCCTTGCAGATGCTGGCGGTGGCCCCGAGCTTCAAGGACGAAGGATGGGTGGCGTCGGCTTTCCGTGTGATGCGGAAATACCCTCAGAGGAAATACGTGAGCCTGGGCATCCCCACATGGCTCTACGGGCATGAGCCGTCGACACCATTCGCCACACACATCGCAAAGTTCTTCGAGAACAGCATCCGAGAAGACAGCATCCTAACCCTGGCGTACGGAGGAATCATCTACACGCCAGGCAGTGCCGGGACGATGCAGGAGATATTCCAGGACGCTGTGCAAAACCACTATCTATCATTCGGATTCTCCAGCCCGATGGTGTTCTTCGGACGTGAGTTCTGGACCGAGGAAATGCCGGCATACACTCTGCTGAAAGAATTGGCAGAACGGGGAAAATACAAGAACCTGCTGTTGAGCCTGACAGACGACCCGGAGGAAGCTATCGCAGAACTCATCAAATTCCAGCATCAGGCGAATGTCTATCCCGACAAGTTCGAACTGAAATGAAGCAGAAGAGAAACTAGAAGAAGGGAGTAAGAAAGACGGATTGTCCGAAACTGACACTATATATAAAGTAGAAAAAAGAGGTACTTTCACAAGCACCTCTTTATCTCAATAAGTATTAATTTTTTTAAGGTAAAAAGATTGTTTTTAGGATACTGCAAAGTTACGGCAAAGATTCGTGCCGTGCCAATGAATTTTTGTGTTATAAAACATATGTTTACGCACACAACAAAAAAATTCTATACTTTTTTATCACAAAATTACATTTTTTCGATAAACACCGACCAAGAATCGGTGTCCACGAGACGTTCGAGCGTGGCCCGCTTGCGCTGAACAACGGACTCGAACCGCATGAGCTTTCCTTTCTGCGCCACCAGCTGGAAGCCGGCACGCGACAGGTCGTAGAGGAAGACGTTACGGTCACAACGGTAGATGTTGAGACGCACGTTCTTCACGAGGCTGTCGGCAGAGTTGAGAATAAGGGCAGAGTAAGGTATGCCCTCGTTGTCGGCCGACGGCTTATATTTAAAAGGAGAAGTCTCGCCGTCGAGCTGGCATCCATGCAGGTAATAGTGGGTATGTCCGCGGGTGAGCGCATCGTCGTAACCTATCGTCAGCACCTTCTGCCTTGCCTCGTCGAGCGGTATGCCCACCATGGCGATGGCGTCGGAAGGAGCAAGTATGTCGGATGCCACGGTCGGGAAAGCCACATGATAGCTCACTGTGAGCATGCTGCTCTCTTCGTCCTGAGTAATCAGGAAATCGTCGTTGCCCCCCACCTGCACAAACACCTGCGGAGAGGCTTCCAAGTCGGGACAGACGAAGCCTGCGAGCGGTACAGTCTGACGGTAATAGTCAATCATGGCCATGTTTTTCAGCAGAAGGTCGGCTGTCACCCTGCCGTAGGCCGACACCTGAAGAACCTGGGCATCTGATCCCTGAAAGTCGTAGACAAATCCGCCGGGAATCTCCTTCAGCCCCACATTCTTGGCATAAACCCATTCGGTCTCGCTGCAGCTCAACTGCTTAAAGCCAACGGGAGCGAGCGTCTGATCCAGATAGTCGGCCACGGAAAACAAGTTGGCATTATCCCCCATCAGCTGCACACGCAGGCATATGCTCCTCAAAAGCTGAGGACTGACAGAAGGGGTCTGCGACCTTGCTGACGAAAAAGACAGCGCACAGACAAGGAAGAGAAAAAAACGGCTTATCATAGTTTTTCACGCATTCAAAAGTTCTCAATCAAAAAAAACCAGAAATCATAGCATACCGGCAAAGAGATCCTGCATCAGGGGCTCGGCTGCCTCGCTCTTTTTCGGCTGCTGCAGGCGCGCAGGATCGAGGTCCTCGTCGTCCCAGTCGTCGAAAGTCAGCTCCAGCTGCACGACAAAATGAGGTTTGAGGGCATACCTCCCCCACCCTCTCCGCTCGAACGGAGAACGCTTGCGACGGCTTTGCGTCCATAGGAAACGTGAGAGCGAAGCATGGATCCTGCGGAACTTATCCCCTGCGTCGAGGTCAAAGAGGCTCACCTCCCCGTTGTAGATGTAGCGGGCGATTTTTCTGACACGGAGTCCATCAGGATTATCCATGAGTAGGCGGACCATCTCGTTGTAGTAAGCATTCTTCATCACTGCAAATTTAAATCTTTTTACTCAAATCACAAAATATATCAAATAAAAGATGTAAATTTGCAGAAATTTTTTTCGCACTTAGATTTTTATTATCAGCTTTGAGTAAGTCGGACAAGTCGGACTGGTCGGACCGGTCAGACAAGCCCGACTGATAAAAAACATTCAAATCCACATAAGATGAGACTAAAATTCATCCTTTTCGGACTACTCTCAGTTGCGAGCCTCACACTGGCAGCCCAGCGCCAAGGACTCCCGAAATTCACGACTGTGAAAGCAAACCCGATCACGAGCGTGAAGAACCAGCACCGCAGCGGCACCTGCTGGTGTTACGCCACGCTGGGATTCATCGAGAGCGAGATACTGCGCAAAAGCGGCAAGACCTACGACCTGTGCGAGATGTTTGTGGTGAACCACGACTACATGGACTGCGCAACCCACCACATGCGCATGCACGGCCTGAGCGACTTCACGGAAGGTGGGTCGGCCGACGACGTGTTCGACGTGATACGCCAGCACGGCATCTGCCCGGAGGAGGCCATGCCCGCTCCTGGTTCGCTCTGCGGCGACACACTGGCTAACTTCACGCAGTTCCACCCCGAACTGACAAAGATGGTGAAAGCATATGCGTCGACAAAGGAGCCACATCCCGACCCGCTGTGGAAAACAACCGTGCAGAGTTTCATCGACCAGCACGTGGGAGAATGCCCCAAAGAATTCGTCTATGAAGGCAAGACATACACCCCCCAGACTTTCGCCCAGAGCCTCGGAATCGATTGGGACAACTACGTGAGTCTCACCAGCTTCACCCACCACCCCTTCTACCAGGATTTCGTAATTGAGGCACCCTACAAATGGAGGTTGAAGCCCAGCTACAACATCCCCGTCGACCAGCTGATGGAGGCGCTCGACCACGCGCTGCTGAACGGATTCTGCGTGGACTGGGGAGGCGACGTGAGCGGAGACTTCTACTCTGAGGGTATCGCCATGCGCTCTGACTCAGCGGAGGTGACACAGGAAATGCGGCAGCAGCAGTTCGACGACTGGACCTTCACCTACGACCATGTGATGCTCATCTACGGAATCGCCCACGACGAACATGGAAAAAAATACTACATGGTGAAGAACTCCTGGGGCGACAGTGGATACAGAGGCACATGGTATATGTCGGCCGACTACATCAAACTCAACACCACCTACATCTACCTCTGCAAAGATGCCCTGACAGAGAATCTGAAGTCGAGAATAAACAACAGAATGTGAAATAAAATTTGAGATTAGTAAAGAGTCCGACCCGTCTGACCTGTCCGCCCCGTCCGACCTGTCCGACCTGTCCGACCCGTCCGCCCCGTCCGACCTGTCCGACCCGTCCGACCTGTCCGACCTGTCTGACCTGTCCGACCCGTCCGACTCACCAATAACAAAAAATCAAAAAAATGGTAAAAAGATTTTTAGCCGTAGCGCTGCTGACATGCAGCCTGGCAACGCAGGCACAGAACGTGCAGCTGCACTACGACATGGGGCACACCCTCTACGGAGAACTGAGCGGACGCCCGAACGTGACCACAACGATCGAGATGTTCAAACCCGACAAATGGGGATCCACATTCCTATTCACAGACATCGACTACTATCAGGACGGAGCAGCAGGAGCCTATTGGGAGATTGCACGTGAGTTCAACCTGACAAAGAACAGGCAGTGGGCTGCCCATGTGGAGTATAACGGAGGAGCAACAAGCATCGAGCACACCCCCGTGGCATCCCGATTCCAGCATGCTCTGCTGGCTGGAGGTGCATGGAACTGGGCAAGCAAGGACTTCAGCAAGACATTCTCACTGCAACTCATGTACAAATATTATTTCAAAGGGATGAACCGAGGAGCTTTCAACGGATTCCAGGCCACCTGCGTCTGGGGAGACACCTTCGCCCACGGGCTCTGCACATTCTCAGGATTCGTGGATATGTGGTACGACAAGGACGTGGACGGAAAGCTCATCGTGCTCGGCGAGCCACAGTTCTGGTTCAACCTCAACAAACTGCGGAAGATGGAGGGCGTGAACCTCAGCCTGGGCACAGAGCTGGAGGTGAGCAACAACTTCGTGTTCGACGACAAGGGACAGAACCACAAGTTCTATGTCATCCCTACCCTCGCCGCAAAGTGGACGTTCTAAACGCAAGAAGACCCATATATCACCGGGCATCTACATCGTGAACGGAAAGAAGATGATGAGATAGTGAATACGTGGGCGACATAGAAGAACCGTAGGATCGCCCGCGATGAAACCCCAAAGGATACGCCAAATAAACACCATCTTAACGGCCGTTTTTTCTTTGTCATAAGGAAAAACGACCGTTTTTTTTCTGAACAAATACGGAAACTGATGATAACATAAACAAAAAATTCGTAACTTTGCTTTTTAATGTCATAGGACAGACAAACAAACATAACTAAAAACAATCGTGACATGAGAAAACTTGTTTTATTATGCTTGCTCTTGCTTGGCATGACAACAGCCACCGCACAGAAGCAGCGAGGATTTGTATCCACCGGAACCAACGTGAACGTAAGGAAAGGCCCAGGCAAGAATTACCCCGTGATTTTCTGGGAAGGTCAGAAACTGCAACTCGAAAAAAACGAAGTCGTCTACGACAAAGGCAAACGACGCAACGGGTTCTGCTATGTGACGGTCAACAAAGTGATACCGACCGTGGCTGTCTTCACCTACGACGGATGGGTGTCGGCACAGTATCTACGCCCGGTCACGCTCTGCCCTGAGTGCGGAGGAAGTGGCTGCGTGGGCGACATAGAGGAACTGAAGGATTGCCCGCGATGCAAGACGAAGGGCTACGTCAAATGACTGCCCACGATGAAAACATAGCAGTGGAATCAGAGAAAAGCAAGAAGCGCGTCCTAAAGACGCGCTTCTTGCTTTTACAAAAACTTTTGTTTGATCAAAGATTTTATTGTGTAGTAAGAATCATTCTCCATGACTGACGATATAGTTGATGATGGTCACGTATTTTTTTCCGTTTTTATTTTTTTCTTTCACGAAAATGTAGTAACTTTGCATCCGCAATAAGCGGGAACAACCCGTTCCCGATATTTTTGCGCCCGTGGCGGAATTGGCAGACGCGCTAGACTTAGGATCTAGTTCCTCACGGAGTGCAGGTTCGATTCCTGTCGGGCGCACAAGTGTTCCTGTCGAGCGCACAAAAAATTGCAATTCTGTTTCGGTTTTTTACTGAAAAGTATTTCCATCAGATTAGCAATTGTTACATTTACAACAAGTTAGCAA
>CAMOTI010000113.1 GCA_946625675.1 uncultured Prevotellaceae bacterium | reverse complement strand
GAATCCTGCGAAGCGAAATTCTGGAGCAGCGAACGAAATGCCAAGCTTGCTTGAGCATTTCTGAGTCGTGACAGAATCCTGCGAAGCGAAGTCTCCAGACTTTGCATGTAAAAACGAATCTGATACGTACTGGAGCCCATCCACACTGGGGTTGTGGACGTCCTCGTCCGCACAATCGGCCGGCGAAGCACGGCCAAATAGTAACATATAACTCTGTTTTATAGTTCAGCACGTTTCAGTTACGTATTTCGGTAATGTGCTGCGTATTCCGATGTACGTATCTGAATCGTAGTTGAATGAAAAGACAGAATCATTTCTTACTAGTAGCGTACTGCGGTACATACGTCGGAGCATATTCAGTCAATTGTGATTACGAAACTAAGAGCTGTCTGCTTCCGACGCCTGGAGACGTCGGCTCCTATGCGGAAGGCAGTCCAGGAGCGTTTTGCGGACGGGTACAGTTACCCTTGAACGCTGGTTCGATACGGGCCCTTTCCACCTTATGACCCTCAGGAGCCACAAAAGAGAGAACCGATGCAGGCGGTCTGAGCCCCCATTCTTCGAGATTATGGTTGAGCACGGCTTCTATACGGCCCGTCCATTCTTCCCCGACCCCATTCTGCCGGGCAAGCGTGCGGAAATCCCCGATGGCATCCGCCACCTCATGAATGACAGCTTCCGGACGGTGTATGCCCTGCTCTGAGGCAAAAGAACGTATATCGTCGACCGACACATCCTGCAGTTTTCCGCCGGTCATAAGGCAATGTTCCTTATTGGGTTGGAAGCCGCCGGTGTTGAAGATGAATGTCATGTCATAGGCAGGAGCAAGACTCCATTTTCCTTTGCGGTCCATGACAAACGAGAAGTTCTTGTTGTGGTCGTCCGTATTGTTGGCAAGGAAATTGAACACCATCCTCCGGAACAGCTCCTGGATGTCCGTCTCAGGCAGCTGGAGCTTGCGGCAGACAGCTGTCAGTTTCTCATAGCTGTCCGCCCCGGGGCACATTGCCGCCAAAGTCTGAATGTGTAGCTTTCCGCTGTTGTCGCGGTCAAATCGTCTGGTGAGGAAATGGTTCACGCCATCCACTTTGAGAAGCCTGGACTCCATCATGTTGATGCCGGCCTTCACTGCCATCAAGTAATAAGTCAGCTCCAGTTCAGCCGTTGACCGCTGGGCATCACCGAATTTCAGGATGAAATACTCAAATCCCTGGTCCGTCTCCACCTGTCCGGAACGGATTTCTCCTGTCTTTGGGTTCATGGCGATGATTCCCTTCGGCTGCCTTCCGCCTGCAGAGGTCCCCACCCTGATCAAGGATTGCAGCGTCAGTGATTCCTCCGGCAGGATGCTTATGTTCTCTCTCTCCGTCAAGATTCTCTCAGCCAGGTCCGCCAGTGCCTTGACATTGATTTTCTCATTAATCAGCCCCAGGTCAGTCTCCGGCTCAAACTCCAGCGCTCCCATTCCCCGCTTTCCGATAAAGGCCAGCTTGTCGAGTGGGGTTATATCCCTTTCTGACAGGTGTTTCTCCTTTCTCCATTGTTCAAAAAGCTGGTTTCCCCATGCATCGGGCAGAGAATCCGCGATGAAAGGAGGCAGGTTTTGGTAGATCCGTTCCGGCTCCGCGAATATGGCTCTTGAGCTGGCAGGCGAATGGATGGATGCCGTGAGCGGGGCTATATCCAGCTTTCCCTTAAGAAACTCCGAATTGAAGATGAAATAGGACATCTTTCTGGTGGGATGCCATGCCAAACGTCCGATTTCCATGTCCCATAAAAATATTTTCAGATAGCGCGTCATGATTTCTTGTGTCTGATTCGTTGTATTTTCTTGTTTTGTTCGTTGAGGAGATAGGGGTTGGGCGGCTGCTCCGGCAGCACTTCCTTCATGTCGTTGACACATCCAACCGCCTTGAGCAACAGCAGAAAAGTGGAGAGGGCGATATTCGTGGCAATCCCGCTCTCGAAGCGGTGTATGGTCAGCACGGAGAGAGCCGTCTTTTCCGCCACCTCCTTCTGAGTGAGTCTGGCAGCAAGGCGGTATTCCTTGAATCTGCGTCCCAGCATACGCACCAATTCAGGAGCAGATAATCCCTCGTAATCGTCATCAGAATAAAATAACATATATTATAGGTTATATACAATATTCGATGTTAATCTAAAAGATATTATAATTTAATTTGCAAAGATAAGAAATAAAAAAGAAAGACACAAATAGAATTGCACGTATTTTTTGATATGAAGAAGAAAAAACATAAAATAACGGGAATTCGCTTGTTACCTGCCAGTAAGACAAAAAATTTACGATGTCATGCAATTCAGCAGAAAAAAATAATGGTTCTTGCAGTTTTTTCATTATCTTTGCCAATAATTCGTCGCGACAGGCGAAGCAGCACAAGAAACCACACATTTTATTTAAATAACACCATAAAACAAAGCAACGATATGACAAGAAAAATTCTTTCGCTGGCAGCATTGCTGACAGCCAGCATGAGTGTCTGTTCCCAGCAGCTGGCCTTCCCCGGGGCTGAGGGCTTCGGCGCCTACGCCACTGGCGGACGGGGCGGCAAGGTGGTACATGTCACCAACCTCAACGCGGCAGGCACCGGATCGCTGGCTGCGGCGGCCAGCCAGGCCGGCAGCTTCATCGTCTTCGACGTGGGCGGCGTCATCGACATCACGGGCAAGAGCATCACCATAGCCAGCAACGTGACCATCGCCGGACAGACGGCGCCCGGCGAGGGAATCACCATCTATGGGGGACGCGTGATTGCCTCAGGAAGCAAGAACGTGGTGCTGAGGTACCTGCGTATGCGCGGAGGAAAGAACGTGAACAGCAGCAAGTGCACGCTCACGCTCGACAACTGCGAGAACCTCATCATGGACCACTGCAGCGTGACATGGGGACCTTGGGACAACGTGCATATCAAGGACGCGAACAACATCACATGGTCGAACTGCATCATCTCCGAGGGAATCGAGCCGCAGCGATTCGGAGCCATCACCGACGGGACGCGCAACTGGACCGTCCACCACTGCCTGTGGTCGAACAACAAGAGCCGCAACCCGAAGATGAAATGCTACATCCAGTACTACAACAACGTGGTGTACAACTACGCCAACGGCGTGGTGGGCGGACACTCCGCAGCCGACAACTACCAGGACCTGATGAACAACTACTTCATCGCCGGGCCGGAGGGGTCCGGAAAATATTTCGACCAGTGGACGGAGACCGACCATATGTACAGCTCCGGCAACTATTTCGACGGCAACTGCGACGGCAAGCTCAACGGAACACTCATCACCGACCACCACAGCGCGACGGCGATGACGTCGCCCACGCTGAAGTCCTCGGCCCCGATGAACCTGGAGAGCGCCGCACAAGCTTACCAGAGCGTGGTGGACCATGTGGGTGCCTCACGGGTGCGCGACAGCCACGACAAGCGTCTTATCGAAGAGCTGACGTCGCTCGGCACGAAAGGACGGTTCATCGCCAATGAGGACGACCTCGGCGGCATCGGCACCGTGGCCGACGGACCGAAAATCACGGACGACGACCACGACGGCATGGACGACCAATGGGAAACGGCAAACGGGCTGGACACGACGAAGGACGACGCCAACGGTTATGCCTTCGGCAACGGATACACGAATATCGAGAACTACGTGAACAGCCTGGCACAGAAGACGTCCTACCTGATGTACCCGCAGCAGCTGACCGCCACGGTGGTGAACGGCACCACCGTAAGGCTCAGCTGGACGAACGGCGACATGGAGGACGCCACGGCCATCGTGCTCGAGCAGTCGGAGGACGGCAAGAACTTCACGGAGGTGAAACGGCTGTCCACCACCACGAAGACCACCAGCGTCAGCGGACTGACACCCGACAAGGTGTATTATTTCAGGATGAAGACCGTGGGCGACGGCATCGAGTCGCTCTACTCGGCCACGGTGTCCGTCAACGACGAATACACGAAGGGAGGCGGAGGAACGCCGGCGGGCACCACCACCTTCACGCCGAAAGAAGGGAAGCTCTACCGCATCATCAACTACGCCACCGTACCCTTCAACTCGGGAACCACCATCAACGGACTACCCAAATACCTCACGTTCAACGACAACGGCACGCTCGGCACCACAGACACCTTTCTCTGGGACGACCCCTCACTGCTGTGGGTGATCACCTCAGTCGACGGCGGCTTCACCTTCCAGAACTACAGCACCAAGGAGTATATCTCCGGACAGAACAACGCCGGCAGCAGCGACCGCATCGGCGCCTCCCCCACCCCGTCGACACTGACCATCAACTACACGGGCGACCAGCAGCCGAGCCAGTCGGGCCTGTACGGCAAGGTGTCGATGTTCCGGATCAACAGCCCGGCGAACAAAGACCAGCAAATCCGCGCCCGCGGTTTCGCCGACGACTGGTTCTGGGGAAGCGGCACGTTCGACCGCGCGGACATGGTGTTCACCTTCGTGGAGATTGACGCCTCACTGGTCAAGGTGTTCCTCACCAAACTCACCAACACGCTGGAGACCGCCGAGACCCTCGCCAAGGGGGCGAAGACCGACGTGACACTGGGTTACCCCAGCAACGCCCTCGACACGTTCATGTCTGCCATCGCTGAGGCACAGGCTTTCATCAAGGGCGTGGACGAGCACACGACCCAGGAGGAGATCAACGCGCAGACAGACGCGCTGACCACTGCCATCGACACCTTCAAGTCGCAGCAGATCATGACTTTCGAGGGGTTCTCCACCGACCTGGGCTATAACATCTACAGCTACGGAACGACCTCGAACGCCAACACCACCACCGCAACCGCCGACACGCAGCGCCGCTACCTCTATGCCCTGAAAGGAACAGACGGAGGAGCCGACCAGCTCGTCTACCGCATAGGACTGTCCGACAAGGACATCAACGGGGGCAAGGCCGACCCGCTCAGCTCCGACCCCTGCGCCCTGTGGACCTTCGAGGCTGGAGTGGACGGCAACGTGTATGTGAGAAACGCAGCCACGGGCAGCTACCTGCGTATCGACAACACCCTGTCGGCAGAGCCCGTCACCGTCCGCCCCTACTACGCCAAGCAGGACAACGGGAAAGCTGCTTACTACATGGACGCCGACGCCAACGCCAACCGGCTGTTCAACGTGGGCACACCCGACGCCGACGGCAAGGGCGGACCCCTCGCCTTCTTCTCCATACACGCCGACCGGACAAGACTGCGGTGGGTGATTGAGGAGACCGACATCGAGGTGGAATACCCGAAGGAGGAGCCGGCCACGCCCGGCGACGTGAATCTCGACGGGAAGGTGGACATCAGCGACATCGTCGCCATCATCAACACCATCGCCGGAGACACAACCTATCTCGCCACAGCTGATGTCAACACCGACAAGAATGTGGATATCAGCGACATCGTAGCGGTGATCAATATCATCGCACTTAAATGAAAAAGGATAAAAAAAACGTTTTGTCTCAGGTTTCGCCCTGCGTCGTTGCTGCCGTGACGGCAGTATACGTAAGATCCAAAATTCACCTCCCGTTGCAACCCACGCGTAGGAGCGACGGTCTCCGACCGTTGAAGCAACCACGCCCCTGATACGTAAGCCCAAAAATCCATCCCCCGTTGCAACCCACGCGTAGGAGCGACGGTCTCCGACCGTTGAAGCAACCACGCCCCTGATACGTAGAGGCTAAAAAAATTACCTAAAAAAGGTGCGCCACCGTGGGGACGCACCTTTTTTGCAATATTTATGTGTTGGCTTTGCTTATTTCATCATCACCTTCTTACCGTTAATGATGTAGATACCCTTCGTAGGCAGGCTCACACGCTAACCGGAGAGGTTGTAGACGGCTCCGTCGCTGGCATCCGGGTTGGCAATCACGCTGGTCATGTCTTCAGCACCATACACGCCCTCAGCCTTCGCGTTGCTCTCGAAGTTAGTTTTTTATAAAATAATAGGATTATTGTCTGTATAAAAATCGTTGTTAAGCCAAATATCTAAGTTACAGATTTTTATAAGATGTCAAAATGTAATTGAAAAAAGTGAGTTTAAGCGGTTTAAAGTGCCACAGCCCTCATCATCTCAATACCGTACTTTCCCGTCGTAGTTGAAGATAGGCTGGTCGGTGGGCACCGGTTGGTCGTAGAACTGTACGGCGGAGTCGTTGAGCTTGGGATGCTGGAGGCGCAGCAGGCGTATGATCTCCGCCCCTGCCCAGATGGCGGGTCCGTAGCCGTGAGCTGCCATGACGTGGACGGGCCGGTAGGCGTAGAAGGCGGCGTCGAATCCCATGCCTGTGCCCACGCACACGTTCTCCACCTGCCCTTTGTCATTCACAGCCGAGGCGACGGCCTGCCAGGCCAGGAGCGCCACCGGTCCATAGGCTTTCGCGTCGACCCACCCCTGGTTGACGGCATGGGCGAAGCAATAGGCGTAGATGGCCGTTGCGGAGGTCTCAAGATAGGTGTCGGGCCGGTCGAGCAGCTGGTGCCAGAAGCCGTCGTGGTGCTGCAGAGCCGCCAGTCTTGCCATGTGCTGACGGAGCAGGGAGAGGATGGCAGGACGCTTAGGATGGTCCTGCGGCAGCACATCGAGCACCTCACACATCGTCAGGATGGCCCACCCGTTGGCCCGCCCCCAGTGGAAGGCGGGGTGAGGCTGCATGTCCTCCACCCATCCATGGCGGAACAGCCCTTTCTCCTTCAGGAACATACGGCTGGAGAACTGAAGAATCTGCCGCGCCGCCTCGTCGTAGTAGCTGGTGTCGCCCGTGAGACGTCCCATATACGCCACGGCCGGCACACCCATGAACATATCGTCGAGCCATACGGTGTTTTTCTGCGGGCGGTGGCGGGCGAAGGTGCCGTCCTCCAGGCGGTATTCCTTATGCATGATGTAGTCGATGTAGTTGTCGATAAGCGGACGAAGCGGCAGCGACGGGTCGGTGTCCAGCGCCTTGATCATCGAGCAGCATACGGCTCCCGCGTCGTCGAGCGCATGGGGGTCCACCACCCTCCTGATGTTCACGTCGATTGCCTTTCCCTGGCCATGGGGCTTACGGAAGGCAGGCGCGATGTCCGCCAGCAGGCGGTGACGCTTGAAGACATAATCGCGGTAGGCCTTGTCGCCCGTCGCGTCGAAGGCGGAGAGGACGGCCGAGTAGGTGACGCCCCACTCGTAGCTGGTCAGCCGGAAGCCGCCCTGACGCAGCTGCGTATGTTCGTCGATTGCCGAGAGGTCCGTCACCGGCTTCCCCGTCCGCTCGTCCACCAGCTCCGCCGGTGTCTCACTGTCGATATAGCGGAGGATGCGGTCCATCGTCTGCTTCACCTCTGCCGCCGTCGGTATGCCATAAGGGATGCGGTAAGCCGGCTTCATGAGGTGGAGCGGCGTGTTGTTGTCGTTCACTTGCTGCGCGGTGGCGTTGAGGCACGAGATTGCGCAGCCCAGCATCAGGATAGTTCGTCGGATATGCATGATGATAGAAAATGAGTAGTGGAAAAAAATCAGTTAGTCTTTTGCAAATGAGTATGATCAAGTTAGTTTTTGCAAATTTAGTGATTTTTTTTCAGATTCAAGCATAGCGGCGCCAAAAACTCTCCCAAAGAGTCGTTGTCAGCTTACTGCGGGAAAATGATGCGATAGTGTCCACTGAGGTGCATGAACGCGAAGAGCCGGAGCAGTCCGTCGTAGTAGGCGTCGAAATAGCCGTCGGAGAACGGCACGTGCCGCGCGTTCCAGAGCGCGTCGACGAACTCGCGCTTCTTGTCGTGGCTGCAGAGCACGGAGGCGGCTGCCAGCGTAGACACCAGCCCGATGCTGTGGCGGAGCTTCTTGAAGCCGCCCGCCTGCAGTATCTCGTCGTCGGCAGGGAGAGAGCCGTCGGTGCGGTACTGGTCCACATAGTCGTCGATGCCCTGGCTGTAGAAGAAGTTCTGGATCGTCTCGCCGTACTGCCGCTGCCACTGCCCGTCGCTGCAGCACCACTCATAGTCCAACGCGATGTTCATCGGCACGCGCCAGGAGTCATATCGGAAGTTGCTGCCGCCGTTGCGCCGTCCGCCGAATCCCGGCATGGGCTGCCCGTCGTAGCCGCAAAGGTCGGGGTTGAGTCCCGTCTGCGGGTTGATGGCCTTATGAAGGAACTCGCGTGAGCGCCGGGCGCAGTCGCGCCACAGCTCCGCCCGTCCGTCGTCGGCCCAGCGTGCCCACACCTCATAGAATGCAGGGATATGGTAGGACGGGTCGGTGAAACGCATGCCGAATCCGGAGGGGGTGAAGGTGATGAGGCGGGTCTGCGGGTCGATGAGGAACGAGGCGTCGCGTCCCTCGCCACGCGGCATCGTGCAGTCGAGGATATGGCGTGCCTCAGCCTTGTAGTCGATGCCCGTGTCGTCGCCCCAGCGGTTGCTGGCGAAGATGAGCGACGTGATGTAATAGAGCTCGCCGTCGCTCGCCGCCCCCTGCGCGTTACGTGTCCCGTCGGTCTTGCAGCTCCAGGCGAAATAGCCTTTGAGTGCTCCGTCCTGATGCTGCATATAGCGTTTGCTCCACCGCCACAGCCGGTCGAAGATGTCCTTGCGGTCCATCTGCACGGCTATCATCATGCCGTAGGACATCCCTTCGGTGCGCGCGTCGTGATTCTTGATGTCGGAGACGTAACCCATGGAGTCGCCGACTTCGAAATAGACGCGGTTGGGTCCGAAGAACACCTCCTCGAACACCTGTCCGAGGCGTGCCTCCACGCTGTCGGGATGATAGCCGGACTCGACGAAGAGGTTGCGGTACTGGCGTGTCTCGAACGCGCCCTGCTGCCAGGGCTGCTGGGCCATGGCTGTCAGACACAAAACTAAAATTGCGGCGGTTGTGATAATTCTTCTCATATAAAAGATTTGTTAGCATTAAGTGATGTTAAAAAAATAACTTGCCTCACCATCCAGTTGACTGTAGGGTTTCTGTCCCCCGATAACGGGGAAACCGAAGGGGGTGTAAAGACCATTGATTACTTTAAGTATGACCGTCTGGAGTAGAGACGCCCCGTGGGGCGTCTTCAAACGAAACCCCGTCACCACTATGGACTTACTTTCTATATGTCCGTCAGTTGACCATCGTCTTGTCTTCTCGTATTCCTGTCTTCTTGTATGCATCAAAACAAGGCAACTTATTTTTTACTGTTAGCATTAAAACACTGCAAAGTTAAGAAAGAAAACACACAACGCCATACGGATTTGTTACAGATATTATCAGGATTGTAACAAAACGGGGGGGGCAAACACATGATGGCCGGGACGCATAGCAAGTCAGAATGACAATATGCATCCAATTACAGACAAAAAATATAGAAAAATTTGGTTGTTTCAACATTAATGCCTAACTTTGCACTGTAATAGTATAGTAGTACACTAAAAACAACTCATGATGATCAAAGTAAACAATCTGACATTCAGCTACCCGGGGCAGCACGGCCTCCTGTTCGACGGCTTCAACCTGACGCTGCAGGAAAACAGGGTGTACGGACTGCTGGGCAAGAACGGGACGGGGAAGTCCACTCTCCTCTATCTGCTCTCGGGACTGCTGCGCCCCAAAGGCGGAACCGTGGACGTGGACGGATTCACACCCCACCTGCGCAAGGCGGAGATGCTGCAGGAGCTCTTCATCGTGCCGGAGGAATACGACCTGCCTGCCGTGCCGCTGAGCAAGTACGTGAAACTGACGGCTCCGTTCTATCCCCGCTTCAGCCACGAGGTGCTCAAAGCATGCCTCGCGGAGTTCGAGATGGAGGGCAACCCGAATCTGGGACGGCTCTCGATGGGACAGAAAAAGAAAGTGTACATGTCGCTGGCAATGGCAGCAGGGACGAAACTGCTGCTCATGGACGAGCCTACCAACGGACTGGACATCCCATCGAAAAGCCAGTTCAGGAAGGTGGTGGCTCAGCAGATGGGGGAAGGACGCACGCTCATCATCTCCACCCATCAGGTGCACGACGTGGAGACGCTGCTCGACCACGTGCTCATTCTCAACCAGCGCGAGCTGCTGCTCGACAGCAGCGTGGACGACCTCACCTCGCACTACAGCTTCGGAATCCGCATGCCGGGCGACATGGACGGAGTGCTCTATGCCGAGCCGTCGCTGCAGGGCAACATGACGATGGCACTCAGAAAAGCGGACGAGCCGGAATCTTTGCTCAACCTCGAACTGTTGTTTAACGCCGTAACGAAAGGACTTGTGAAATGAAAAGATTTGACTTCAGACGATTCAAGAATGTGATAGCCTATGACTTCACAACCGGACTGCAACCGATGCTGTGGTTCTCATTGGGCATGGTGATAGTATACCTGCTGCTGTTCGGGCTGTTCCATAACATGCACGACGCCATGGGGGCGGCAACCCCGCCGGAGATGAACGAATTCCAGATGAAAGCCATCATCCATGAGACGACGACGGCGGCTGTCTTTGCCGCCTACCTCTTCGTACTGGGGGCGTCATGCACGATTTTCAGGGGGGCGCAGCGCAAAGCGCCAAGGACAGTGCTGCTGACGCTGCCGGCATCCAACGCGGAGAAATTCCTATCAAGATGGGTATACCTCGTGGTCTTCTCACTTCTCGGAAGCATCGGGGCCTTCGTCGTGGCTGACCTGCTGCATGCCGGATGGATGGCTGTCACAGGAAACCCGGCGATCCTGGCCACGCGGTATTTCTTCGACCGCATACCCAACCTCGAAAGGGACAGGACCTACGACGTCATCTCGTACTACGCTTGTATGCTAACACTCCACTCGTTCTGCCTCATGTGCAGTGTGCTGTTCAAGAAATACCACCTCGTGGCGACTTTTGTCGTCGGACTGCTCTTATTAACGGTGCTCAACCACCTGCTCAGGAGACTGCTCACGCCAGAGTCCAAAGAGCCGGTACTGATAGGCCTGATGGCTGTGTGTACCGTCGTCTTCTCTGCCCTCGCCTACCATCTCTTCTGCAGATGGCAAGTCGTCACACGTAAATTCGTCAACTTATGATGTTCAACAACGACCGACCGATATACATGCAGATGGCCGAACGGCTGTGCGACGAAATCCTGGCAGACACCTACCACGACGACAGCCGCATACCGTCGGTCAGGGAATATGCCGTGATGCTGGGGGTCAACACCAACACGGCGGTGAAAGCCTACGAGGAGCTGGCTCAGCAAGGCATCATCTACAACCGCAGGGGACTCGGCTATTTCGTCAAGACGGGGGCTAAGGGGGAAATACAGCGGGCCAGACGGCTGAAATTCCTCAAGGTGACGTTCCCTGAACTGTTCCGCCAGATGCGCCTCGTAGGTATGGGCATCGGAGACCTCGTGGCGGCATGGGAGAAATTTTAGTATCATCCTATCTTCTTATACGGGAGCCGGCGTTTTCATTGCCGGCTCCCGCATTTTTTTTCAACGGAGAACAAGCCGCTCCTTCGTCAGACACAAAAAAAGGCGGACTCACCCTGCACGGGCTCGTCCGCTTCACCACACATTTTTTATATGGCATACAAAATATTTTAAGGTATCCTACTTTTCTGTCCTCACCACCTTGTAAGCGGTGTTGAACGTGATATCCACATCGTTCGACAACTCTATCTCATAGCCTTTGCGCTGCTTGTCTATCTGCACAATCTTCTGCTTGGGATAGGCGGTCTTCACGTATTTGCTGATCGGACCGGGAACTATCGTCAGGGGGACGGCCTTGCGCCCACAGTCCACTTCTGTCCAATCGCCGTTTTTGTCAAAATCCACTGTCGTGTTGTCGGACAGCGTCACCTCATACAGGCTGCCGTCGTTGTCCTTCTTCACCCGCTTGATCGTGAGCGAAGGAAAATGGGCCTTGACGAACTTCTGGGCTGCAGGTGGCAGCTGCGTCTGGTCTTTCTGCTCTTTCTCATCTTTGTCGTTGCACGCAGTAGCCTGCGTCACGGCCAACAAGGCAAATAAAAAATACAAAATCCTTTTCATAATTTTTGTTTGTCTGTTTAGTTAATAAAAAAAGTATTCTCTCCGTTTGTCGATTTGACACTACAAAGATAAAGAAGAAAATGATTCTCTGTCGCAAATTCCTGTTACAATCAAGTTACACCGCAAAAATGTAACGGATTTGTAACCGGATACCAAGAAAAAGCACAAGATATTACATGCAGAATGAGCAAACACACGTGCCATATAGTTTATTATAATGTGGAAATCGTTAAAAAAATCGAATCATGCTCCATCTGAAGACGGAAAAAAGCTGGATTTCTTGCGAATATCAGAAAAAATGCTGAATTTTGCAGTTGATTACTTCTGATGTACAACCACAAGCGATGTCAGACCGTTCTTTTAAGAACAAACAACAACCATTCAAACTCCAAACTTATCGTAGCCTTGACACGTCCAGTGTGGCGCATCCTGACTTCGTCCACACTAAGGTCCCATGTGTCGGGTGTCCGTCCGCAGGGCTCTCTCAACTCTAAACTAAAAAGTAACTTCACTCTAAACTCTCAACTCTCAACTCTAAACTTTTTTTAAAAAAATGAAAATGATTCTTACGCTGCTGCTGACGCTTTACTGCGCCGCAGCCAACGCCCAAAGACTGGAGGGCACGTTCAAGGCCGACAAGGCTTTCGAGGAGATGGCAAACAACTACGTAGAGCAGATGATGGAAGGTCAGCAGCTGGACTTCGACGCTGACCTCAATGCCGGACTCAGCCTCTTCTACATGAGCGACAGCATCACCAACATCATCATCGAGGTGAGCGCCCAGGTGGAGAAAGTACACGTGGACGCAACCGTCACCTTCCAGGGCATTTACAAACGGGAAGGCGACCACATGACTTGCACCTACAGCAAAGACGACATGGACGTGGCGGTCATGAACATCGAGTCGTTCGACCCCGAAGTCAGCCAGATGCTCAAGGACAACGGCGACATGGTGTACGGCGTGGCGGAAGAGCAGCTGCGCAGAGCCGTGGAGCCGCATGCCGACAAGCTCTACAAAGCCACCGGGTACTTCAAGGACTACGACATCCTGGAGCTGACCGAAAACACATTGCGCATCCGGCTGGAGGAAGGACTGGAGATCAACCTGAAGAGGCCGGAATAACGGACATCGCACGTTTGCCATGACTGACGACGAAGGCAAGACCTATATCGCCATCGACCTGAAGAGCTTCTACGCGTCGGTGGAGTGCGTGGAGAGAGGGCTCGACCCGCTCTCCACCAACTTGGTCGTGGCCGACAAGAGCAGGACGGAGAAGACCATCTGCCTCGCCGTCACTCCCTCGCTGAAGGCATACGGCATCAGCGGAAGAGCGCGGCTGTTCGAAGTGGTGCAGCGGGTGAGGGAGGTGAACAACGAACGGAGATGCATGGCTGGCGGACGGCTCAACGGACGGTCGGCCGACGACCGACAACTGCAGGCACACCCCGACTGGGCTGTAGACTATCTCGTCGCTCCGCCCCGAATGGCGCATTACATGAAAGTGAGCACAGACGTGTATCAGACCTACCTGAAGTACGTGGCGGCTGAGGATATCCATGTCTACAGCATCGACGAGGTGATGATGGACGTGACGCCCTATCTCAAGACTTACAAGATGACGGCCCACGAACTGGCGATGACGATGATTCGCGACGTGCTGCGCTCTACCGGCATCACCGCCACCGCCGGAATCGGTTCCAACCTCTACCTGGCCAAGGTGGCCATGGACATCGTAGCAAAACATGCGCTGGCCGACAACGACGGCGTGCGAATCGGCGAACTCAACGAGATGTCCTACCGGCAGAAGCTCTGGAACCACAAGCCGCTGAAGAGCTTCTGGCGAGTGGGACGCGGAACAGCCGAACGGCTGGCACAGTACGGCATCGACACCATGGGAAAGCTGGCCAGGATGTCAATCGAGAACGAGGAACTGCTCTACAAACTCTTCGGCGTCAACGCCGAGCTGCTCATCGACCACGCATGGGGATGGGAGCCCTGCACCATAGAGCAGGTGAAGGCATACAGGCCGGAGTCCAACTCCTTCAGCAACGGACAGGTGCTCAACCAACCCTACAAACCGGAGAAAGCAAGGGTGGTGGTCAGGGAGATGACTGACGCCATGGCGCTCAAGCTGGTGGCTCACCGGCTTGTGACCAACCAACTGGTGCTCACCATCGGATACGACACAGAGTCGCTCTCCCGTCCGGAAGCGAGACAACAATACCACGGGCCGGTCAGCACCGACCGATATGGACGACGGGTGCCCAAACACGCGCACGGGACGGCCAACCTCGACGGCTATTCGTCGTCGTCAAGAGAGATGACCCACGCCGTCACCGAACTCTACGACCGCATCGTCAACAAAGAACTGCTCGTAAGACGAATCTATCTCAGCGTCAACCACGTGACAGACGAACACAGGGCCGAGGCGGACAGGCAGCCCGTACAGCTCTCGCTCTTCGACGACGTCGACGAGATTGAGGCACGCAAAAAGAAAAAAGAGGAAGAGCGGGAGAAAGAACGACGGATGCAAGAAGCACAAATCGCCATCAAGCAACGTTTCGGCAGCAACGCCATCCTCAAAGGAATCAACTACGAGGAGGGCGCAACGGCAAAGGAACGAAACGAACAGATAGGAGGACACAAGGCATGAACGACAACTACGAAGACATCATCCATCTGCCACACCCCGAGCCCAGACACCACACGCGCATGAAACCAGAGGCACGGGCCGCCCAGTTCGCACCCTTCGCAGCTCTCACCGGCTACGACGACGCCATCAGGGAGACCGACAAAATGCACGAAGCCGACTTCAACAGCGACGAAACCGAGCTCACGGATGATGTCATGTGAACCACGCCAAAACACCTGACACGGGCAAAGTTATTCATGAAAAACAAAAAAATCGACTTTTTCTTTCTCTTTTCCGAAAAAAAATATAACTTTGCATCCGACATCACTAACTAACTTCCAGGTGGACGAAAATGAGTTTTTTCACAGCCACCTTTATTCTTAAACCTAATCAACACAGACACGCCTATGTACGATATGTTCTCCAAGCAGGCCCTTACGGCTCTGCACCGCTACAGGGACGTGAAGTTCAGCCCTCCGGCAGTTTAGTTTTCTTCAGACAGGTCGGACTTGTCGGACAAGTCAGACAGGTCGGACTCGTCGGACTGGTCAGACACCCCAACACACTAAAAACTGAAAACTAAAAACTGAAAAACTAAAAAAAACACATGGCTGAACAAAAATATCCCACTATTGAAGAGGTGTTCTCTTGGATGAGAAAACTCTACGACGAGAGTTATTCAGGCTTGACTCCGCTCGAAAAGGAGGAGCAGCATATGTACGGCACGATGGTCACCACCCCATCCGACAAGAAGTTCATGGTGCGTATGCTCGACGAGACAAGCCAGGTGCGCGACCGGCAAAAACTGGCGACACGCGTGAAGGAACTGATCGACCAGTACGGCATCCCTAAGTTCCTCGACAAAGGCGACCGATTCCTGTTCCAGGTATATCAGAAATTCGGATACACGCCTCTGCTCAACTGGGCCACCGTGCCTATCATCAAATGGAGGCTGAGAAGGGACACCAGCCGCGTGATCATCAACGCGGCAAGACCTAACCTCACAAAACACCTGGCCACACGATTCGGACAGGACATCGGACAGAACGTCAACCTCCTCGGGGAGGTGGTGCTCGGAAACGGCGAGGCCGACAAACGCTACTATTCCTACATCGACGCGCTCAAGGAGCCGGACATCAACTACATCTCCGTGAAAATCTCCGGCATCTACGCGCAGACCCACGCGCTCAACTACAAGGAATGTTTCCCGGAACTTGTCAGGCGAATGTCGGAGCTCTACCAGACGGCCATCGACTATCCTTACACCGACCCGCAGGGGGTCACCAAGCCTAAGTTCATCAACCTCGACATGGAGGAATACAAGGACGCCCACCTGACGATGAAGCTCTTCAAGCACGTGCTGTCCCTGCCGCAGTTCAAGAACTACGAGGCGGGCATCGTCGTGCAGGCTTACCTGCCCGACGCATGGGGATTCCAGACAGAACTGCTCGAGTTCGCACGCAAGCGGGTAGCGGAAGGCGGATCGCCCATCAAGATGCGAATCGTCAAAGGATGCAACCTCGACATGGAGAATATCGTCAGCGACCTCCGCGGATGGCCCAACCCTGTCAGACAAAGCAAGACGGAGGTGGACGCCAACTACATGCACATCATTGAACGGGGACTCAAGCCGGAGAACGCGAAGGTGCTGCATATCGGAATGGCATCGCACAACCTCTTCACCATCTCGTATGCCTACCTGCTCACTCAGCAATACCAGACGCCTAAGGACTGCTTCTGCTTCGAGATGCTCGAAGGTATGGCCAACCACATCTGGAGGGCGCAGAAGAAATTCGGCAACCACGTCATTCTCTACACGCCGGTGGTGAAGAAGGAACATTTCCTCAACGCCATATCCTACCTCGTCAGACGCATGGACGAGAACACGGCTCCCGACAACTTCCTCACACACTCTTTCTCCCTGCGCCCCGACACAAAGGAATGGAAAGAGCTGGAACAGCAGTTCATCGACGCATATAACATCAAGGACAAAATCACACACATCCCCACCCGCACCCAGGACCGCAACAAGCCTTACCAGGGACAGGAGCCGCGCGACGAAATGATCAACGAGCCTGACACGGACTTCGACCGCACCTGCAACCAAGAATGGGTGGAGAAGATCTTCGCGAAATGGAAGGCAGCGCCAGGCATGAACGACACGAGCGAGGCGAAGCAATGGGGCGACTGGAAACCGGGCGACCTGCTGCCCACACAAGTGGGAAAACAACTCGTCTTCAACGCCGACCACGTGAAATATTTCGACCGAAGCCAAGAGGGCGACGTGCTCGTATGCGAGATGTCCAGAGCGGACAAGACGCAGACGCAGCAGATACTCGACATCGCCAAGAAGGACGCGGGGGGATGGCGGAAGACCTCCATCGAGGAACGACACGCCATCATGTACAAGGCGGCAAACATCATGGGGCAGATGAGGGGCGACCTCAACGGGGCCATGTGCGCCATCACCGGCAAGACCATCGAGGAGGCGGACGTCGAAGTGTCGGAAGGCATCGACTACTGCCGGTTCTACACCACCACCATGAAGAAATACGCTGCGCTCGATGATATTGAGATGAAGGCGAAAGGAACGGTACTCGTTCTCTCACCTTGGAACTTCCCGTGCGCCATCCCTTGCGGCGGCGTCGTGGCAGCACTGGCCTCGGGCAACACATGCATCCTCAAGCCTGCCACAGTGGCAGCACCGGTAGCTTGGCTCTTCGCCAAGGCATTCTGGGACGCCGGCGTACCTAAGGAAGCCCTGCAGGTGGTCATCACCGACCGCGAGGCCACGCCTCTGCTCACTTCCTCGCCGGTGGTCAACCACATCATCCTCACCGGAGGCACCGAGACGGCACAAACGCTCCTGCGCAACAACCCGGAAAAACCGCTGTCGGCTGAGACGGGCGGAAAAAACGTGATCATTCTCACGGCCAAGGGCGACCGCGACCATGCCATCATGAACGCATGCCGCAGCGCGTTCGGAAACGCCGGACAGAAATGCTCTGCCTGCTCCGTCCTCCTCGTTGAACGCTCTGTCTACGAAAGCTACGAGTTCATGGAGAAACTCAAAGACTGCGCCGCGTCGATGATGGTGGGCGGTGTCTGGAACGCCGGCAACATCGTCGGACCGATGATCACCAACCACAACGACAAGCTCTACAAGGCATTCCACAGCGAGCCGGGAGAAAAATGGCTGCTCGCGCCCAGATTCCTCGACGACAAGAAATTCATCATGAGGCCAGGTGTCAAAATCCATGTCAAGCCCTCGTCCTACACCTTCCGCACTGAGCTGTTCGCACCGCTGCTCGCCGTCACGCCCTTCGACTCGCTCGAAGAAGCCGTACGCATGGTCAACAGCCTTGACTATGGCCTCACATCGGGACTGCAGTCGCTCGACGAGGCAGAACAACGCTACTGGCGCGAACACATACAGGCCGGCAACCTCTACATCAACCGAGGCATCACAGGCGCTGTGGTCAACCGGCAGCCTTTCGGAGGCATGAAGCTGTCGGCCTTCGGACCGGGACTGAAAGCGGGCGGACCAAACTACTGCCTGCAGTTCATGGTGATTCACGACAAGAAGGGCTCCACGACCGACTACAAGGCTTCCTATGCCGAATGGTACGAGAAGGAGTTCCGTCACCCACGCAACATCCAGCCGGACATCCGCGGCGAGCAGAATGTCTTCCGCTATCTGCCACTCAAAGGGGGCATGCTGCTGAGACTCTTCGGCGACGAGACATCCGAACAGGTGGAGATGGTGCAGACGGCGGCCAAGACTGTAGGCACCCCACTCCACATCTCCGTCGATCCACGCCACCCGCTGGCCGACCAGCTACAGGGCAACGTCAGGAAAGAAAACCTGGCAGCATTCTGCGAACGGATTCCACGCTACGAGCGCATCAGAACCATCACCACGAAGGAGATTCCCTCAATCGTGTTTGAGGCGGCCGTCAACCACAACAAATACATCTCGCAGGCCGTGCCCGTAAGCAATGGACGCATCGAACTCGTGCACTATATCAAGGAACAGTCCATCTCCAACGAATATCACCGCTACGGCTCACAAATCGAAGTGCCGGAGGTGGAATAAAACACTCAACTTTTTAAGTGAAAAGTGAATAGTGATTAGTGAAAAGTGTAGTTACTCCAGTCAGAGAAAGACGTGATTGGAATATCTCCTTAAACTTTAAACATTAATTAATCATTAAACTACATTAAACTCTGAACCAAATTCACTCTAAACTAAGTTCAAAGTAACTTCACTCTCAACTCTCAACTCTAAACTCTCAACTAAATTCACTCTAAACTCTAAACTAAAAAAAATGCAACCAGGAATGAAAGCGCCGGAGGTGCTCGGCACCGACGCCAACGGCAATACAATCCGTCTGAGCGACTACAGAGGACGCAAGCTCGTGCTCTATTTCTACCCCAAGGACTCCACACCCGGATGCACAAGCGAGGCGTGCAGTCTGCGCGACAACTACAGCGAACTCCGACGTCAAGGATATGAGGTGGTGGGCGTAAGCATCGACAGCGCTGCCTCACATCAACGATTCGCAGAGAAGAACGCACTGCCCTTCCCGCTCATCAGCGACTCCGACAAGCAACTCGTCGAGGCCTTCGGCGTGTGGGGGGAGAAGAAAATGGCAGGAAGAACCTATATGGGCACCTACCGCACCACTTTCATCATCGACGAAAACGGGATAGTGGAGCGCGTAATCGGACCTAAAGAGATCAAGACAAAGACGCACGCCATGCAGATTCTGGGATAAGAATCACATTGAATTCAACCCAGTTTTTCCCACTGTAAAAATATCGAAGCGGACGACTTTCACAAGCTCGTCCGCTCTTTTTTCCTCTCTGTTTTGCACGATAAAAACTGCCATAATGTCAGTGCTTCATTCAATAAACTCATGGTTTCCTACCTGCGGTTTCTTGCCGGCTGCACACCGTGAACATCCGTTCAACACAACATGTTGATGGCTGTCTTTTTTAGCAAGAATTTTCATGTCGGCAATTCCATTTTCTCAATGAAATCTCACGTCATTTCCAAAAATCAAAAGGGGAGTCCCACCGACCTGTCATCACACAAATCCAGCAGAATTTTCAAGACACTTCGGGTGAAGGTGAAAAATAGCCGATTCTCGCTCTCTAAAACAACAAAATTACTGACAAAAAACTTAATTATTATATTCACATTTATTTTTCAATATTTTGTTAATTTATGTAAATATGTTAATTTTATATTAATGGCATCCAATTTGCAGAAATAACAATATTTGAGTGCTTTTCAAGAAAGAAATACCAAGAAAATCATAAGAAAATATTTATCAGAAAATCATTTCAAGAAATTCTTTTTGAGAAATTATCTCGTCACTCCGGGTTAATTTTCTTTCTTATCAAAAAATAATCAGACCCCATTTCTGGCAACATACTCAATGAGGTCAATACATGAAATTATCGTAAACAATCCGAGGCCGACAAGGGTTGATATGGCATTGCAATTTTAATTGAGCAAAGTGTATTTTGAAGAACGAGATCCGAAAGCTGCATATTAAATTCTTCAAATCTTCATTCTAATAATTCGTCCAGATTCATCCAGAATAGCACTCGGAGAATAAACTGGCAAAGAAAAAAGGACGTTTCCCAACGTCCTTTTTTCTTTGTCTCACATGTCCGGCTGGCCGTCTTTAGCGACAGCTCAGTCCTTGCGGAAAGTCTCGAAGGTGTCGTCGTCGTAGAACACCCTTACCTCGACCACCCTCCGCTGTTGGCGCATCTTCATCACCGTCGCGGCAACAATGGCCTCGATGGAGGAAGAGGAGAGCATATCGCTGTCCGAGTCCTTGCGAGCGCTGCGACGTTCCGGCTTGGGCTGCACCCCCTCGTCAGCAGGGAAGAGGGAGTTCATGCGGTCGGAATCAGACTTAGGCCGGACAGGGTCCGACGGTGCTTTCTCTGATTCAGCATTCGCCGGACCAGCACCTTCGCGGAACATCGGCCCAGTACCCATCATCACCCATTCGGGATTGATGTCTGGAAAACCAGCTATCACGTTTCTCAGAATCGAGAGCGTAGGTTTGCTGCGGTTGCTCGTGATATGGGAGAGGGAGGCCGGCGAGATGCCGGTGGCTGAACAAAACTGGATATTGTTCAGATCCTTCACCTTGATTATCTCCAGTATTCTTTCCGTGTCTGACATACGAGAACGATTTTCATTCAATTCATACATTTATTTATATTCTCTTTCCATTATTTTCCATGACCGGGGCGGAGGCCTGAGGACGGCAAGGCATAGCTAACGACTCATTATTTATATAAGCATTATATATATTCCGTTTCCACGATCCGTCTGCACCTTTTCCGTCCTGATTTATCCTATACAGGGGTATGTGTCCTTCAACCCACGATTTTACAAATCCAAAACAGAATTGACATTTGTAATTCGCTTTACAAAGTTACAACAAATTTATAAATGTACAAAATTTTACAAATAAAAAATTTAATAATTTTCGAAAAAAAATTTACAAATCATAAATTCATGTGTGTATAACGAATTTACAACTATAGTAGCGGCAGTTTACAACATCAAAGAAAAATAGATAGTTTTATAGTTGATTTTAAACATTAATTAAATGCGACATTCTATTGATTATTAATATGTTATATATACCATCATACATTAATATTTACAACAGTAAACACTTTACAACAGCCAAACATTCCATTAATAATCTTTTAATCCATTTAAACGTTACAAGCAATTGGTATTCAGTACTTTATTATAAAAATAAACACAATGCATAAATATACATATACATTTATACCTATAAATATTGAATGAGAATTTCGTTTTATAAACCCAAACCAGAATGGGTGATTATTTTTTTAAATTTTACATTTTTGCACAGACGTCAAAAGCCTGACACCACAAATATTTATATATAGAAATGTAAACCAAGATTACATCTGTTTATCAACTTCTTGAATTTTTACAAAAATTAGCCTGTTTCCAACCAAATCCCGCCACCTCTCTTCCACCCACAAAACAGCCAATTCTCAGAGGGAAAAGACGGCATGTAAGGACATGAGAATCAAAGCAAACAAGGGCTGATTTTTTGTTTGGGAAAAACGACCAGAAAAATCAGATTTCCCAAAATCTGACAAAGCAGGACGCTCGATTTCGGCTTCTTTCCGGCTTTTTCCACCCTCATTCAAGGACCGCCAAAGGGTGATTTTACATTTTTGAGACCATTTTTTCCTGACAGAAAATGACCGGTTTCAAGAAAGCGGGTTCTCTCCAATTCCTGCAACTCACCTCATCTGCCCCCCTATTTTCAGCATTCTCCCCGGCCTTCGTCCCCGCCTCCTTGTAGCAAAGACGCGCCGCGGCGCGCCTAGTAACTCATCCCCGCCCACATATTGAGACACCCTAACAGGGTGCCTCATATTATTACATCTATTTAAATAATGTCTGCCACGGCTGGAAAAGTCCATGCAGAAGATTCTGGCAAGAGGGTTCGGCTGGGGACGTGGCCGTCCCTGCCGCATCAACCGCAGAGGACTCGATGCCCTAAGACATGTAAGAAAAATTCGCAAAGATTTGCCTATATTAGTGTTCAAAAAAAATCTTTGGCAAATATTTCAAAAAAAATTTCAAGAAAATTAAAAGCAAATTTTTATCAGAAAATTATTATGAGAAATTTTCTTGTCATTCCAAGTAATTATCTTTCATATCAAAAAATCAGACCCTATTCCTGGCAACATGCTTTATGATGTCAATGGAGGATATAGAATATGAGTTCCTTCATGATGTCGGACTCGGTCATGTTGCCACGCCCCACCCCCTTGAGCGTGACGTCAGCTTCGCGGAGCTTTCCAATGATGCGCATTGTCTTCATGGCAGTGAAGTTCCGCATGCCGATCTTGTAGTCGTTCAGCTGCCAGTTGCTCAAGCCCAAATATTCCGACAGCCCCTTGTCCGACTTGTCGGGAGAATAATGAGCCTGCATGAGCGTGGCAAAGTAAGGGAAGAGAACGGCGATAACACCGATCGGAGGGTTCTGCTTCACGTTGTCGCAAAAATAATTCACGATGCGGTTGGCACGAAGAACGTCGCGACTTATAAGCGCGTTCTTCAGTTCGTAGACATTATAGTTTTTGCTGATTCCGATATTCTTCTCGATATGCTCTGGAGTGATGGACTGGACGCCTGAAGGGAGGGTGATGCACAGCTTGTCGATCTCGCTCGTCATACGGCTCAGGTCCGAACCGATATTCTCCACGAGCATCATCGTCGCCTTGTAGTCAATCGCTACCCGCTTCGTCTTCAGATAGTCCAACACGAACGAAGGAAGTGCCTGGTCTTTCAGACGAGGACTGCTGAACACGACACCCTCCGACTGAATCATACCTACGATTTTCTTACGGCCGTCCACCGTCCCGTTCTTCCAACACAACACGAGCACCGTCGTCATGGAGGGCTTGGCTATGTAAGGTGCCAACTGGTCAATTTTATTTTTAACATTTTGACATTCCTTAACAATTACAACTTGCCGCTCGGCCATCATTGGATAGCGCCTCGATGCAGTCACTATGTCCCCGAGGTCGGTCTGGTCGGTGGCATAGATGGTGGTCAGGTTGAAGGCCTGCTCGTCCTCTGTCAATGCGTTCGACGTGATGGCGTCGACGAGCTTGTCGATATAGTACGGTTCGTCTCCCTGAAGGAGGTAGACGGGTTTGAACTGTTTCTTCTCCACGTCTGACAAAATGTCATGGTAGGTGGGTCCTTGTTTTGATTGCTTCGCCATATGGATTGGAATCTTATTTCCAGCACTCCGGCCAACACAGCGCGTCACGAGCGATTATACCGCCCGCCGCTTTGCCATATTATTTTTTTTTGTTAACTTTGCATCCGGAATGCGGAAAGAATCATGATGATTTTTGGTTTCGACTGCAAAGTTAAAAATAAAAGTTGACAATAGAAAACATGATTGCGTTAAATCTGCCGAATCTGCCGATGAGACTTCGAAAAAACGATGATGGAAAAATTGACGTGTTCGATCCGCTCAGGCAAAAATTCGTGGCCCTCACTCCTGAGGAGCAGGTGAGGCAGGCTTTTGTCAACTACCTGATCCACCTCAAGCACTACCCACAGTCGCTTATGGCAAACGAGGTGAGCCTCTCGCTCAACGGCATGCAGCGCAGGTGCGACACCGTGCTCTACGACATCCACATCAGGCCACGTATGATCATCGAGTACAAACGGCCGACAGTGAAAATCACGCAGAAAGTGTTCAGCCAAATTTGCCGGTACAACATTGTCATGCGAGTCGACTACCTCATTGTAAGCAACGGACTCCAACATTACTGCTGCAAGATGGACTACGAAAATCAGTCATACACCTTCCTCAGGGAAATTCCTGACTACGGAGAATTAGACAACTGAACTCTCAACACTGAGCTCTCAACGCTGAACTTCCAACACTAAACCAAAAGAATGAAACAACTCTTCCAACGAGCCAAGAACTGGCTCTCAGGACTGTCGTTCCGCACCGGCGTCATCGTCCTCGCCAGTTGCGTCGTCTTCTACGCACTATCCTTCGCACAGCTACTCATTCCCATGAGTGCAGCATGGCACACAGCGCTCTGGGTAGTATTCTTCGGACTGGCCAAAACCACACAGTACGGGGGGCTGGCCATACTTGGAGTGGAGGGCTACCGAAGACTGAAAAATTATTTCCGGCGCAAAAAATCGGGAATGCAGGGCGAAATCAAGGAGAATAATCAAGAAGACGACACCCCTGCCAACAACACGCCTAATTAAATTCAGTAAACGCACACACGCGTACGCGCACAAAATGCACGCTATATTTGCAGAATTCGAAAAAAAAATGTAACTTTGCATGTTAATATAAATGCAAAGCATTTAACAACTGTAAACTCATAGGGAGGCGACAGCAGCTGATTTTCAGCTTGACAAAATCCCAACCGTCTGAAAGTCAAGAGACAAATGCATTGTTTAATGCAAGAGCCACATGTCATAAGCATGTGCAGGCACATGGATCCAGACTCCGCTCGGACGCAACAACGGATTTGGAATTTCACCAAAACCGAGAGTCGGTGAGATATGACTTACCGCCCTCAAAAAAAAGACAAAGCGTAAAAAGAATCTCAGTTCGTTAACCATACATTAAAAATCATCATTATGGAATACTTAGCAGTATACGGCGATTTCATGGAGATGGGCTTCCTCTGGATTGGCATCGCAATCGTGGCGCTCATCATCAAGTCTTTCACAAAAGAGTACATCACCCTGTGTATCGCCGCCGCAGCTCTAATTACGGCATTCATGGCGTTCAACAAGTTCGACGGAAGAATCGTCCACCAGGTGGTCACATTCTTCGCCAGCACCATCGTCCTCGCACTCTTCATACAGCCATATGCCATGCGCAAGAACGAAGAGCGCAGACGACTCGAGGCAAAGGAACATGACGTGCCGCACAAGAACGAGAAGGCCATCGTCATCGAGAAAATCGACAACATGAACGCCACCGGACGAATTTCCATCAACGGAGAAGAGTTCGATGCACGTACGGCCAACGGACTTCCCGTCGCAGAAGGCAACACCGTCACCGTCGTCGACCACGACGGAAGAATGATGCTCGTTCTATAAGATTTCGGGCTCAAGAAACATCGAAATCCCGCAACCTCAAAAGCTTGAAAGTTCAAAACATCGAAAAAAACAAGAGTAACTTTTCTCTCAACTCTCCACTAATAAAATGAAAGGAATTGTATTGGCCGGAGGATCCGGCACACGCCTCTACCCCATCACGAAAGGAGTGAGCAAACAGCTCATCCCGATTTTCGACAAGCCGATGGTGTACTACCCCATCTCGGCACTTATGCTCGCCGGGATCCGCGACATACTCATCATATCCACCCCCCACGACCTGCCGGGATTCAAGCGCCTGCTGGGCGACGGCTCGGACTACGGCGTCCGCTTCCAGTATGCTGAGCAGCCATCGCCCGACGGACTGGCACAGGCTTTCACCATCGGTGCCGACTTCATCGGCGACGACTCTGTATGCCTCGTCCTGGGAGACAACATCTTCCATGGCAACGGATTCACAGGCATGCTCCGCGAGGCGGTGCGCACTGCCGAGGAAGAGGCGAAGGCCACGGTCTTCGGATACTGGGTGAGCGACCCCGAACGGTATGGTGTGGCGGAGTTCGACAAGCAGGGCAACTGCCTCTCCATCGAGGAGAAGCCACAACACCCAAAGTCAAACTATGCTGTCGTAGGACTCTATTTCTACCCTAACAAGGTGGTGGAAGTGGCACGCAACATCAAGCCGTCGGCGCGAGGCGAATACGAAATCACCACCGTCAACCAGCAGTTCCTGCAAGACAGGGAACTCAAAGTGCAGACCCTCGGAAGGGGATTCGCATGGCTCGACACCGGCACACACGACTCACTCTCCGAAGCGTCCACCTACATTGAGGTGCTCGAGAAGCGACAGGGACTGAAGGTGGCATGCCTCGAAGGTATCGCATTCCGGCAGGGATGGATTGATGCCGACAAGATGCGCGAGCTGGCACAGCCCATGATTAAAAACCCATACGGACAATACCTGATGCAAGTGGTCGACGAAGTGGAACGCACAGGTATGCCAAACATTCAATAACAAGCTTTTCTGGATGTATGGCTCCGGCTTGCATTCAGAAAAAATCAACGAAAGTTTCACATGAACATCATAAAAACCGCCATAGACGGCGTAGTCATCATAGAGCCGCGCATCTTTAACGACAGCCGCGGCTATTTCTTTGAGTCATACTCACAGCGGGATTTCGACAAGCTCGTGCGTCCCGTCAATTTCGTGCAGGACAACGAAAGCATGTCCTCATTCGGAGTGATGCGAGGACTGCATTACCAACGGATGCCATACACACAGAGCAAACTCATAAGATGTGTGCGAGGCAAGGTGCTCGACGTGGCCGTCGACATCCGCCACGGCTCACCCACCTTCGGACAACATGTCGCGGTGGAACTCTCTGAGGAAAACCACCGCCAGCTGTTCATACCCCGTGGGTTCGCACACGGATTCGCTGTACTCTCGGAAACAGCCGTGTTCCAGTACAAGTGCGACAACTTCTATCATCCCGAGGCCGACGCGGGCATCAGCATCCTCGACCCCACTCTCGGCATCGACTGGAATATTCAGGCTGATCAGGCCATTCTCAGCGAGAAAGACCTCCATCACGCCTGCCTCAAGGACGCCCCAGTCGACTTCCGGTTCGGAGAAGAGCTGTATTAAACTATAGAATCCAGTAAACCTATAGAAACTATAGCTGCTATATCTTCTATAGTTTCTATAAAAATAAAAAATCCTTCAGAAAAAGGCCACATGACAAAAGTCATCACTTACGGCACCTACGACCTGCTCCATCAAGGCCACATCAACCTGCTTCGCCGGGCCAAGGCTCTCGGCGACTATCTCATCGTGGGCGTCACGAACGACACGTTCGACCGCGACCGTGGAAAACTCAACGTGCGCAACAACGTGCTTGAGCGTGTGGAGGCTGTACGTGCCACGGGACTGGCCGACCAAATCGTCATCGAGGACTACGTAGGGCAGAAAATCGACGACATCCAGCGTTACGGCGTCGACATCTTCGCCATTGGCTCCGACTGGCAGGGCAAGTTCGACTACCTCAACGAGTTCTGCAAGGTGGTATACCTCCCACGCACCGAGGGCATCTCGTCCACAATGCTTCGCGAGAGCAGCCAGCAGGAGGTGCGCCTCGGAATCATCGGATACGGACGCGTGGGACAACGATTCCCGACTGAAGCCAACGTGGTCAGCGGAGTTAACGTCACTGGGGTCTACGACATCAATCCAGACATCACACTTCCCGAAGGACTCAGGCGATACGCAAGCCCGGAGGAACTGATGGCCGACACCGACGCAGTCTATATCGCCACCCCCCACCTCACACATTATTTATATATTCGTCAGGCTCTGCTGGCCGGGCGACATGTCCTCTGCGAGACCCCTATGGTGCTACAAAAAGATCAGGCACTCGAACTCTACCGCATGGCGGAAAAAAAAGGGCTCATCCTCATGGAGGCCAACAAGACGGCCCACTGCCCCGCTTTCAACCACCTCATGGTCATGATCAAGTCAGGACTCATCGGAGAGGTGGTCGACATCGAGGCTTCTCTTTCCAAACTCTGGGACGACAACCTCTCACTGCGCGAGTTCGACCCCCTTCAGGCAGGAGGATCCATGTATGAGCTGGGAAGCTATCCCCTACTGCCCATCCTCAAGCTCGCCGGCATCAACTACCAGGACATCCGGTTTTTCAGCCGCATGCAAAACGGGGTGGACATGTACACGAAAGGGGTCGTACGATACGACCACATGGTTTGTTCCTTCAAGGTGGGACTCGGCGTCAAGACGGAAGGGAACCTCGTCATATCCGGAACGAAAGGATACGCCTACGTACCCGCTCCCTGGTGGAAGACCGACTATTTCGAGTTCCGCTACGAGGACCAGAACGACAACAAGAAGTTCTTCTACAAGTGGGACGGAGCAGGTCTGCGATACGAGATCCAGGAGTTCATCAGCTGCATCGTCAACCACCGGTTCTCCTCCGCACGGCTCCAACGCCGAGAGAGCATCTGCATGGCGGAGATCATGCAACGTTTCAAAGAGCGCGACGACGTGGTGGATATTTAGGCTAAGTTTTTGTATTAGATTCTCGAACAGTTTTCATTCCTCAAAACGAGGCAACATAATTTTTCATCAATACAAAAAAATAGCGGTTTGTCATTTATTTTGACAAACCGCTATTTTTTTTGCTCGTTCCTATTCTGAGGCAATTTCAAATGTAAGCATTCGATAAAGTACATGTAGTACCAATATACGTAAGCATTCGACAAAGTACATGTAGTACCAATATACAATAACAACAGCAGCGAGCTGATGCCCTTGCGCATATCTGTACGACCAGGGCACAGATAGTAACGCATCGTGTCGTTAAGGCAGAACATGGCTCATCAGGC
>CAMOTI010000112.1 GCA_946625675.1 uncultured Prevotellaceae bacterium | reverse complement strand
CCTTGTTTGAAACTATTTACGCCTTTTCCAAGTCCGCGCATCATCTCTGGCAGTTTTTTCCCACCAAACAAAAGTAATGCAATACCGGCGATAACCAAAAGTTCTGTCGTACCGATAAAAAGTAAATGTAGCATATTCTAAAATTGTTTATTTTCGACAAAGATACACTTTTTTTGCTGAAAAATCAATTATTATAAAAAAAATCATTATTTTTGCACAAACTAAAGTCTTTAAACAACAATATGGCTATGAAAGAGAATCATCAGAATGAATTAAACAGACGCGAGTTCCTCAAGCGGTTGGGTGTCACTTCGGCTTCAGCTGCACTGCTCATGGGGCTCGGACCCTTGTCGGCGTTCGGAAGGGAGGACAAGCAGAAAATCATCGTCTCTAACGACATGACCTACCGGATCAACCGTAAGACGGGCGATAAGGTGTCGTTGTTGGGATATGGCATGATGCGACTGCCCCAGAAGAACGGTCGGATTGACCAGGAACTGGTCAACGAGGAAGTGAAATACGCGCTTGAGCATGGTGTCAACTATTTCGACACGTCGCCACACTATCAACGTGACAAGTCGGAGGCTTCGTTGGGAACAGCGCTGAAAGCGAGTGGATTCGACCGCAAGAGTTATTACATCGCAACGAAACTTTCCAATTTCGGACAGCAGGAGTGGTCGTATGAGGCTTCTGTGAACATGTACCGAAACTCATTGAAATTCCTGCAGACCGACTATATTGACTACTATCTCCTGCATGGAGTAGGGGGAGGCGGCATGCAGCAGTTGAAAAGCCGCTTTTTCGATAATGGGGTGATGGATTTCCTTATGGAGGAGCGCGCAGCCGGACGTATACGCAATCTTGGTTTCTCCTATCATGGAGATGTGGAGGTGTTTGAGTGGCTGCTCGAGAATACGGAAAAGTACGGATGGAGCTTTGCCCAGATTCAGATGAACTATGTGGACTGGAAGCATGCGAAGGACATAAACCGTAGAAACACCAACGCCGAATATCTGTATGGACTGCTTGAGAAACACGACGTGCAGGGGGTTATCATGGAGCCGCTGCTCGGAGGCAGACTCGCCAATCTTCCGGAGGTGTTTGCAAAGCCCCTCAAGCAGATGAGACCGGACGACTCTCCTGCGTCTTGGGGATTCCGATTCTGCGGAACGCATCCTAACATCCTGGTGTCACTTAGCGGTATGACGCTCATGGAGCATCTCGTCGACAACGTCAAGACGCACTCACCCCTCAATCCCTGTTCGCAGAAGGAACTGGCACTGCTCGAGGAGGTTGCACAGAAGATGGTGACTTATCCGCTCATTCCTTGCACCGACTGCAAGTACTGCATGCCGTGTCCGTACGGAGTGGATATTCCTGCTAACTTCGCTTTCTATAACAAATGTCTGAATGAGGACAAGTTGCCTCCGGCCGACAAGGCTGCTTCTGACTATAAGAAAAAGCTGAAGGCCTTCCAGAAAGGCTACAAAAAAGCGCTCAAGCCAAGCGAACTGGCATCTCAATGTATGGAATGCCGCGAGTGTGTTTCCAAGTGCCCGCAACGCATCCAGATACCAAATCAGATGACTCGCCTCACAGAACTTCTCGAAAGAAAGGAATAGGAGAACCTCGTCCGACCCGTCCGACTTGTCCGACCTGTCTGACTTGTCCGACAATAATAAAAATAATTGCGTCTGCCGGTATAACCCAAAACCGGCAGACGCGCCATTTCCCCCCGGCTACAAGAGTTTGCCGTAAAGAAATTTTTTTCTGACATTGCAAATAATTTGCGAATTTACAAAAAAACATTCCTTATGCCAAATTCTTGAGTTTCCTGGGACGTGAAATCTTCGAAATCAAGGGAAAATGTGATTTGTGTAATTTATTGAATAACAGGGCGCATAGACAAAAAGTAAACTAAAAGTACACACCTCTGCATAATTGGGGCACAGGTTGCTCTGCAAGGTTCCTGTTTATCCCATGAATTCGTAAATCCCCTCCAAGTGTTCCTCTTTCAATTTTATCCAAATAAAACGTCCGCATGGCCCTTTAAACATTAAACTCTCAACTCTTTTTTCTCGCTAACTCCCCTCTCAACTCTAAACTCTCAACTCTTTTTTCTCGCTAACTCCCCTCTCAACTCTAAACTCTCAACTCTTTTCTCTCGCTAACTCCCCTCTCAACTCTAAACTCTCAACTCTAAACTCAAAAAACAATGACCTGGGAATTTATTCTTCGTATTTTGGTTGCCGCATTGCTTGGCGGTGCGATTGGATTGGAACGTGAATACCGTGCCAAGGGAGCTGGATTCCGCACACATTTCCTCGTGGCTCTTGGCAGCGCACTGCTGATGGTGCTTTCGCAGTATGGATTTATGGAGTTGCTGCGCTCCCACAGCGACCTCAGCATTCGTCTCGATCCGTCTCGTATTGCAGCGCAGGTGGTGTCAGGAATCGGTTTCATCGGGGCGGGTACCATCATCTTCCAGAAACATGTGGTGAAGGGACTGACCACGGCGGCCGGCATTTGGGTGGTAGGCGCGATCGGCATGGGATGTGGAGCGGGGCTCTATATCCTCTCCATTGCCACGACCGTGTTGGTGCTGATCGGACTGGAGGCCATGAATTTCTTCCTACGTCGCTTTGGCAACAGGGCATTCTCCGTGCGATTCACTGCGGAAAGCCAGCAAAACATTGACGCCGTGCTTGACCGCCTGAGGAGGCTGCATGTGGAGATTGACTCCTATAAGATGGAGGACAAGCACACGTCTGCTGGTGTGCTTTATAACGTGACGATGGAAATGAAGGTGATGCGCCAGAAATTCCAGCGGCGAATCCTCGACATCATGCAGGAGTTCGAGGGTGTCACCGTAGAGGAAATCGAATAAACGTGCTGTTTTGTTGGGGTAGGAAAAATTAGCTGATGGGTGCGCAGCTGTCCCGAAGAATGAGGATGGTTTCGGGACCCATGTTGAACAGCAGGTCGATGATGCTCAGGTTCGGCTGGAAGCCGTGACGATCAGCAAACACCTGATAATAAGGCTTGCAAATAAATTGTGTGTCTTGGCTGTAATGTGTTTTTGGGCTGATTAGAAATCGGAGGTCGTCTGTCTCTGTGAAATCGATGTCCGATGGGTCTACAAACTTCTCCGTGCGGAGAAGTTCGCATCTTATGCCTGCCAGTTCCATACATTTGTGTATGAGTGCCTCGTTGAAATCTATGAGGTACTCGTATTTTTTTTCATAGAACGGCTGGAAATCATCTTGATAGAACTCGAAGAAGGGGGTGTTGTAGTAGGACGACTCCAGCGCGTGCCAGTGTTTTGTGCGCCACTCGTCATGGTCGCTGATTCGTATGTCTTTTATCAGACGGCTCCCGTCCTCAGGCTTCTCCACGGGGATGGTCAGCGCGACCGCGCCGTTTGGGGCGTCTATCACGCAGCGGTTACGGTAGGTCTGCTTATGGTAGCTTTCCCACATTTCCATATGTACAACAGAATTTGCCGCCAGTCTCGAAAACCATTGGACGGGCGGCAAATAGGCAGTGCTTAATAGAGGTTGCATTTATTTATCTGAAGTGCAATTGGTTATGGTTTATAGCTGGATGTTTGAAGCTTCACTTTATATCTCCCACCCACTTGAACAGGCGGTCCCAACGGTAAGTCCGCGCCTCGGGGTTGTTGTCAGGCGATATGGAAAGCCAGATGAACAGCGGCTTGCCAACCACATGGTCTTCAGGCACGAAGCCCCAGTAGCGGGAGTCCTCGGAGTTGTGACGGTTGTCGCCCATCATCCAGTAATAGTCCATCTTGAAGGTGTACGACGTCTCTTTCTTGCCGTTGATGTAGATGCCGTCGCGGCGGATGTCCAGCTGGTTGCCTTCATAGGTGCGGATAGGCCGCTCGTAGATACAGATGTTGTCCATCGTCAGGTCTATCTTCTGTCCCTTGGCGGGAATAAGGATGGGACCGTAGTTGTCGCGCGTCCATCCGTACTCATGGTCGAGCGGATACATTCGTCCGAAGTAGCCGTCTTTGATTTCCACGATGCTGTCTATCAAGTCGGTGCGGGCCTCCAAAGCGGCTTTTGCCTGGAACGTGAGGGCCATGCCACGGTTGCGGTCGAGTATGTGGTTGCGGTCCTCGTCGGAGATGCCAAGCTCGGCGCAGGTCTTGTCGTCTATTATCTGACCGTTCTTGGTGTATACTTTGTAGTTGAACTGCACAAGCTCAGGGAAGGGCTGCTTCTTGCCGTCGATATAAATCTCCTTGTCCTTTATCTGGAACTGCTGGCCAGGCAGACCCACGCAGCGTTTCACGTAGTTCTCGCGGCGGTCAACTGGACGGGTGGTGACTTTTCCGTATTGGTTCTGGCTGGCTTGTATCTCGGCCTTACCCAGCTGGTAGAGCTTGCGGAACTGCTCTATCTGACCCACTGTCGTCGTGTCGTTCGTCGTCAGGTAGTCTTGATATTGCGGTGTCTGGGCTGCTATCTGACAGCCTGTCTCGAAACACAGGGAGTAGAAGTCGTTAGGGTAGTTCACGGCAACGGTGTCGCCTGAGGGGTAGTTGAACACCACGATGTCGCCCAGTTCCACCTTACCGAAACCTTTCGCACGACGGTAGTCCCACTGCGGCCATTCGATATACGACTTGCAGTTGATGCCGGGAATCGTATGCTGGGTAAGAGGCAGTGTCAGCGGAGTCATCGGGATTCTTGGACCGTACGACAGTTTCGACACAAGGAGGTAGTCACCGGTCAAGAGTGATTTCTCAAGCGACGACGACGGAATCTTGTAGTTCTGGAAGAAGAAATTATTCACGAAATAGACTGCCACCAGTGCGAACACGATGGCGTCTACCCAGCTCATGATGAAGTTCGACGCGGGCTGGTCTTCTTTCTTCCACCAGGTCCAGTTAATTTTCTTCGTGATGTAGGCATCGAAGATGAATGGCAGAACCAACAGACCCATCCAGCTGCCCAGCCAATAGATGAACAGCAACCAAAGGATGGCGACAACGGAGAACTTCACCCATTTCAGCCATGCGGGTTTCACCTTCTTTTCTTTTTCTTCTTTTTCCTTGACCTTCTTGGTCCGTATCTTAGAATAGTCGGGTTTGCTTGAGAATATACCCATTTTATTTGATTATTAATATGTTCACTTGTAGGGACTTACTTTATGTGTGCCCGCCAGGGAATTATGATTCTGAAATTGTTTAAGTTGTCTGATTCTGAGGTTGGAACGCCAATTCTCATTCAACTTTAAACTGAAAAAAATTAGAACTTGAACAGGTCGTCCGTCGTGAGCAGACCTTCGTGGTCTTTCGTGTATTCTGCGGCCAGTACTGCGCCCAATGCGAAGCCCTGTCGGGAGTGGGCGTCGTGGGTGATGGTGATTTGGTCGGCTTCTGAGTTGTAGGTGATGGAATGGATGCCGGGAACCTCACCACGGCGGATGCTGTCGATGCGGAGCTGGTCGGCGGCCTGCTCCTTGCTCCCTTCTATGCTGCCGTCTGGATTCTGAACTGTGCCTACCGTCCAGCCTGACTTACGGTCGAGTTCGCCAATAACACCCTCGGCCAGGGTGATGGCTGTGCCGGATGGGTGGTCCAGTTTGTGGATATGGTGTACTTCTTCCATGCTCACGTCGTACTGGGGGAATTGGTTCATGATATGGGCCAGGTATTTGCTCACGGCGGAGAAAATCGCTACGCCTACGCTGAAATTCGATGCCCAGAACAGGGTCTTGCCGTCTTCCGTGCAGGCCTTGCGTACGTCCTCACCGTGCTCTTTTAGCCAACCGGTAGAACCACTCACCACCTTCACACCGGCTTTCCAGGCTTTCAGGTAGTTGCCGTATGCTACTGTCGGAGCGGTGAATTCTATCGCTACGTCAGCACTGCGGAAGGCGTCCGACTCGAATTCTTCCTGATTGTCGATGTCTATCACCGACACGATCTCATGACCTCTCGAGATGGCAATCTGCTCAATCATCTTGCCCATCTTTCCGTATCCAATTAATGCAATTTTCATCTTTTTTCAAATTTTTCTTTTGCAAAGTTAAGCATTTTAGAAGAAAAAACTTATCTTTGAGGCGATTTTCATTTCGTTTAACACGATTTTAAACTTATTTTTGTATTATTGCTCTTAAAATTCATTCTGTGTAATGACTTTTTGGACAGTTTGCATAAACAAGAAACCTCCCTTTGCATAAAATAGCAAAAATTGAAAAATAGTCAAATAAATAGTAAATCGTAAATTGTAAATATGCCTTTTTGACGGAATGGACTGACATCCACAATCGAAAGAATCTGTAGGAAAAAGCAGAATGCCAGGACTGCCAAATTGTAGGAGGGATGAGGTCAGAAAAATAATCAAAATTGAAAAATTAAAAAATAAATAGTAAATGAATGTCAAGATTGCCAAATTGTAAGAGGAATGAGGTCAGAAAAATAACCAAAATTGTAAAATTATAAAATAAATAGTAAATCGTAAATAGTAAATCGTAAATAGTAAAGATGTCTTTTTGACGGAATGGACTGACATCCACAATCGAACGAATCTGTAAGAAAAAGCAGAATGTCAAGATTGCCAAATTGTAGGAGGGATGAGGTCGGAAAAATAACCAAAATTGTAAAATTATAAAATAAATAGTAAATCGTAAATAGTAAATCGTAAATAGTAAATATGTCTTTTTGACGGAATGGACTGACATCCACAATCGAACGAATCTGTAAGAAAAAGCAGAATCACAAGATTGCCAAATTGTAGGAGGGATGAGGTCGGAAAAATAACCAAAATTGAAAAATTAAAAAATAAATAGTAAATCGTAAATAGTAAATCGTAAATATCACTGATGGAAGAATTGATTCACTACGTCTGGAAGCACAAAATCTATCCGCTTCATGAACTCCGCACCACTGACGGGCAGCTCCTTGAAGTGGTCGATCCCGGACTGCATAATTTCGGGTCAGGACCTGATTTCTTCAATGCCAAGGTGCGGATCGACGGGCAGCTCTGGGTGGGAAATATCGAAATCCACGTCAGGGCATCCGACTGGTTCCGCCATCATCACGATTCCGATCCGGCTTACGACAACGTGATCCTACATGTGGTGGAAATTGCTGACGCCGACATTCCCTATCCGTCGGCGCCATCCAAACTCATTCCGCAGTTGCTGCTGCCTGTTCCCGAGTGGGTGAGGCAGAACTACGACCAGCTCTCGCGATCCGACTCGTTTCCGCCTTGCAGTAAGGAGGTGCCCTCGTTCCCGCGGCTGATGGTACACTCCTGGCTCTCGGCACTACAGGTGGAGCGGCTCGAGCAGCGTAGTGAGGCGGTCAAAGAGCGGTGGGAACAGCTCTCCAGGGATTGGGAGTCAACATTCTTTGTTACTATTGCACGAAATTTTGGATTCGGAAAGAACGGTGATGCCTTCGAGCGATGGGCGAAGTCGTTCCCGCTCATCGCGCTGGGGAAACACCGCGACTCGCTTTTCCAGATTGAGGCCGTCTTCTTTGGACAGGCGGGGTTGCTCAACGAACCGCATGACGACTACGGCGACTATTACGTGCGTTTGCGCAACGAATATGCCTTCATGCGGCATAAGTTCTCTTTCACACCTATCGACCCTTCGCTCTGGACGCGGAAGGTGCGTCCGGAGAGTTTCCCGGAAGTCAGGATTGCGCAGCTGGCCATGCTCTATTACCGCGGAAGCTTGTCGCTCTCTAAGCTTCTGGCTGCTAAAGATGTGGAATCACTATACGGCCTCTTTGTTTCGGAGAAGGACATCCCGAGCGTCAGCGACTACTGGCTCCGCCATTTCTCATTCAAGCAGAACCTGTCGCCTGAGTCCGACAAGCGCATATCTAAATCTTCCATCGACCTCATCATCATCAACTCTGTTGTGCCGTTCCTCTTTGCCTACGGACGGTACAAAGCCTCGGACGAACTTTGCGACAGGGCCTTCGACCTCATGGAGAACATCAAGGCGGAGTCCAATTCCTATATCTCCAAATGGCGGCAAGCGGGCATCACCTGCGAGTCGGCCGCCGACTCCCAGGCGCTCATGCAGCTTTCCAAGAACTACTGCGAGAAACGCAACTGCCTGCGATGCCGCTTCGGTTATGAGTACATCAAGCGGAATCCCGACTTCCTGGCTGAGGAACAACAGGAAGAGCAGTGAAGGGCCTAATACAGATGCTGCACCAATCCGATTTTCCGAAGAACCATGATTCCGACTGTAAAAAAAGAAGACATTTCTTTATTGTCTGAAAAAAAACATGTAAATTTGCATTTATTTCTATGGAATTATAGAAGCTTCATCGGCTGAACGGGGATATGGCCATAGTTGTAACTTTTAAAACAGCAAAAGACCAATGGAATTATTAAAGAAAATTTTTTTAGTATTAACGTTATTTATTTCGTTTGAGACTATGTCAGCGCAGTCAATTTATGATTTCAGCGTCCTCGACGCAAAAGAACAGACCGTGAGTCTGAGTGAGTACAAGGGTAAGGTGATGCTCATCGTCAACACAGCAACAAGGTGTGGATTCACTCCACAGTACAAAGAACTGGAGGACCTCTACGAGAAGTATGTCGACAAGGGGTTCGAAATTCTCGACTTCCCTTGCAACCAGTTCGGACAGCAGGCACCGGGTTCTGTTGAGGAAATCAAGGAGTTCTGCTCCATCAACTTTAAGGTTCGCTTCAAGCTCTTTGAGAAGGTTGAGGTGAACGGAGACAATGAGTGCCCGCTCTTCACTTTTCTCAAATCGAAGCAGGGATTCCAGGGATTCGACCCGAATCATGAACTCGGTACGCTGCTCGACAACATGATGAAGAAAGCTGACCCTGACTATGCCTCTAAGTCATCCATCAAATGGAACTTCACCAAGTTCCTTGTCGACCGTGAGGGTAACGTGGTGAAACGATTCGAACCCACTGACGGAGCCGACAAAATTGAGGAGAAACTGAAAACGCTGCTCTGATGACTACATCCGACATCGACCAGTTCGAAAGAACTCGTATGCTATGGGGACAGGAGGCGATAGAACGCCTTGCCTGTTCCCGTATCATTATTTTCGGGGTTGGGGGAGTTGGAGGGTATGCGGCTGAGGCCATAGCCAGAAGCGGGGTGGGGCATATCACTCTCGTCGACAACGACACGGTCAGCATCACAAATCTTAACCGCCAAATCATAGCACTGCACTCCACTATCGGACAACTCAAGGTGGAAGTCATGCGACAGCGGATTCTCGACATCAACCCGGCTTGCGAGGTGGAAACCCTTCCTGTCTTCTATCTTCCGGAGAACGCTGACGAAATCAGACTTCAGGATTATGACTATGTCGTAGACTGCATCGACACCGTGGCGGCGAAGATCGACATCATACGACGCTGTCATGAGCTGCAGGTGCCGGTCATCTCAAGCATGGGGGCTGCAAACAAAGTGAACCCTACGGCTTTCCGTGTCACCGACCTGGCGAAGACTCACACCGACCCGCTGGCGAAGGCCATGCGCACCAAGCTGAGGCAGATGGGAATAAACCACGTCAAGGTGGTCTTCTCCGATGAAAACCCTCTCAAACCTCTTGCGGCTGCCGAAACACCTCCTTCAGGGAAACGTCATATTCCTGCCTCCAACGCTTTCGTCCCTGCCGCGGCAGGACTCGTATGTGCGGCAGAGGTCATCAAGGACATCATCGCATGTCAATAAATCTCAAATTTCAAATCGTTATATTCTCATCATGTTTCGTATAGCTTCTTTTTTCCTGATACTGGCTCTTTCTTTATCTGCCAGCGCTCAGCAGATCTCTCTCGAGGCGGTGGTTCTCTACAGATACTATCCCGACCGTATCGACGGACTCAACCCCATGGACGACGGGGAACACTACTCCCGCATTTCCGATGCCAACGACGCAATCCTGAAATGCTCTTACAAGACGGGAGACAACGTCGAGACGATTTTCTCTGTTCGCGACACTAACGGCGAGAAAATCAACTATTTCAGAGATTATATCATTTCGCCTGACGGCAACAAAATACTGCTCGAGACCACACACAACCCTATCTACCGTCGGTCTTTCACGTCGCAGTGGTATGTCTACGACCGAAACGACAAGTCTCTTCGAAAACTCTCTGCGGGGGGAGAACAGGAAGTGCCGTCGTTCTCGCCCGACAGCAAGAAAATTGCGTTCGTGAGGAAAAACAACCTCTTTTTTGTCGACCTCAATTCTTGGGAGGAAATCCAAATCACAACCGATGGACGATTCAACTACATCATCAACGGAAAGCCCGACTGGGTATATGAGGAGGAGTTCGAGTACAACAAGGCCTATGCTTTCACCGCCGACTCCAAGATGATTGCATGGATGAGAACGGACGAGACCAACGTGAAGACGTTTGCCTTTCAATATTTCATGGGGGCGGCGCCACAAATGGGGGACAACCGGCTCTATCCCTCAAATTATGAATATAAGTATCCGAAGGCAGGAGAGGAGAACGCAAAGGTCATGGTGCTCAGCTGCGACTTGGAGACGCAGCGGATTCAGACGATTAACGTGCCGCTCGACGACGACGGATATATCCCGCGCGTGCTGCCTATGGCGGGGAAAGACAAGGTGGCGGTTGTCACGCTCAACCGGCATCAGAACAGATGTGACGTCTACGAGGCAAACACGCGGAACGGACAGACTCGGTTACTCGTCAGGGAGAAAGCCCAAAATTATATTGAGACTTCGTTCTATAATCACATGGACTTCACTGATGGACAGTTCGTCCTGTTGTCTGAGCGCGACGGATTCCGCCATCTCTATCTCTACAACCAAGATGGGACGATGGCGTCGCAACTGACGAAAGGGGAATTTGTCGTCAATGATTACTATGGCACCGACACTAAGGGAAAACTCTTCTTCTATTCTTCCAACGAAGGCAGCCCGCTCGAACAATATGTCTATTGTGTCGACGCTAAGGGGAAGAAACGGATGCTCACCAAGGAAAAAGGCACTCACGAACCGGAATTCTCGAAGGGATGCAAGTACTTTATTGATGTCTTCTCCGACATCAACACGCCTTATGTCACTACACTCCGGGATGCGGACGGCGAGGTGGTAAGGGTGCTCGAAGACAACAAAAGACTGAAGGAGGAATACGCGGAACTCAACATTGGCAAGCCGGAAATTTTCTCGTTCAAGACCTCGGAAGGGGTGGAACTCAATGGATGGATGGTGCGACCGGCTGACTTTGACCCGGCAAAACAGTATCCTGTCATCATGTATCAGTACAGCGGACCGGGCGACCAGCAAGTCCACAACTCTTGGGAAAACGGCAATGCGGGAGGACTCATCTGGGAACACCGCCTCGCACAGAAGGGATATATCGTGGCTTGTGTAGACGGACGGGGAACTGGAGGACGCGGACGGGACTTCCAGCAGTCCACGTACTTGACTCTTGGCGACAAGGAGTCAAAAGACCAGGTGGAGGCGGCTCTCTATCTTGGATCGCTCCCCTATGTCGACAAGGATCGTATCGCCATCTGGGGATGGAGCTTCGGAGGATTCAACACCATCATGTCTATGTGTGAGGGACGACCGGTCTTCTGCTGTGGTGTCGCTGTGGCTCCGGTCACCGACTGGCGCTATTACGACAGCGCGTACACCGAGCGATATATGCGCACACCACAGGAAAATCCATCGGGATACGACATCTCTCCGATGCACCGATATCAGAAACTCAACGGACATCTGCTCATCTGCCATGGACTGGCCGACGACAACGTGCATTATCAGAATGTGGCCGAACTCTCTGAAAAACTTGTACAAAACAACATACAGTTTGAAATGCAGGTCTACACCAACCGTAATCATGGTATCTATGGAGGCAACACTCGACGACACCTCTTCACTCGTATCGAAAACTTCTTCGACAAGTACCTCCTTCCCTGATTCCTTCCGAACCCAACAACCCATTGCCAATCAAAGTCCAACGTACCTACAATCGTCCTACTCGGGAAGACGGACTCGCTTAGCTGGATTCCGTCGCGACTCCGTTGCCCCGCCTGCCGGGTAGGTTTTCTGCGTTTAGTAGCGGAAAAATCCGTTTTCTGGAGCACCCACGCTCCTGATACGTACCGAGCCCACCTATTACTAACTAATGTCCAACGTACCTTCAACCGTCCTACTTGGGAAGACGGATCCGCTTAGCAGGATTCCGTTGCGACTCGGCAAAGCTCCAGCAAGCTTGGCTTTGCGCTCGCTGCTCCAGAATCTCATCCCCTCCTACAACCCGCCATCCGACTCTCTAACATTCAACAAAAAAGGCAGCACTTTCGTGCTGCCTTTTAAAAATTATCTCTTTGCAGGTGTTTACTCTGCAGGAGCGTCCTCTGCTGCAGGAGCTTCCTCAGCGTCTGCTGCGTCCTCGGCCGGCTCTTCTTCGCCTTCTGCCTCAGGAGCAGCTTCCCCTGTCTCCTCCTCAGCAACTTCTTCTTCTGCACCTTCCTCTGCTCCTTCTTCATCAAGATTCATGGCAGGAGCCTGAGGCATGATGTCGTTGCTGTTTGAAATCTTCCATACACCAGCCTTGTTCTTCTTCAGCTGGATCTTCGAGTTGCTGGTCTCGCCACCCACAGAAGTGATCTCAAGTTCTACAACTGCCTTGTCGCCGTCAATCTGCTCGTCAAGTACCTTGCAGCTCTTGGGGAGTTTCTTCTTGGCTTCTTCGTCCTTGCCTTCCTTGATGCCGTCCATTGTCTTCTTCAGCATGCTGATGGCAAGGTCTTTGCCTTGCTTAACCTGGTCTGCAGGCAGGCTGTCCTCACCGAGGTCACATGCGTCTATGAATGCCTCATAGTTGCCGTTAATCATGTCGTTCATTGCTTTCTCAACGATTGGACCTGGAGCGTCCTTCGTACATGCTGCCATCATCAGGATAACGGCTGCTGAAATAAAACCGATAAGTTTCTTCATCTCTTTTTGTAATAATTAAAGGGTTAATAAATAAAATAATAATGTTATTAAAAATTGGAGTTTGTAAATTCTTATATCTTTCTTGTATATCTGTTGCCTATATCTTTCTTGCCTTTTTGGTATTTTCTGATTCTAATTTTCTTTTAATTTTCTTTCTTAAAAAAATCAACCAAATTATCATTTAAATTTTCGTCCTTAAAACTCATCATCGGAGTAACTACACTATTCACTTTTCACTTAAAAGTATATATTTTTTGCAAATATAGGATAAATTTTCGTAAATTTGCAAATTCAAACCGAAAAAATACATTATGAGGGCATTATTTTTTTCTTTTTGGACAGTTTTTACAACTCTTTTTTGTTTTTCCTGCGGTTGCGGGAAAAAAGAACTCGCATCGGTTCTGCCCGATTCTGTCCAACTCAGGGTAGGGGACGTCGTGTTCCGGCTGGGGGAATCGCTCGAGAGCAATGTGGTCAACATCGCCGACCGAGGAGGACTATATTCCCATTGCGGAATTGTGGTCGACTCTGCCGGACTGTTTCGTGTCGTACATGCAGTTCCCGATGAGCTTGACTTTCCCGGAGATTCCGAGCGAGTAAAGATGGATCCTCTCGAACTATTCTTCCGTGTCGACCGTGCTTGGGCTGGGGCAGTATGCCGCATGGATGACTCCTTGGTGGCTGCAAAAGCAGCGCAGGCCGCAAAAGCCGTTTTTCTTCGTGGTACACTCTTCGACAACGACTACGACGAGAACGACACGACCAAGTTCTATTGCAGCGAGCTTATCTGGCATGCCTTCAAGCATGCAGGCTACGACATTGTCGGCCCCGACCGCCATTCCTATAATGTTCTCTTCCGCAGAATCGACTCCTGCATCGTGCCGTCTCAAATCTATAATTCATCCTATCTCCATCCCGTCGCATTCTTCAATCAATAATTATCCCTTTATATAATAAGGTATATTATTTCATACCATCTCTGCGCCATCCCATTCCGCCCATCAACTCCCATCCCTCCCATCAATTCCCATTGTTCCCATCAAATTCCCATCAACTCCCATCCTTTTTCACCCCCTCCCTCGTCCCAGCCCTCATAGCATCAGAAACTACACTTTTGACCATTCACTATTCACTTTTCACTTAAAACCATCCCGATTTTTCCTGTCTTGGCAAAAAAATCTCATATTTTCGCAAAAAAGTTGCTTGAATATTTGGTGGGTTCGGAAAAAGGTTGTAACTTTGCACTCGCTTTCCGAAAAACGGGAGGCACACGATAAAAAATCGTTCTTTGAGA
>CAMOTI010000111.1 GCA_946625675.1 uncultured Prevotellaceae bacterium | reverse complement strand
GAGATTGTATGCGATCATGCCTGCCAGCAGATTCGCTGCGAAATTGTTGACAGAGCGAGAATTGTCATAATCTCGCTGTCGGACATGCGATCTTTGCGGTTACGATGGCGCTTGTTTGAGTCCTCAATTACATGTTTTTTTAACTCAATGTCAAAATATTTACAAAATTCATCGAATATACAAAAAAATTCTACTAAATTTGCAGTATCCATAGGAGTGGTGAATTAATGGTTAAACTTTTGATTTTCACCTTTAAAGTTACTAACAATTTATCACTCCTACAACTTTTTTAATACTTTTCTTATACCGAACTCACGTTATATTAAGAGAGTCCTTTCGCAGAAATAATACAAGTTCTGTTTGGGTTGTCGTCTGAATATTAATAACTTATGCTATATGCTTGTACAATTTAGTTGGGTATCTCGTCTTGATAGTGACATCACATTTATTTTGACACACCCTTTGCAAATATGTCATTTGTGTTTGAGAAAAAAGAAATAATCTGTCTTCTGCTCTTTTTGTCTGCACTGAGTTCTTTCTGTCAGAACAGAATATATGGCAGTGTGATAGACATCTTCACCGGGGAACCCATAGACAGCTGCCAGACTATGCTGTATGATTCCGATACCGTCAGAATCGTTGCAACTACAGTCGGCAAAGGCGGCTTCAACATCAGCGGGCTATCCAGCGGTGAATATGTGCTGATGCTCTCAGCCAGAAACTATTACCCTGAATGCCAGAAGGTGAAAGTGTCGTTTATCAACTACCGGAAGACAGCTCAGTCGCTGGGTACATTCAAACTGCGTAAACTGCCTATGTCCATGCGTGAGCATCAGCTTGAGGATGTTGTGATAAAAACTACGAAAGTCAAGATGTTTTACCGCGGAGATACGATTGTGTATAATGCCGATGCATTCCAGTTGGCTCACGGCAGTATGTTGGACGACCTTGTTCGCCAACTTCCCGGTGTAGAGCTGCGTAACGGTCAGATATTCGTGAATGGGGAGTTCGTAGATAACCTGATGGTGAACGGACGTGACTTCTTCAAGGGAAATCCCAGGATTGCCCTTGAGAACCTTCCCGGCTATATGGTGAATAACATAAAAATTTACAGAAGGGAAAGCGACAAGAACACGGCTCTGGGCATAGAATCCATGACAAGGAGAGACAAAGAGCTGGTGATGGACGTGAATTTGAAGAAGGTTTATTCATTTGGCTGGTCGTTGAACGGGGATGGTGGTGTCGGGACGGACAACCATTACTCAGGCAAGTTGTTCGGCCTCCGCTTCTCAAACTATAGCCGTTCCGTTGTTTTCGGGAATGTGAATAACACCAACAATGCGTCTGTTCCCGGTTCTGGCGGTGACTGGAAAACTCAATACGACCTGGTCTCACCATCGCGCTACTACTCTGCAGGCTTCATGCATCTGATTGACGACCGGCGTAAACGTTTCAAATATGAGGGCAACGTGATATTTGACCAAAGCAATCAGAATGTCCATAACTATATCTCCGCCACCCAGTTTCTGTCAGGAGGCGACACCTATTCACGCTTCCGTTCACAAAGCAGGCTGCGTTCTTCACATCTGAAGACCACACACAAGCTGACACTGCAAAAACCCGGCAGCAAAGTATATGTAGAGATATTACCCACACTGGATTACACCGGCTCCAGAGATTTTGGCTCTTCGATGTTTCTCGACATGTCCGGCAATCCCGCTGAGCAATACAGGGGCGCCTCTCTTGACAGTATTTTCGTCAGTGGCAATACCACCTTCTATCAGCAAAAGCTGGTGACCAACACCCAGCGTGTGGAACGGCGGAATAACGGTCATACGCTTCATGCCGATTTGTCAGCCAATGCCACCATCCGTCTGTATGCGTTTGACGAGCTGAACCTCAGGATGAAGGCTGGCCTGACGGATGGTAAAATGAAATCGGATGAGGTGAACAACGTTCGGTATTACCATGCTGACGAATCTTTGTCTGACAATTACAAACGGATGTATGCTGAAACACCTACAAACACCTACAACTATTCGTTTGGGGCAGACTATTCCCTGAAGTTTGTCTATTCCAAAAGCAGACTTTTCATCACGCCAAAATACGAAATCAATAAAGCGTCGGACAAGTCGCCACGCAACATGTACACAGCCGGCGATGAGTTTGAGGAGCTCTTTCAGCAGCGCGACGTGGTCAATTCCTACCACTCAAAAGAAGAGACGGTCCACCATTCTCCTATGCTTGGCGTGAGTTGGCAGTACGATCTGTCCGGACAGCTCAAATTCCAGACAAACATCGGCATGAATCAGGATTTTCAGAGAAGACGGTTGGCCTACCAGCGCAACATGATTGACACAGTTCTGATCAGAAACGATGAGGTGTTCTCCCCCAATGTGTCTCTCACACTTGACAATGCTCAGAAAGGTGAATACTATTCACTGAACTACATTGTCTCCCACCAGTTCCCTTCTCTGACAAGTGCTCTGCCTTATGTCGATGACGTCAATCCGTTGTTGGTGATGAAAGGCAACCCTCAGCTGAAGATGGTAACAATCCACGACATTCAGTTTTTATGGAACAGGAACAATTGGATGAAACGGACGATGCTTTCATTCTCTGCGTTGTACAGTCAAAAACGAAACGCATTGATGAATAGTGTGTTGTATGACAGACTTACGGGAGTGACCACCCTGACCCAATGTAACACCAACGGAAATTATGAGCTGTCTGCCATCCTTCGCTATTATGGTCTTAATCCCATTCCGAAAATACCCGTCAAGCTGGACGGATACACCTCTGTGTCGACAACGAAAAGCTGTGAGTTTGTGAATGGTATTCAGTCTTCAAGACACAATCAGCTGTCTCAGCGCCTGTCACTTGGCTATGACAGGGGCGGTTTTCTGCTGTCGTTGTTTGGTGTTGTCAGTTACCAGCATGTGAAAACGTCGGCAGCCGGTTCTGAGCCTGTATGCGGGTGGGATTTCTCCTATGGTCTAAAAGGTGGTATAAATCTTCCTTGGAATGTGAGACTTTCCGGCGACATGACGATGTACGGCCGCCGTGCTTATTCCGACCCCAGCATGAACACTGATAAATTGGTGCTAAATCTTCAGATTGGTAGTTCTTTCATGAAAGACAGGGTGCAGTTCCGGTTGGTCGGCTATGATTTGTTCGGTAATATTGACAATGTTTTCCAAACAGTCAATTCGTATGGACGCAAAGAAACATGGAGAAACGTAATCACCAGATATGTGATGGTGAGCCTGTCATATAGATTCAACAAAAAACCTAAAAAGAAATGATCAGACGGAAATGAATGTACTGAAAGAACTGCTGACATGCCTAAAACCATGTGGATTTGCCTATATTGGTCTTGGCTGGGATAGTGGGCGTCTCGCCAGCACAATTGGCCGGCGAAGCACGGTCAGCACATATTTTTTTGACAGCCGTCTCGGGCATCGAGCCCTCGATGGCTGGCGCGGACGGGGACGTCCACGCCCCCAGTGCAGGTGAGCTTCGGTGTGTTTTTTTAGAACTCCACTACGTTTTGTGGGGAGCCGCTGATGAAGGCCTTGACGTTGGCCGTGGCGATGTTAATGAGGCGTTGGCGGGCTTCGAAGGTGGCCCATGCGATGTGCGGGGTGAAGAAGGCGTTGCGGGCAGACAGAAGCGGATTCCCGTTGCGTGGCGGCTCCTGGGTGATGACGTCAGCCCCGTAAGCCTGTATGGTTCCGGCATTGAGCGCGTCGGCCAGTGCCTGGTCGTCCACCAATGGTCCGCGGCCGGTGTTGATGATGATGGCGTTCGGCTTCATCGTGGCGAGCCGGTCTTTGTTGACGAGATGGCGGGTGGATTCCGTGAGCGGACAGTGCAGGCTGATGATGTCGGCCGTCTCGAAGAGGTCGTCCATGTTCATCCTGACAACGCCTTCGGGAAGTGCTTCCTGCTCTTTCGATGTGAAGGCGATGACTTTCATACCGAAAGCCAATGCAATCTTAGCCACTTTCGTTCCGATGTTTCCGAGGCCGACAATACCGATGGTCTGTCCCGTAAGCTCATGGAGAGGGTAGGAGAGGTAGGAGAAGTCTTTTGACTGCTCCCATTTTCCATGCGCGATTCCGTCCGCATAGTCACCCACCCGGTTTGTGATGTTGAGTATATGCGCGAATGTCGCCTGTGCCACGCTGTCGGTGCTGTATGCCGGAATGTTCGTGACGACAATATGTTGTTTCCTTGCTGCTTCGAAATCCACCACGTTGTAGCCCGTTGCCAAAACCCCGATATAGAGCAGGCGGGGCAGTTGGTTGAGGATTTCTACGCTGAGTATGGTCTTGTTGGTGAGCACGATTTCAGCGCCTTTGCATCGCTCCACAACAAGTTCGGACGTCTCTGTCCGTTCGTAGACGTGGAGCTCGCCCAGTTCAGAAAGTCCATCCCATGAGAGGTCGCCGGGATTGGAAGTGTATGCGTCAAGAATTACGATTTTCACTTTTTTTAGTTTAAAGTTTAATGTTTAAAGTTGAATGAGATTACCATATTGAATGAGTGAATAAACTTTTCACTTCGTAGAATCTTGTCACGATTACCTTCGGTGAATCTCCTGTGCCCCAACAATGCTCAAGCAAGTTTGATATTGTATTCGGCTCAAACGGAGATTTCGGCAAAGTTCAAACAAGTTTGACTTTGCACTCGCTGCTCCAAGATTTCACTATTCACTTTTCATATTTTTGCACAAAGATACGGATTTTTGCAATATAAACGATGAAAAAACGTTAAATTATTGTGACAAATTATCCATGAGCAAAGAAAAACAACATAATAAGCGCGATGGTGGCCTGAATCACATCCTGAAATACACCGGCATATTCGGGCTGGTTCAGGTGCTGAACATGCTGATGAACATCATCCGCAACAAGATAGCCGCCATGTTTTTAGGCCCGTCGGGCATGGGCATGCTCGACATGTACAACAAGGCGACGAACCTGCTGAGCGAGTCGACCAATTTCGGCATCTCCATCAGCGGCGTGAAACATGTGTCGGAGGTGTCGGCGCAGGAGAATCATGCGCGCACGCTCCATTACGTGACCACTTTGCGCACTTACAGCGTGATGGTGGGCCTGTTGGGCATGGTGGCCTGCATCTGCTGCCATTGGCTGTTGTCGGAGAGCTACAAGACGGTGAATTTCCTTGTTGTGTCGCCCGTGATTCTGATGATGGCCGTGACCGGAGGAGAGATGGCCGTGCTGAAAGGGACGAAGCGGCTGATGAGCCTGACGAAAGTGTCCGTGCTGGTGGCATTCATCATCCTGGCCGTTTTTGCCCCCTGCTTCTATTTCATGCGAAGCGAAAGCATCCCATACGCTTTGCTGCTGAGTCAGTTGCTTGTGATGCTGACCACTCTCCATTATTCCGCCCAAGGCCTTCCTTACCGTCTGGGCCTTTTCTCCCGTGAGTATCTTCGTGAAGGAGTGCCGATGCTCCGCCTGGGCATCGGCCTGATAGTGGCCGGCCTGTTCGGCAAGGGAAGCGAGCTGTTTGTGAATTATTTCATCGAGCAGTCGAACGGTCTGGGCGATGTGGGCCTTTACAACCGTGGCTACACGATGGCCGTGGTGTATGCCTCGATTATCTTCAGCGCGATGGATGCCGACTATTATCCACGCCTGTCGTCGACAGGAGGAGACATCCGTCTTCAGAACGACACGGTGAACCATCAGATAGAAGTCTGTGTGCTGCTGATTTCCCCGTTTCTCATCTTCTTTGCCATCGGCATGCCGTTAATCATCCCGATCTTGTTCACACAGGCTTTCGTGGACTGTGTCAGCATGTCGATTGGTGCGTTGCTGTTTATGTATTTCCGCGCGTTGTGCCTTCCAGTAAGTTACCTTGCCTTGGCCCGTGGAGACTCTAAGATGTATATGCTGACCGAGTTGGTGTATGATGTGCTGATAGCCGTGGTTGTGCCTTATGCTTACGCCAAGTGGGGGCTTGCCGCCACGGGCTTCACGATATCTGCCTGCGGTCTGCTTGACCTTCTGATGATTTACGGCCTGTACCGCTGGCGTTATCATTTCCGCTTCGACTTCAGTCACATGTGGATATACGTGGTCCATGGTCTTTTGCTCTGCTGCGCCATCGTCCTGGCTTTCCATAGCCACGGATGGGTAAGATGGTGTCTTGGAGGACTGTTGGGCCTGCTTTCCCTCGGTTTGTCCGTCCGCATACTTTCCAAAGAGACCCAGTTCATAGAAAAACTAAAATCCAAATTCCGCCGTCGCCATGAGTAAGATCAGTGTTTTGACCGCCGTGTACAACGACGAGGCCCACATCCGGAAGTGCCTTGACTCGCTCTGTTCACAAACCTTATCTGACATCCAGATAATATGTATAGACGACCACTCCACAGACTCCACGCTCTCGATACTCCATGAATATGCGGAGAAAGATCCGCGGGTGTTGGTGCTTGAGCAGGAGGAGAACCGCGGCCAGGCCGTGGCCCGCAACGAGGGCATCAAGTTGGCTGACGGCGAGTTCATCACGATGCTGGACAGCGACGACTGGTTTGCGCCCGACTCATTGGAGAAGGCCTACAACGCGCTGAACGAGAGTGATGAGTGCGACTGTGCGTTGTTCAAGCTGATGTTGTGCTATCCGGAGGAAGAGGGTGATGGAATACGCATGGAGGAATTTGAGAACCACACGACCCACAAGCTGATGACCGGCAAGGACGCGTTCGTGCTGAGTCTCGACCAGAGCATCCACGGTCTTTACCTGGCCCGGGCCGAGTTGTTCCGTCAGTATCCCTACGACACGAGTTGCCGCCTGTATAGCGACGACAACACGACGTGCGTCCATTATCTTCATTCCCGCCATGTCGTCTTCAGCGAAGGCGAGTATTTCTATCTGAAGCACAAGGACGCGTCGACGAGCAAGCCCACAATATTGCGTTTCGAGTATATGTTTGCCAATCTGAACTTGAAACGCACGCTGGAACGGGAGGCAGAGGCCGGCATGCTCGGCAGCGACAGCGAGAGCCAGAAAATCCTCGACTTCTATGAGTCCCACCGTTGGCTCATCGTCGTGGACTGCTATTATTTCTATTATCTCTACCGGAAGCAGTTCTCGACTGAGGAACGTCAGGAAATCAAGAACCAGTTCACAGAAATACTTAATACCATAGAGACTCGCCGTATATCCTGGAACCTGCGTATCAAGCCCGGATATACGCCGGTGAAGCGATGGTGGTTGTTCAACGCGATGGAGAACGTGTATTTCTTCGTCAAGCATAAGGTTTCACCATCGGACCATTTTTAAATTACGATTTACTATTTACGATTTATTTCATGAACTTTGTCACGACTCGGCAAAGTTTAAGCAAGCTTAACTTTGCACTCGCTGTTCCAAAGTTTTCCTATTTATTTGGTTATTATTTTATTCGGCTATTTGCCATGCGGTATGGTTTAGTTACAAGACGCCCCGCGGGGCGTCTCTACATAAAAAAGAGGACTGCCTTGGTGGGCAGCCCTCTTTTGGCTATGATGGTTGATGTTGATGCTTATTCAGCACGGTAGTTGTCGAGGAGCTCCGGAGTCATCTTGCGGATATAGTTGAAGTGCTTCTCCACTTCGCTTTCCGCATGGTTGATGAACACGTTGAGGCTCTTGGCGAAGAGCTCAGGTGCCTTCTGGGTGTCCTGCAGGATGAGGTGGCTCATGATGGTGTAAGCCGTGATCTCATAGAGCTTGCGAGAGCAGAAGTCTGTGAACTCCTGGTTAGCCTGCTCCTTGACAGCGTTGGTGGCTGCCTCAAGCTTGTTGGCCATCTCCTTGATGCGGTTCATGTAAGCCTCATACTCAGGAAGTGCTCCGAGTGCCTCGTAGTCGCGGATGATGCCGAGGTATGTGCCGTTGGTGATGTAGCGGAGCGCAGCCACGGTCTGCAGCTGAGTGGTACCCTCGTAGATGCTGGTGATACGTGCGTCGCGGTAGAGCTGCTGGCACTTGTACTCGAGCATGAAGCCCGAACCACCATGGATCTGGATGGAGTCGTAGGCGTTCTGGTTGGCGAACTCAGAGTTCATACCCTTGGCCAGCGGCGTGAACGCGTCGGCCAGACGAGAGTATTTCTTGAGTTCCTGACGCTCTTCCGGTGTGAGCTTGCGGTCGCGTGCGATGTCCTCGAGTGCCTTGTAGATGTCTACGTAGCGTGCGGTCATATAGAGAAGAGAACGACCTGCGTCGAGCTTTGCCTTCATCGTGGCGAGCATGTCGTAGACAGCCGGGAAGTTGATGATTTCCTTGCCGAACTGCTTGCGGTCGCGTGCGTATGCCAGTCCTTCGTCGTATGCGCTCTGCTCGATACCTACCGACTGAGCTGCGATTCCGAGACGTGCACCGTTCATGAGTGCCATCACGTATTTGATCAGACCCAGCTTGCGGTCGCCGCAAAGCTCAGCCTTCGCGTTCTTGTAGACGAGCTCGCAAGTAGGGCTTCCGTGAATACCCAGCTTGTTCTCGATGCGGCGTACGTTGACACCACCCTGACGCTTGTCGTAGATGAACATGGAAAGTCCACGTCCGTCGCGAGTGCCCTCTTCAGAACGGGCGAGCACGAGGTGGATGTCAGAGTCGCCGTTGGTGATGAATCGCTTCACACCGTTGAGCAGCCAGCATCCCTCCTCCTCGGAGTAAGTAGCCTTGAGCATGACGCTCTGCAGGTCGGAACCGGCATCCGGCTCGGTGAGGTCCATAGACATGGTCTCTCCGTGGCAAACGCGCGGAACGAAACGCTGACGCTGGTCCTCGCTACCGAACTCATAGAGTGTCTCGATGCAGTCCTGGAGCGACCAGATGTTCTCGAATCCGGCGTCGCCTGCGCTGACAATCTCGTTAGCAGCCGTGTAGACGGTGATAGGCAGGTTCAGACCTTCGTAACGACGAGGCATTGTCATACCGTTCATGCCAGCCTTGATGGTGGCGTCGAGGTTCTCGTAGGTCTTGGAAGCGTAGCGCACGCGTCCGTTCTCGCAGTGAGGTCCTTCCGCGTCCACATCCTCTGCGTTGGGAGCCACGACGTTTGAAGTGACGTCGCCCACGATGTCGAGTGTGCGGTCGTAGTTGTCCATCGCGTCCTCGAAGTTCTGAGGCGCATAGTCGTATTTGTCCTTGTCCTCAAATCCACGCTCCTTGAGCTCCACGATTCTCTTCATGAGCTCGTGCTGCATGTGGAACTTGATCTCTGGATTGTCCGTATATATATTAGCCATGATTATTTGCTGTTTTTCTTGTAATACTTGATGAATTTAGGAAGAACCTCCTCGATAGTTCCTGTGATGATATAGTCTGCAATCTGGTTGATCGGCGCGTTGGGGTCAGAGTTGATAGAGATGATGATACCAGCCTCTTTCATACCCGCGATGTGCTGAATGGCGCCAGAGATACCGCATGCGATGTACACTTTCGGACGAACGGTGACACCGGTCTGTCCAATCTGACGGTCGTGGTCGATCCATCCTGCGTCGACAGCGGCACGGCTGGCTCCCACCTCAGCGTGGATTTCCTTGGCGAACTCGAAGAGGAGGTTGAACCCTTCAGCGGATCCTACACCGTAGCCACCTGCCACGATGATGTTTGCGCCCTTGAGGTTGTTCTTCGCAGCCTCCACGTGGCGGTCGAGCACCTTGACTACATAGTCAGTCACAGGCACGTACTTGTCCACGTCGTGGCGGATGACCTCTCCTTTGTAGTTCTCATCGAGAATCTCCATCTTCATCACACCCTCACGCACAGTTGCCATCTGCGGGCGGTGCTCCGGGTTGACGATGGTGGCGATGATAGAGCCTCCGAAAGCCGGACGGATCTGATAGAGCTGGTTCTCATAGTGCTTCTTCACCATCTCTCCAGCCTCGTTCTTCACGTTCATGTCGAACTCACCGATTTCGAGCTGTGTGCAGTCGGCAGTCAGACCAGAGTGGAGAGCCGATGACACACGTGGACCGAGGTCACGTCCGATGACAGTGGCGCCCATGAGGCAGATCTGCGGCAGCTCCTCCTTGAAGAGGTTGACCACAGCAGAAGTGTGTGGGAGAGAAGTGTAGGGGAAAAGTCCCGGTGCGTCGAACACGTGTACTTTGTCAACACCGTAAGGGATAATCTGCTTCTCAACTCCTTCGAGTCCTGCACCTACGCATACAGCCTCGAGCTGTACGCCAAGTGTGTTGGCGAGTTTACGTCCTTTCGTGAGTAACTCCTGACTTACCTCGGCAACCTTGTTGCCTTCAAGTTCACAATATACGAATACGTTGTTCATGTCTGTCCGGGTTTTATCCTATGGTGTTGTTTTCAATGAGTTCGACAATCAGTCCCTCGATGTCAGCGTCGCTGGCCGTGAGCGTCTTGTTCTCCTTGGCCTTGAATACGATGCTCTTCACAGCTTTCACGTTCGTAGGCGAACCGGCCTTACCAATCTGGTTCGGGTCGGCGTCGATGTCGGCAGCTCCCCACTGAGTGATGGTGAGGTAGGGGCGTTCAGCGTAGAAAGCCTTCTGCTCTTCCTCCAGCGCGTCGATTTCCTGCTGCGTCTTGGCGTTCTTGTATTTCATGACGAGCTTGATGTTGCGGCTGCGGCAAGGAGCTGCAGATCCGTTGACAGTGATGACGATCGGCATCGGTCCCTCCACGGTCTCGACACCTCCGTCGATATGCCTGCGAGCCACAATCTTCTCTTTCGTACATTCGAGAATTTCCTCGGTGTATGTGATTTGTGTGAGTCCGAGCTTCTCAGCCACCTGCGGTCCAACCTGAGCGGTGTCACCGTCGATAGCCTGACGTCCACCGATGATGATGTCGAAGTCACCTATTTTCTTGATGGCCTGTGCCAAAGAGTAGCTGGTAGCGAGCGTGTCGGCTCCACCGAGTGCGCGGTCGGTCAGGAGTACGCCTTTGTCCGCCCCTCTGAAGAGTCCTTCACGGAGCACTTCCGTTGCTTTCGGCAGACCCATGGTGAGCATGGTGATGGTGGAACCCGGATTCGCATCCTTCAGTCTTAGTGCCTGTTCCAAGGCATTGAGGTCCTCAGGGTTGAACACAGCCGGCAGAGCCGCACGGTTCACTGTGCCCTCAGGAGTCATCGCGTCAGGACCGACGTTTCTGGTGTCTGGCACCTGCTTCGCGAGTACAATGATTTTTAAACCCATAAATAAATTATACTTAATGTGATAGTTAAAAAATTCTATGTATACAGTTGTTATAAAAACTCTCTTTTTATCCTATCTCCCCTAAAAACGCATGCAAAGTTACTCATTTTATTTGAGTTGGCAAAAATAAAAGTCCTATTTGTGCACAGATTGAGCAAAAATGTGTAGAAAGTTTGCACACAACTATAGGTTTGTGCAAAAAAATGGTATGAATGGGCGTAATGGGGCGTAATGGGGCGTAATGGGGCAGAATGGGCGAAATGGGGTGAATGGGTGAAATGGGCGGAATGGGTTGAATGGGGTGGGGCGCGGACTTATCTGATGAGGATTTTCTTTCCGCCTTGGATGTAAATGCCGGGTTGAAGCGAGTTGGTGGTCATTGGCCTTCCGGAGAGGTCGTAGATTGTGTCGTCTGATGAGTTGGGAGCTGGTTGTGTCGCTTTGATGGATGACGGAATCAAGGTTCTGTGACGCAATGCCGACCTTACTGCATACCATGCCGGTTTGCGCTGCATGCCGGCGGTGTAGAGCAGCGGATTGCTTTGGCTCCGCCAGCTGTCGTTGTCCTTTAATCCCCAGATGATGAGGTTGGGGCAGTTGTCGTTGTTGAGCATGATGTCGGTCATCACCCTGAAATTGCGGGCCTGCTCCTCCAAATCGAGATCAGATGTGGATGGAATGCCCATATCCAGTTCTGTGATGATACATTCCAGTCCGATAGCCGCAAAGCGCCGGATTGTGTTCTCGACTTTCACTGAGTCAACATCGCCGATGGAGAAGTGGCATTGCAGTCCTACACCGTCGATTGGTATTCCGCTTTCTTTCAGTCTCTTTGCCAGGTTGAAGAACGCCTCGGCCTTTGCTTTTCCCTGCAACTCCACATCGTAGTCGTTGAGGAAGAGTTTCGCGTTGGGGTCAGCTCTGTGGGCAAAGACGAAAGCTGAGTCGATGAAAGCCTCGCCGATAGCCAGATTCCATACACTCTGTTTCCTCAGGTCATATCCGTCAGGGTTGGTCCGTACGGTGGTCTGGTCGTCGTCGAGACACTCATTCACCACATCCCATTCCTTGATCTTACCTTTGAAATGTCCAACCACGTTGTTGATATGGTTTTCCAGGATGCTCAATGCCTCTTTCTTGCTCCATCCCTTGTCGTTTTTCTTTCCGTCGCTGCTGACCCATTCCGGCACCTGTGAGTGCCAGGCCAGGCAATGTCCTCTCACGATCATGTTGTGGCGTTGTGCAAACGCCACGAGGTTGTCGGCGGCACCATAGCTGAACACGCCACGTGAAGGCTCCAGTGCGTCGAACTTCATCTCGTTCTCGCCTACGAGCATATCGAACTGCGCGCCGATTTCCTTGGTTTCTGCGAGGCTCTCGTTGGTGATGTCGTTTTTCCAAGTTGAGATGGCCGTTCCGATATGTTTTCCGTTCTGTCTGGCATATTCACGCAACGTAGTTTTGTCCGTTGCGTCGTCGATGCCGTCGTTGTAGAATGCACCCATGTGCTCTGTGTCGTCCGGTTTTTCCTCCTGTCCGTCGTTCCCGCCTTGCTGTTTGTCGAGGGATGTCAGCCTGAGCTTGACGGTATAGGCGTTGTCCTCCTCGGTCTCCACAACCTCCCAAGTGAATTTTTCTGGCTGTTTCAACTCGAACTTCCATTCACCTCCTTGCGAGGTCTTTGATTTCGCGGTCAAGACCAGGAACTCATCCCCCACCTTGACATCTGCGTCGTCGGCCAGGACAATCTCGATGCGAGGCATCTTGTCGCTGACCTCAAAGTCCTGACAGATATTGAAGTATTTCACGGTTCCGCCCACGTTCAGCTGGTCGTGGGATTGCGCCGATTTGATTTTGAAGCGGAGCGTTGACGCTGGCCTGACAAACAAGTTTGCCTTCTTCGTGGTGCTGACGAAATTAGAAAGTGTGAGCGTACCCACGTTGTCGTTCCCCGGAGAGACGGTGCCATAGTTGTCCACTGTTCCTCCGATGCTTCCCGTACCTCCCAGCACACCTTTCTCAAAGACGTAAGCCACAGGCTCGCTGTCGCTGGTCTTCGCTCCAAGCGCGCCTCTCAATTTCTTTCTCTTGGCTTCCTCGCAGTCGTTCATCACGAGTACGGTGCCATCCATCACGCGTAATGCACCGGTCAGGTAGTTGTTGTTGCCGGTGATGGAATAGGTTCCAGTTCCCTCTTTGATGATGCCGAGCGGGTGGGTGTCGCTGTAGTCGGGTGGTGCGATGGTGCCTTCAAGTGTAGCGTCGGTGTTGAGACATCCGAGCAGGAAGTAGGCTGGTCGGGTGTTTTTCTTCATATACCCGATGATGTGAGAGTTCGGCTCGGTGTTGAGCTCTCCGATGCGGAATCCTGCTCCGCTGGTGTTTGCCTCGCAGCAAAGAGTGGCTCCGTTGTGGAGTGTGACGTGGTTGTTCTCCATGGAGTTGTTGACTTTCCCGCTCTTGATACCGTCTTCTATGTTCTCAGCTGAGAACGACTTGCCTCCGTGTGCCAGCACGACTCCATAGAATCCCGCAGCCGGTGCATTCTTCTGGTAAGGCATGATGTGGATATCGCCAGAGAAGTTTGTCCAAGTTGGCCATGACGCTCCTTTCTCTGTGCCGAGATAGCATCGCTCTCCCCCGGCGTGCAGATATAAAGTGCCTTTGCCTCCAATGGTGGACGAGAAATAGCAGTATCTGGCCATCAACACGTCCTTCGTCTTTCCAGCTGGCAGGGGAATGCTTTTGTTGTAGCTCACGTAGCTGGATGATGTGTTGTTGCCACTGATGTCGATCGTGTCTCTCTGCGCTTCAGCTATTGCCACGTTGCCAAAGAGCAAAGCCAGGATGATTTGTATGATTTTGCTGCTGTTCATATCTGTTTTCTTTTTCTGCAAAGTTACGAAAAGAAAACATCATGCCAAAAATGAAAAGCATGCGCGTGTGGTTTTTCTAAAGCAATTGTTGCCAAATTGATAGTTTAAAAAAAGAGAGCCGAAAAAAATCGGCTCTCTGATTATTATTCCTGTTGAGGTGTATGCTTGTTGCAGTCGTGTCAAGTCGCGCGGTTCGGCCTAATGCCTTTGACGTCTGGCGGTGACGCGGGTTTTTCTTTTGGGCTCAGTTGTCTCTCCGTTCTTGTCGTCAGCATCGGATTCTTTTCGTTTGGCACTGCTTCTTGGCTCCGCCTTCACTGTGTCGTCCTGCTGTTGGTCATCCTGCCTTGCCGTTCTTCTTGATGAGCGGCGTTTCTTGGTCTTTGCCGCCTGTTCCGCTGCCGCGATGGAGTCGCGACGTGCTATAGCCGCCGAGTCCACTGGTGGCGTCCAAATGTGCTTCTCGAAATCGGATACTTCCTTCTCGATTCGCTTCTGCTCCTTCGCCACCGCACTGTCGGTCTTGCAGTAGTCCATGATGGCCCTGTTCTGCAGGTTGGTGGTCATGTAGATTTTTCCTTTGTACTTGTTTGTGGCGAGGAAATCGGCGATTGACATCTTTGAAGCCTGATTGTGGTTCGACATCATGGCCATCTGTTTGCTGATATATGGCTCGATATCCTCGAAGCGAACCCAGAACATAGGGTATTTCTGCACAGCCGGGCTGTCTCCCAGTTCGTCTTCCTCGTCGAGCGACATGGACTCATAGGAGAACTCGTCGTTGGCCCTGTGCAGCACGGGGCATATAGCCACGATACGAGAATGGAAGGTGGCGGTGTTCTGGTCGTAGTATGAGCTTTCCTTTACGAAATAGCTGAGCACCTCCTGTCCCGGTACGTCGGCGTCGCTGACGTTGATAGCCCTTTTTGCCGAGTCCACCTGGTAGTA
>CAMOTI010000110.1 GCA_946625675.1 uncultured Prevotellaceae bacterium | reverse complement strand
TACGCTACAAAACCATTGACAGATGCCTGAGAAACAGGTACAGGCGTTGGACCATCGAAGACTTGGTTGACGCCTGCTCAGACGCCCTATACGAGCTGGAGGGAATACGCAAAGGAATTTCCCTACGTACCGTACAGGCGGACATTCAGATGATGCGGTCGGACAAACTGGGCTACAATGCCCCGATTGAGGTGTACGACCTGAAGTACTACCGCTATGCCGACCCAGACTACTCCATCAACGAAATGCCTCTCACCTACGATGATTTCAGGCTCATCAAAAAAGCCATTGAGCTGCTCGCGCAGGTGAAGGACCAGAACTTGCTGAAGAAGACCGGCACTGTTCTCTCGCTCGTGGAGAAGCGGCTGACCGCGATTCTCAACTACGGATAAAACGAAAACGAAAAAACTTGTAACTCATAAAGAGACGGAAAGACCGGTGACGCAGCTGCGTCACCGGCCTTGATTATTCGAAAAAAGAGTGAGGAATCGGAGTCGAACCACGTTCTCAAGATTTTCAGTCTTGCGCATACACGAAGTCTGCCAAAGTTCCCTTGTTTCCATCAGAAAAAATGAACTTTTTCCTTTTTCGAGTGCAAAGTAACCAAAACAAAACGCAAACTTTATGCGTAGGCAGAAAAAAAATAAATTTTACGAAAAAAATTGATATCCTCAATGATAGACACCAAAGAACAAGGATAAAACCTCAAAAAGACAATAGACGTAGCCAAATTACAAAAAATAATTGTAACTTTGCAAAATAATAAATGAATACAAAAAAAAGAGAAACACAATTCCGAGCCAATATCATCTGCTTTAAATTATCTGAATAGCGGAAGGTATGTGCTACCTTCTTTCCAACGTGACTATGTGTGGAACATGGATCAGATAGAGAATCTGTTCAATTCTATTTATTTAGGCTATCCTTTCGGAACAATGCTCTTCTGGCGCATCAGCCTATCTAACAAAGACACAAACGAACTGGGCAAAGAGTCTTTCTACCATTTTCCCATCAACTATCACGAAATAAAAAGTAATCAAGCTCCAAAGCCATCCCCATTGTTTCCTAACACGGACTATTGGGTTGTACTCGACGGGCAACAGCGTCTGACATCTCTGAACTTAGGATTATTAGGCAGTTTTAGCCAGAGAGCACGATATCAAAGGAAAGACAACCCCGATTGCCCTGAATACAAGCTATACATGCTTGTCTCCAAGGACAGTGATAATCCCTTCAAATTCTTGAAGACAGCAGACACTCGGAATGCTGAATTTTATATAGACGACAAGACAAGAGAAAGATGGCTTCTTGTCAGAACAGTTTTCTATGCTGAGAAAACCAGAGACCTAATTAAGACTTTTGGAATTACAGATGAAGCCGATGAAGACAGGATCTCAGCCTTTAAGTATGCACTTGACAATTTGAAAATCGAGTTTACTGAGATAACTGGCTTTGACTATAATGAAGCAAAAAAAATATTTGTCAGGTCGAAAGGATGGTAAAGCGATGAGGAATGATTGTTGTCTTATTATGTCACCCACCTACGGTGTTCTCACGAGCCCCCGTTTCAGGTCAATCTGCCAGGAGTCATAATAGCGGAGCACCATCTTTCCGTCCTCAAAGCTGATAGGCAGCATGATGATTTTTGATCGAGGCAGGTCAGGATCCATCCACCGGTCGCCAACGTAGATATATGCGGTCGCCTCCGTACCCTTGATTGTGAGGATGCTGCTGGCCTGTGTATCAAACGCGATGCGGTCACCGATATTCTCAAGCGCTGACCACCCAGTGTCGATGCTGGCAGATGTCGCAATCTTGGCCTGGTTCGGATCCCACCCTGTGCATGCGGAGGAAATCATGTAGTAAGTGTCGCCGATATGCACGATGGCGGGTGCCTCACGACGCTGTCCCTCAAACAGCAGCGTCTTGGAGATGGCAGAATGGTAGTCTTCGGAAAGACGGAAAAGACCGAGGTTGGTGTTCTCGTCAGTCGTGGAGATGAAGTAGGCCTGACCGTCGTTGTCCACGAAGATATTGCAGTCGCGCGACTTCGTATCGCATGGCCTTCCCGCCCACACGCACTCATAGGGTCCGGCCACACTGTCGCTCTCAAACACGGCAGCCTCGCTGGCCGAGTAGTCGCGCGCCTCCCAATGGCACCACACCACGAATTTACCCGTCTTCTCGTTGTACATCAGTTTCGGGCGCTCTATCATCCGGCTGCGCCCCAGCTCCTCGTGCGTCACGTGGTTCTTGATGATCTTACCCTCGAATTTCCAGATCTGGAAATCTGTCGTGCTGTAGAGGTTCACATCGGGATTCCAGCTACGTGAACGGTCCTCACCGATGAGGTACCACCGTCCTCCGTGCTCCAGGAAGTTGCCTCCATGAGCCTGAACAATATAGCCATCTGTGTCGGTCCACTCAATTCCATTACGGATGGTGGTCCAATTCTCCTCCTGACCCTGCATTGCCATACTCGCGGCAAACAGGAGAACGGCAGTAATAACGATTTGCTTACCGTGATGTCTCATAATTTTTTATTTTTTAAAAAGATGATTTATTAGTCTCCTGCCGCAATAGCGTTGATGATGGCCACGATGTCGGAGATATCTGTCTTTTTGTCGCCGTTGGTGTCTGCAGTGTCTTTGTAGGTCGAGTCCCCGGCTATGGTGTTAATAACCGCGACAATGTCAGATATATCCACTTTCCCGTCCTGGTTCACATCGTATGGATGTATCGAACAAACTGAGATCCAAAGACTTCAAACTTTTGCAGTTCCTGAAACATATAGAGCATCAGCGACGTGCCAGAAGTATTCAGGTATTCTATGCCCTCTATCTCCGTGAGACTGGTCATATCGGCAAACCAATAGGAGAGCTGGCCCCAAAGGGTTGCGGAGAAATCGTTGTTGAATACCACCCTCTCAATCTGGCCAGCATAGTCTTTCCATGGGCGCAGGTCATCAAAATAAAAGTAGGTGGAACCGTTTTTCTTGGTCGTTTTGGCTCGCCAAACATGAATGCGGCTGTCTATTTTAGCCAGATTTTCGATGGACGAGATCCTACTGTCGGGGGCATAGGAGAAGACCAGCTCATTCTTTTCGTTAAGGACAGCAACGCCATAGTTCGTTTCGGCCGCTTTTGCCTGCAGCATCGTCACGAATGTCAAAAATAATAGAATTATCACTCGGACTGAACACTGGCTTATTCTAATTGCGTAATTCATATTCTGATTAAATTATGTTATTGACACGTTAATAGTTATGATGATTGTAAAAAAACGTAAAGTAAATTTGGCTACTGAAGGCATTTTGTTGGTTTTTATGTCTTAATATTTTGCAAATTTACGATTATTATTTTGCAAATTTACGAAATTGATGGAATAAATCAAAATTTAGCAATGATAAATAAAGTATTTTTCAAAAATGGGAAGATTTTACCTATTGCACTTCCACAAAAACCATGAAAGACAAACTAAAAAAATGTAAAAATCAAGATAATCTACATGCCTTCGAACTCGATTCAAACTCAAAAATCAAAGTAATAGGCCAATCTATTGCAATAATATCGGAAATATTTCGTTATAATTATTATAAAAACGAAAACGGCGGAGGCAACGAGAGCAGAGCGAAGCCTCCCAGACAAGGATAAATACATTGAAAGCCAGAAGATTAGCATACATACTGTTAGTTATGTTCAGCATAAGCGCCATTGCCGGCATCGGCGATAGCGCACTTTTTTCGTCTGCCACACGAATTCGCCAGATTGATGCCCGTCAGGATGCCGAAGCTCCGATAGACACCGTGCCAAAACGTAAAGTCCGCCAAAGTGACTACCCAGACGGCACACGTCCTGAAGACTACCCGTTCGACCTTGCTGACCCGGAGAACCTGAAACCCGAATCGGGAGACTACGACGAGAAGAGCGGCCTGTACCGCATCGGTTCGAAGCTGGGAGACAGCTACTTGAGCGCCCCCTACCTGATGACCCCTCAGGAATATATCCGCTGGACCGAGCGGAACTCCATCAACCAGTATTTCAAGATGCGCAACGACTCCCTTTTCGTTCGTAAAGGCAAGGAGAAGTTCGACTTCACCAACATGCACTTCGACCTCGGCCCGGCAGAGAAGATCTTCGGTCCCGGTGGCGTGCAGCTGAAGACGCAGGGATCAGCCGAGCTGAAATTCGGCTACACCTATAAGTTTACGGACAACCCGTCGTTGTCGGAACGCAACCGTAAGACCACCAGCTTCGATTTCGATGAGAAGGTGAACCTGTCGATGAACGCGAAGATTGGCGACAAGATGGACTTCAACCTGAACTACAACACGGAGGCCACGTTCGACTTCGACTCCAAGAACCTGAAACTCAAGTACGAAGGTAAGGAAGACGAAATCGTAAAACTCATCGAGGCTGGAAACATCACATTCCCTTCGAACAACTCCCTTGTACAAGGATCGTCATCCTTGTTCGGCGTCCGTACCGACTTGCAGTTCGGCAAGCTGAACCTGCAGATGGCGGTCAGCCAGAAGAAGTCGAAGTCGAAGAGCGTATCGTCGAACGGCGGCGCGCAACTCTCAGCCTTCGAGCTCGAAGCCTACGACTACGACGAGAACCGCCACTTTTTCCTCTCCCACTTCTTTCGCAACACCTACAACAAAAACTGCGCCACCCTGCCCAACATCACCTCCGGTATCACGATCAACCGTGTGGAGATATGGGTGACCAACACGACAGGCCAGACGGAGAACACCCGTAACATCGTAGGCTTTGTGGACCTTGGTGAGCACGACCGCATCATGAACCCAATGTGGACGTCGAGCGGCAGCACCCAGCCCAGCAACAGCTCCAACACGCTGTATGCCTCGATGGTGAACAACTATAGCGGCGCACGCATCTCCGACCAGACGAGTACCGTGCTCGACGCCTTCCTCACTGGCGGCGTGGACTACGAGAAAGTAGAGAATGCCCGCCTGCTTCAAAGCAGCGAATACACGCTGAACAGCCACCTTGGCTATGTGTCGCTGAAGTCCACTCTTCAGTCGAACCAGATACTGGCCGTCGCTTACGAATACACCTATGGGGGACAGACCTTTCAGGTAGGTGAATTCTCGGGCGACATCAAAGACAACGACCAGGCCTTGTTCGTGAAACTGCTGAAAAACACCAGCAATTCGCCCCGCATGGGCAACTGGGACCTGATGATGAAGAACATCTACTCGCTGAGTGCCCAGTCCGTACAGAAAGAGAAATTCAAGCTCGACATCAAATACTACAGCGACAACAACGGTACCTACCTGAGCTATCTCCCCGAGGAAGCTTTCAAGAACACCACGCTGCTGAGCATGATGAACCTCGACCGATTGGACGACAACAACAAGAACAATCCCAACGGCAAGTACGACTTCATAGAAGGCTACACCATCCAGGCCTCAAGCGGAAGAATCATCTTCCCCGTGGTAGAGCCTTTCGGCGACTGGCTTCGCAGCAAGATAGGCGACGCACTGGCCGACAAATACTGCTACGACGCCCTATACGACTCGACCAAGGTGGTGGCCAAGCAAATCAGCGAGAAGAACAAGTTCTCATTCACCGGTGAGTTCAAGGCCACGTCAGGCAGCGAGATTGACTTAGGATCCATGAATATCCCGCAGGGGTCGGTGAAAGTGACCGCCGGCGGTGTGGAGCTGAACGAAGGCAGCGACTACACGGTGGACTACACCATGGGCCGTGTGACCATCCTGAACCAAAGCATCATCGATGCCGGAACGAACGTGAGCGTTCAGCTGGAAAGCCAATCGGAGTTCTCTTCCATGAGAAAAACCATGTTGGGACTCAACTGGAGCTACGACTTCACGAAGAACTTCCAGATAGGCGGTACGTTCATGAGAGTTCATGAAAAACCGCTCACATCCAAGGTAGGCATGGGCGAGGAGCCCCTGAACAACACGATATGGGGTCTGAACATGAACTGGAAGACCCAGAGCCAGTGGCTGACCAACCTGATTGACCGCATCCCCCTCGTGAACGTGAGCAAGCCGTCCAGCATCTCCTTCTCCGGAGAGTTTGCACAACTCATAGCCGGCGACCCGACCAACGTGCAGGGAAGTGCCTCCTATCTTGACGACTTCGAGTCCACGAAGAACGCCATCGACGTGAAGACCCCGTCGCAGTGGATGCTGGCATCCACCCCCATCAACCTGGAATACGGCAATCTGACCAACGACGTGCGCTACGGATACAACCGCTCGCTGCTGGCCTGGTACTATATCGACCCGCTGTTCACCCGCCGAAACTCCTCGCTCAACCCCGGCCATATCAAAGGCGACCTCGACCAGCTGTCGAACCACTACGTCCGCGAGGTATTCGTCCGCGAGGTGTACCCCAACCGCGACACCAACCAGGGCGAGAGCAACACCATCCAAGTGCTCAATATGGCTTACTATCCTAATGAGCGTGGCCCCTACAACCTCGACCCCGACCTCGACTCGGAGGGAAAGCTGAACGACCCGAAGAAACGATGGGGCGGCATGATGCGCAAATTGGAGACCAGCGACTTCGAGACCTCCAACGTGCAGTATATCGAATTCTGGATGCTCGACCCGTTCATCTACACCGGCAGCGACAGCCGTTATGGCGGCGACCTCTATTTCAACCTCGGTGACGTGAGTGAGGACGTGCTGAAAGACGGCAAGAAATACTATGAGAGCGGCATGCCCGTGAGCAACGCCGGCAGCTATGCCGAGACCACCTGGGGCCGCGTGCCCAACGAGAAGAGCGTGGTCTACTCCTTCTCCACCGAGAGTGGCGCACGTCAGCGTCAGGACATCGGACTGAACGGTCTGAACAGCACGGAAGAGCGCAGTTACACCGTCTACAGCGACTACCTGAACGCCATCCAGGGCAAGATGTCGGCAGAAGTATACAGCAAGTTCTTCGACGACCCAGCCGGCGACGACTACCACTATTTCCGCGGCAGCGACTTCGACGACGCCCAGACCTCCATCCTCGACCGCTACAAGCACATCAACGGAAGCGAAGGCAACTCGCCCAACTCAAGCGACAGCGGCGAGAGCTACAGCACAGCCTACAAGACGACTCCCGACGTGGAGGACATCAACCAAGACTACACGATGAACGAATACGAGAACTTCTTCCAATATAAGGTGAGCATCCGTCCTGAGGACCTGGCTATCGGGAAGAACTACATCGTGGACGAACGAAAGACCAATGTGAAACTGCGAAACGGCAACAGCGAGGAAGCCACATGGTATCAGTTCCGTATTCCGGTAGACGAATACGAAAAGAAAGTCGGCAGCATCAATGACTTCTCAAGCATCCGCTTCATGCGAATGTACCTGACCGACTTCGAGGAGCCTATCGTACTCCGTTTCGCCTCGCTCGACCTCATACGCGGTGAGTGGCGCAACTACTCCCAGACCCTCTTCACAGGCAACAAGCCCAGCGTGAGCGGCCTGCTGCACACCAGCGCCGTGAACATAGAAGAGAACAACGACAAGACCCCCGTGAACTATGTACTGCCTCCAGGCATCTCACGTGTGCAAGACCCCCAACAGCCACAGCTCACTCAGGAGAACGAGCAGGCCCTGGTGATAGAAGTTGAGAACCTGGCCTCCGGCGACGCCCGTGCCGTCTACAAGACCGCCTCTGTCGACCTTCGCAAGTACAAGCATCTCCAGATGTTCGTCCATGCCAATGCCCTCGAAGGCGACACCCAACTCCAGGACAACCAGATGAGTGTGTTCGTGCGCTTGGGCTCCGACAGCAAAAGCAACTACTACGAATACGAAATTCCTCTCGTGCTGACCCCTCCCGGCCATTACGACACCTATTCAGCAGAGGGCTGCCGCGCCGTATGGCCAGCCGAGAACATGCTCGACATCGACTTTGACCAACTCACCAATGCCAAGCACGAGCGCAACAAGGCGCGTGCCGTGGGCGAAGCCAGCTACACCGACCTCTTCTCCATCTACGACGACTCCAAGCCCAACAACAAAATCAGCGTGATGGGTAATCCGTCGATTGGCGAGATCAAGACCATGATGATTGGTGTGCGCAACAACAGCAAGCAGACCAACAGCGTGGAAGTGTGGGTGAACGAGATGCGCATGAAAGGCTACAACAACGACGGCGGCTGGGCAGCCCAGGGAAACCTGAACGTGCAGCTGGCCGACCTGGCCAGCGTGAACCTGACCGGCCACGTGGAGACCGACGGCTTCGGCGGCCTGGAACAGGGCGTGAAAGAACGGCGTGACGACAACCTCTACGAATGGAGCCTCACCACCCAGTGGGAACTGGGCAAGCTCTTCCCTGAGAAATGGAAGATGAGCCTCCCTGTCTACTATTCCTATTCCTATAAGAAAGTGTCACCGAAATATAATCCGTTCGACACCGACATGCTGCTTGCCGACGCCCTCGACGAGCTGCAGGGAGCCGCACGCGACTCACTCGAGTCCATCACGAGCACGGTGATGAAGAGCCGCAACTTCTCACTCACAAACTGGCGCTCGAGCTACACCGGCCGCGTGCCTATGCCTTGGGACCCCGCCAACTTCACGTTCGGCTATTCCCACAGCAAACGAGACCAGAGCGGCGAGACCATCGTCTACGAGATAAACGAAGAATGGAAGGCTAACCTCTCCTACAACTACTCCCCGAAATACAAGACCTGGGAGCCGTTCAAGAACCTGAAGAGCAAGTCGAAATGGCTGGACATCGTGAAGGCCCAGAACTTGAACTACCTGCCTCAGAGCATCGCGTTCAACACGAACATGACGCGTACCTATTACGAGCTGCAAGAGCGCGACATCGACGCCGGCGTGCAGCTGCCGGTACGCTTCTCCGAGCAGTTCCTGTGGAACCGCGACTTCTCCCTCCGCTGGGACATCTTCAAGTCGCTGAAACTCACCTACACCTCAGCCACCCATGCCGAGATAGAGGAGCCCTACACCGTGATCAACAAGAGCCTCTACCCCAACGAATACGAAGCATGGAAAGACTCCGTGCGCCACAGCATCAAGAACTTCGGACGCCCGCTCACCTATGCCGGCACTTTCACAGGAAGCTACAAGGTGCCGTTCGACAAGATTCCTCTGCTCGACTGGATCAGCGCCGACGGAAGCTACAACTCCACCTATGGATGGGTGAGAGGCACAGAGCTGGAAGACGGCACCTCGCTGGGACATACTGTGACCAGCCAGCGCACCATCAACCTCAACGGAAAGATTGACCTCACCACATTATACAAGAAATGGCCGTTCTTGGCCGAGACAGAGAAGCGGTTCTCCGGCTCATCGCGCAACAAGAACAACCAGAAGAAGAGCACTCAGAAGACCAAGGAGAAAAAAGACGACAAGAAGAAAGAGGGCGAGAGTGCCGACGACAAGGATCCAAAGAAAGGCAAGGATGCTGACAGCAAGAACACCCCTAAGAACGCCAAGAAGAGCAAGTCGTTCTCTAAGAAGGTGACGCTGAACGACTCCACCAGCGTGGAATTGAAGCACGGCCAGAACACGAAACGCATAGAAGTACGCGCCAAGACCGCCGAGGGCAAGGCCTACAACCTGAAATACAAGAAGAAAGACGCCAACACGATCGTGATAAAGAACCGCGACTCCGTGGACGTGACCGTGTTCGTGGTTCCAAAGCCAAAATTGGAGGACAAGAGCTGGTACAAGACCGCCCAGGTGGTGGCCCGCGGCTTGATGATGGTACGCAACGCAAGCCTGTCGTACAAGAACACGTATGCCATGACCCTTCCTGGCTTCAGTACCGAGATTGGCGACGCATTCGGTCAGAAGAAGATCAACGGAGTCCTGTCTCCCGGCTTGGACTTCGCCTTCGGCGCCATCGGCGACAGCTACATCAACAAAGCCGCAGAGCGTGGGTGGCTGATGCAGAACAACTCCAACCTGACCTCTCCCGCCACGACCAACGAAATGGAAGACCTTCAGGTCAGACTGCTTCTCGAGCCGTTCCGCGACTTCAAGATAGACCTCGGCGCCGCTCGCAACGTGACGAAAGCCAAGAGCATCCGGTTCATGTATGCCGACATGCCGATGAGCCAGACCGGAAGTTTCTCTCAGACCACGATCACACTGAAGTCAGCCTTCGGCGGCTTTGGCAACATCAACAACAACTACCACTCGAAATATTTCGACAAGTTTGTTCAGAACCTCAGCATCATGCAAGGCCGCCTCGAGGCCAAATACGCCGGCACCACCTATCCCGCAACGGCAGGCGCAGGCTTCGCCGGACAGCCTTACAATCCTGAGAACGGCGGCGTCCAGCT
>CAMOTI010000109.1 GCA_946625675.1 uncultured Prevotellaceae bacterium | reverse complement strand
TGGTTGCTCCCACACCATATTTTGCGTTGTTGTCGAAGAAGTTGTTCCACACGTGCACGCTCATTGTCCTTACGCGCGGATGGCGAGAGTCTGCGTGGTCGAACCAGTTGTGGTGGTAGCTGATGTAGTTGGGTCCGCTTTCGCTCTTCATGCCGAACATGTTCGACTTGCCGGTGTCCCATTCGTGGCAGTAGCTCATCGTCACGTATTTCGAGTCGCTCTTCACGTCGATGGCTCCGTCGCCTTTGACGTGGTCGCCGCTTCCGGCTTTTCCGTAGAACGCATCGATGTTGTGAATCCAGATGTTGGAGTTGTCGGTGTCGAGCGAGAGTCCGTCGTCCATGCAGCGGATGATGGCGAAATTACGGAATTCCACGCTCTTGCAGTTCCTCAGCAGGAATCCAAATCCTTTCACTGTGGCGTCGTCTCCTATTCCCTCAATTGTGATGTTCATCTCCGTGTCGGCCTTGTTGCCCTTCACCTGCAGCCCTTCCTCCTTGCTGCCGAGTGAGTCGAGGTCGGCGAGGTTGATCATGCCGATGATTCGTATGGCAATTGGATATTTAGGCTTGCCCTTTTCGCATGCCGTCAGAATATGTTGTATTCCTTTGGCCTTTACGGTGGTGGTTTTGCTGTCCTTGACGGTCTCGATGGTCTCTTCCATTGTCTTTGCTGTTTTGCTGGTCAGGTAGATGACCTTCGCTCCGCTCTTGAGCGTTCCGTCGTCGTTGTAGGCTCCTACGCCGCTGTAGTTGAAGTGTGCGAATCCGCTGCGGTCGTAGTTCTTCACGCTCATCAGCTCTGACACTCCAGCCGTGGATTCGGGCATTTCTGTCCCTTCTGAGTCCACTGCCACCACCTTGACGGTGTAGTCGTCTGCTGCTTTCAGTCCTGGTATGTCTGCCCGTCCGTACGTGCCGTAGTTGCGTACGAGCTGTCCGTCCACGCGGGTGTAGTCGCTGTACTGTCCGCCCTTGATGTAGGCGTTGTAGCTTTTTGCGCCCTCAATCAGGCTGAATTTCACATATGCATATTCCTGCCATCCCTTGGCTTCCGTGATTTCTATCTTTCCTTCCGTAGGCTGCGGGGTAGGAGTGTCAGGCCGGTTGGGCGCTCCGCTGGCAATCACGTTGATGATGGCCACGATGTCGGATATGTCGATGTTTCCGTCGTGGTTGACGTCGCCAGCGGATTCCGGCTTCGAAGCGATGATATTGATGACAGCCACGATGTCGGAGATGTCCACCGTCTTGTCGCCGTTCACGTCGGCATCCTCATAATAAATGGTCTTGCTGTCTTCGGCAAAGGCACTGCCAATGGTCATCAGCATCACTATTATGGATAAAAATATTCTTTTCATTGTCTTTGCTTATGTTTGTGATGTTCTGAATTTTTTGTTCCGTATTGAACTGACAACTGAAAACTGAAGCCAAACATTTATCGGCTTCCGTCGATGTTGACGAGCTTGTATTTTTTTGATCCCAGTCCGATTTTTTCTGCGTATTCCGTGATGTACGTTCCGTGCTGGCGGTTGATTCGCTCAATCAGCGGCTTCTCGTCGTCGCCTGGGCCGGCTTTGTGGTTGAATACGAGGTCAAGGCAAGCCTGGTCTACGGCCACGGGGTCGGTGGATGCCAGAATGCCCATGTCCTTGAGTTTGGGCTTTGCCGGATTCCCGTCGCAGTCGCAGTCCACCGACATGTTGTTCATCACATTGATGTAGATGACGTTCTCTCCGTTGTTGAAGTAGTCATGTACGGCCTGTGCAGCTGCCGCCATCGACTCGAGGAAAGAGTCCTGTGGCTCCGTGTAGTTCCAGGCGTCTGGCAGTTTGCTTGTCACGCCGTGGGAATGGATATATCCCTTTCCTGCCGACGATGCCACTCCGATGCTGGCATTTTTCAGAACACCTCCGAATCCTCCCATGGCATGACCTTTGAAATGCGCAAGGTTGATCATAAAGTCGTAATTGGCGAGATGCTCTCCCACGATGTCGTATTTCAGGTGTTTCTTGTCCTTGATCGGAATCCGTATTTCTCCGAACTCGTCCATGATGTCGACAGCGAAGATGGAGTCGAATCCATGCTCGTGGATGGTCTTCCAGTGTTCCGCCTTGTCCTGACGTGTTCCGCCATAGGCGGTGCAGCATTCCACGATGGTACCGTTCACTTCGTCCACGAGGTTGCGGATGAGTGTCGGTTTCAGGTAGTGGTTGTTGCCACCTTCGCCGGTGGAAATCTTCACGGCTACTCGGCCCTTTGCCTCTCGTCCGAGTGCCTTGTAGATTTTCACCAGCGACTCAGGCGAGATTTCTTTTGTGAAATATACGGTCGGCTGTGCCATAGAGGCAGCCGACACCAGCATCATACATGCGAAAATGATTGCCTTTCTCATAATTTTTTTATTTTTTGTTTAGTTAGTTTCCGTTCCAACTTGCAAAGTTACAAATATTTATTGACAAGTCTGCTGATTTTTGAGAAATTCTGCTGTTTTTGTTCTAAATTGATACCTATGGAACGAATGACTAAGAGGTATAGGTATTAGACGGACTGCGAGACCGTGACGTAGGAAACTATAAAAGAGACTATTATTTTCCCACATGATGTAAGGCAACCGATAGCAAATGAAATCTCGTTCTGAAAAATCGAAAAGTCAGCACAAAAAAAATCACTTGGCATCTTGTGTGAAAATGCCAAATGAAAAATAAGTGATTTCGGATGTTGCTGTATTGCTTACGCTTTCTCTTTCTCTTGTGGGTTCCAGAGAAAGAGTCCTTCCGACACGGCAAAGTCGCGCAGCATATTCCTGCTGTTTGCGTTGAGGTTGTATGCTGTCATGTAGGTGTCGTCGCCGTTGAGCGTGATCATGGCGTCCCAGTTCTTCAGCAGGATGATTAGGTTGTGGTAGTTGTCGGGGCATTTCATCACATGGTCGGCCAATGTGTCAGGCGCCGGATTGAAAAGCCACCCTTCGTTCTGTGTCAGAAGGTCGACATTCTCGTAGCAGTTGAGCTTCAGAAGCACGTTGGCGAACTTCTGGAATATCTGATTCACGTTGGTGTGTTTCAGATAGTATTGCTCCACCTCGAAATATTTCCCTTTCCCGTTGTCGGGTACGCGCGTGGGGAGGATGTCGATAATCCAATAGGGGCTCTCGAGCATCTGGTCGATGATGTTGTCGTTGATTGTATGCATTGGTAAGTGTGGTTTTTAAGGGTGTAAATGTAGTTTTTGTTGCTCTCTGTGAATTCTCAAACCAATTCGTTGTTGCCAAGAACGTTTGATAATGAAGTTGTGGGTAGTTTTTTCTTGGTGCGGATGGAATCAGCAGAAGCAGCTGACGTCCATGCTTGAGACCTTTTCTTTGGGGGTGTTTGGTTTTTAGTTAGTTAATTACTCAGATTACATGTCGCTGGCTCATTCTTGGCGGATATGAGCATGATGATGTGTCTTTTTTTGCATGGCATGTTGGCGATATTATATTTGGGCTGTGCGGTCCGTAAAATACGGTTTTTTTAGTCAATGTTAACAAGAAATTTTCTTTTTTTGCTCAATTCTTGTCAATAATGGTTCCTTTTTGCAAATATACCACAATTTTTTGGAACAAAAAAATATTTCACAAAGTAAATTTGATTTTTTTTGAAAATAATTTTGTCTTGATTTATGTCAATTTTTTTTATCGTTACATAGAACAAGGCTATTGAAGTAGATTTTCCCCGAATCATCAGTATATTTCACCCGAAACAACTTTGTCTTGTCCCCTTCATTTCTTGACTTATTCTCTCCTTATAAAATAGATACTGACTTTCTTTTTTGCGATTACTTATCGATTAATTTTCTGATTTCACAAAAAAATCGTAACTTTGCATTTTAATAGAGCGAAATAAAGTTTTTATTACTCAATAAGCCAATTTTTTTAAAATGAAAAGAGACAGCGAAATCTTTTCTCTCATAGAGAAGGAACACGAGAGACAAGTGAAGGGCATGGAGCTCATCGCGAGTGAGAATTATGTAAGTGACCAGGTGATGGAGGCACAGGGGTCATGCCTCACCAACAAATATGCCGAGGGCTATCCTGGCAAGCGCTATTACGGCGGATGTGAGGTGGTGGACCAGACCGAGACTCTCGCCATCGAGCGCGTGAAAAAGCTCTTCGGTGCTGAATACGCCAACGTACAGCCCCACTCGGGCGCACAGGCCAACGCAGCCGTGCTGCTTTCTGTGCTCAAGCCAGGCGACACCTTCATGGGACTCAACCTCGACCACGGCGGCCACCTCTCTCATGGCAGCCATGTCAACACCTCCGGAATCCTCTACAATCCTGTGGGCTACAATCTCAACAAGGAGACATGCCGCGTGGACTATGACGAGATGGAGCGTCTCGCACTCGAAAAGAAGCCGAAACTCATCATCGGTGGCGGCTCTGCCTACAGCCGTGAGTGGGACTATGCCCGTATGCGCAAGATTGCCGACGAGGTAGGCGCACTCCTGATGATCGACATGGCTCACCCGGCCGGACTGATTGCCGCCGGACTGCTCGATAACCCGCTGAAATACGCACATATCGTCACCTCCACTACGCATAAGACTCTGCGTGGACCACGCGGAGGTATCATCCTCCTCGGCAAGGACTTCGAGAACCCGTGGGGACTCACCACGCCGAAGGGACAGGTGAAGATGATGTCGCAGATACTCAATTCCGCCGTCTTCCCAGGTCAGCAGGGCGGACCGCTCGAGCATGTCATCGCTGCCAAAGCCGTGGCATTCGGCGAGGCTCTTCAGCCTGAGTTCAAGGAGTACCAGATGCAGGTGAAGAAGAACGCCGCAACTCTGGCACAGGCTCTTATCGACCGTGGATTCTACATCTGCTCTGGCGGTACTGACAACCACTCCATGCTCGTGGACCTCCGCCCCAAATATCCGGAACTCACCGGTAAGGTGGCTGAGAAAGCTCTTGTCGCTGCCGACATCACGGCTAACAAGAACATGGTGCCGTTCGACACCCGCTCAGCCTTCCAGACTTCTGGTATCCGTCTCGGTACGCCGGCCATCACAACACGTGGAGCCAAGGAGGATCTCATGCTGCAGATTGCAGAGATGATAGAGACCGTGCTCAACGCGCCGGAGGACGACCGCGTTATCGCCAGCGTGCGTGAGAAAGTGAACAGCATCATGAAAGAATATCCTATCTTCGCATGGTAAACGAGAGAAAGACATGCCTGCTGGGCATGACTAAAGAGGAATTGCAGGAGGTGGCGGCCACCCTTTCCATGCCAAAATTCACAGGCAAGCAGATGCTGGAGTGGATTTACGGGAAAGTCGTGGACGACATCGACAGCATGACCAATCTCTCCAAAATCAACCGCGAAAAACTCAAGGCGAACTACACGCTCGGCACGGCGGCGCCACTCGAGACGCTCGTCAGCAAGGACGGGACGGAGAAATATCTTTTTCCCACTGCCGACGGTAAGTTCGTGGAGACCGTATATATCCCCGACCGCGACAGAGGCACACTGTGTGTCTCTTCGCAGGTGGGATGCAAGATGAACTGCCTCTTCTGCCAGACAGGAAAGCAGGGATTCCATGGCAACCTTTCCGTGGCCGACATCCTGGCACAGATCCACTGGGCCATCCGTGAGAAGGACATCACCAACATCGTGTTCATGGGGCAGGGCGAACCGTTCGACAATCTCGACAACGTGATGAAGGCCCTCGAACGGCTTACCTCGGAAGACGGCTATGGTTGGAGCCCCCGGCGAATCACCGTATCGACTGTCGGACTGAAGAAAAACCTGCAGCGATTCCTCGACGAGAGCCAGTGCCACCTCGCGGTTAGTTTGCATGCGCCGCTGCACGAGCTCAGACTCAGCCTCATGCCTGCTGAACGACAGTTCGAAGCCACCGACATGGTGGAACTGCTGAAAAAATATGATTTTTCCCACCAGAGAAGACTCTCGTTCGAATACATTGTCTTCAAAGGCTGCAACGACACCAAGGCTCATGCCGATGCGCTCATCCGGCTGCTCAGAGGACTGGAATGCAGGGTCAACCTCATCCGGTTCCATCAGATTCCCGACGTGCCCCTCAGCGGAGCCTCCGACCAAGACATGACCGCCTTGCGCGACTACCTCACGCGCCACGGACTCTTTACCACAATCAGGGCGTCCAGGGGCGAGGACATCATGGCGGCCTGCGGCTTGCTGTCCACCAAGAAGCAGACGGCTGAATCCTGAGCACACTCTACACTTTTCATTATTCACCTATAACAAGATTTCACTTTTCACTATTCACTTATAATATGAAAAGACTGATACTTTTGGCATCTGTGATGGTGCTGCTTTCATTAATCGCGTGCAATCCCAAGCGTGACCCCAACAAGCCGCTGCTTGTGCCTTCATCTTCTGGTAACCCTTATGAAGTGCTCGTGGTGGCAGACGATTCCGTATGGGGTACTGCAGGTGGAAAGGCGCTGAAGAAAGTGCTCAACACGCCCGTGCCGATGCTGCCTCAGGACGAGCCCTCCTTCCATGTCACCCGCATACAGAACGATGACTACGACCGTATCTTCAAGCTCTTCCGCAACATCATCTTCATCAAAATAGACGATGACTACAGGGGCGGAAAAATTCTCTTCGACCGCAACGTCAACTCCTATCCACAGGTCATCATCACCATACACGCCGAAGACACCGACGAGGCGGCAGCATACATCAACGCCAACAAGTCGTCAATCATTGGATTCCTTTACAATGAGGAAATTACAAGACAGTGCGACTACCTCAACTACAACCATAACTATGCCATATCCGATACCGTGAGGAAGCACCTCGGATGCGATATCTTTGTCCCCTCCGACTTGCTGAAGGTGAAGACTGGCAAGGACTTCGTGTGGATATCCAACGACGGACTCTCCACCGTGCAGAACATCGTTGTCTACACTTATCCTTATGCCACGGAGAAGGTGTTCGACAAGCATGGATATGTGGCCCTGCGCGACACCTTCCTCGGACGCAACATCCCGGGCTATAACCCTGGAAGCAAGATGCAGACCAACAAGGAATGTGTGGAAGTGAACAACTACACGAAAAACGGACAGTTCATTCAGGAAGGACGTGGACTGTGGGAGATGAGCGGCGACGCGATGGGCGGCCCGTTTGTCTCGCTTTCCAGGATTGACACACTCAACAACCGCGTCATCGTTGCTGAAGCTTTCGTCTATGCTCCCAGCAAGATGAAGCGCAGCATCATCCGCAGGCTGGAAGCATCGCTCTACACGCTCAAGATGCCGGCCGACCTGGAAAAAGAAAAACAGGAAGAGGAAATGGAACAAGACTGACACGGCGCCGTCACATTTGATGCCGCGACAGTTGCTTTATTTATGTCGTTATAAAAAACAATCATAATAATTAACAGAAGCAATGCAAAAGATAAAAGTGGGAATATCCCAGGGGGATGTCAACGGCGTAGGATATGAGGTAATTCTCAAGACCTTCGCTAACGAAGACATGTTCCAACTCTGTGTGCCAGTGCTTTTTGGATCTCCCAAGGTGGTGGCCTATTATAAGAAATCCATCGAGGGCGCTCCCAATTTTAATGTCATAGACCGTCCGGAAAAGGCTCGTGACAACCAGCTGAACATCGTGGACTGCCTAGGCAACAAAGAAATCAAAATCGAGCCGGGAAAAGCATCGGAAGAGTCTGGCAGTGCGGCATTCACCGCATTACAGGCTGCCGTAGAGGCACTGAAAAACCAGCAGGTCGATGTGCTCGTCACCGCGCCCATCAACAAAAACACCATACAGCGCGATGGCTTCCACTTCCCCGGACATACTGAATATATCGAGAAGACAGCAGGAGACGGCAACCACTCCCTCATGATTCTGATGAACGACCGCATCAGGGTGGCGCTCGTCACCACTCATGTGCCTGTGGCCCAGATTGCCCAGAAAATCACCAAGCACATCATCGAGGCCAAGTTGAAGATACTCGACGAGGCGTTGAAGATGGACATGGCCATTGACAACCCCAGGATTGCCGTGCTGTCGCTCAATCCACATTGCGGAGACAACGGCCTGATCGGAACCGAGGAGCAGGATATCATCATACCCGCTATCGAGGACTCCTTCAAGAAAGGCATCAGATGCTTCGGACCTTATGCCGCAGACGGATTCTTCGGCTCGGGCAACTACGCCAAGTTCGACGCCATACTCGCCATGTACCACGACCAGGGACTTGCACCCTTCAAGGCACTGTCGATGGACGACGGAGTGAATTACACGGCCGGACTCCCTGTCATACGTACCTCTCCGGCTCATGGGACTGCCTACGACATCGCAGGCAAGAACATAGCAGACGAAAGCTCGTTCCGCCAGGCCATCTATGCCGCCATCGACATCTACCGTAACCGCGAACGCTATGACGAGGCATACGCCAACCCCCTTAAGAAACAATATTACGAGAAAAGAGACGACAGCGACAAACTGAAGCTCGACCAGGTCACAGAGGAAGATATCTGATGAAAAGCAGCACCCGCAACATATTCTTCTTTGTCGGACTGGTGTTCGTGATTCTCATGATACTCACATTCAAGGTGAGCTTCAGGGAATTGTGGAGCCAGATTTGTCATGCTGGATACTGGCTCGTGGCTATTATCGGCATGTGGGTGCCGCTCTACATCATGAACACATTCACTTGGAGAACGATTCTGCTGGGAAGCGGACCATGCAATATTCCATTCTGGAAACTCCTCAAAGTGACCATCAGCGGGTTCGCCCTCAATTATGCCACGCCTGTGGGGCTTATGGGAGGAGAACCCTACAAAATCATGGAAATCAAGCCGTATGTGGGAGTGCAGAGGGCGTCATCGTCGACATTGCTTTTCGCCATGATGCACATATTCTCCCACTTCTGGTACTGGGTCACGGCACTTGTGCTCTATCTCATATTCTTGCCTGTGAATTTCCTTATGGGCATACTCCTGTCCATCGTCGCCGTCTTCTGTCTGGCTGGCATATACCTCTTTGTCAGAGGATACAGAAATGGGATGGTGGTCAAGCTGGTGAGGTTCGTGTCGAAAATTCCCGGATGCAGGAAATGGGCAAAGAATTTCGCAGAGAAAAATGCCGACGACCTTCAAAAAATCGACTCACAGATTGCCGCACTTCATTCTCAGAATAAGAAGCATTTCTTCATCTCGTTTTTTCTTGAGTATCTCGGACGAATACTCCAGTCTTTCGAGATTTTCTTCATGCTGATGCTCTTTGCCGACAAAGACGCCAGTGCCATGCTCTTCGTCCATTCACTCATCATTCTCGCCTTTACATCACTCTTTGCCAACCTCCTCTTTTTCATACCCTTGCAAATCGGAGGAAGAGAAGGGGGATTCATGATGGTGGTGTCGAACCTGGGAATGACGGTGCAAGTCAGCATGTCTATATCCATCATCTGCAGGGTGAGGGAAATATTCTGGACGGCTCTCGGACTCTTTCTCATGAAATTTGGAAACAAACTACCGGCCGGCAGTGATGCGGCCATGCGACAGCAACTGTATTCCATGGACAATACCCCGCCTGGGAATGAACCGGACGGAAAATCTGAACATGACGAAAATCAGAATGTCGTAAATCCATAAACTATAAATCATAATGGTATTTGCAATCTTAGCAGCTGGAGAGGGATCCCGACTGGCCGACGAAGGCCTGGACACACCGAAACCGCTGGTTCTACTTCAAGGAAAACCGATGATCGACAGGCTTGTCGATATATTTATGAAAGCGGGAGCGGAAAAAATCGTCATCATCGCCAACGACATCCACAAACGTACAAAGGAGCATATCGACATGATGAGAGAGCAGGGACTTCCAATCCAGCTTGTCGTGAAGACCACGCCCAGCTCTATGCACAGCTTTTTTGAGCTTCATCAATATATAGGAAAAGGTAAGTTCTGCCTCACCACGGTCGACACCATTTTCAAGGAATCCGAATTCATCGATTTCATCAATCAGTTCAAGACTTCGGACGACGACGGCATGATGGCTGTCACAGACTTCGTGGACGACGAGAAGCCACTCTACATCTCACATGACAATAACGGCTACATCACAGGATTCCACGATTCTCTTCTCCAGTTCCGTCAGTCCGGAGTGGAAGAGAAATGCCATGCCGTATGCGATGTCATCAGCGGCGGCATTTATTGTCTGGACGACACGGCTTTCCCTACGCTGAGATGGTGTGTCGCCAACGGCATGTCGAGGATGCGGAATTTCCAGCGGCAGCTGATTGCCGACGGCCTCCGACTCAAAATCCATAAGTTCTCTAAAATCCTTGATGTCGACCATGTGGACGACATCGCCAAAGCGGAGGAGTTTCTGGCATGAGAATATTAGGAATTTCAAGAGGAAAGCGCTTCTCGCCTAATATGTCGGACAAGGACATGGCCATCATGAATGAGGTGGCGACAGAGCTGGAACAGCTAGGACATCTTACGTGCTTCGCTGATGAAGATGAGGACGAGAAGCGCCTCGGCTCACTTTTGGACGGACATTACGACGCGGTATTTACCATGCTCAGAAGTCAGAATGGAATCAACTTGCTCAAGGCATTCGAACAGCAAGGCACGCCCACTGTCAATTCTTCTACCGGCATCACGAACGCAGGACGAGCTCGAGTCAACCGAATTCTATCTGAGGCAGGAATTCCTATGCCGAAGACGCTGGTCATCGATTATCAAGAACCTGTCAATATCGATTTTCTCAAAGAAAAACTCCAGAACGGGTTCCTTCTGCCTTGCTGGATAAAAAATGGGGAGGGGTGGGCGCAATATGCTGATGATGTCACATTTGCCGAAACAATCCCTGATGTGGCTGAGAAGATTGCACTCCTCTGTGGAAGATACCCCTACGGCTCTATTGTCATCACTGAGCATCTCTGTGGGGACCTCGTGAAATTTTATGGAGTGGAGGGTACGGATTTCTTCTTCTGGAGATACCCGGACCCAAAAAACTCAAAATTCGGCCTTGAGGCAATAAACGGAACACCTGAACGTTTTAGTTTTGACGCGATGACACTTAAACGGACTTGCGACAGGGCGGCTGCTGCTACCCAGATCGTTGTCTATGGTGGGGATTGCGTCATCGATGCTGACGGATATTTCCGTATCATCGACTTCAACGACTGGCCCAGTTTTTCAACCTGTCGCGATGAAGCTGCTAAAGCTATCGCTCAAAGAATCATTAAAGCAGCTCGATAAAATCAAAAATAATGAAAATTGAAAAATAAATCGTAAATCGTAAATAATTAAATCGTAAATCACTTCGATGTCAAGTCAAACACATATTCAGGATACTTATAAGTCGAAAGACACAGAAGAGTGGTTCGACACCATCTTCAACCGCCCTGTAGGATTCCTATGGGCCAAGTTCTTCAATTTCTTCGGCATACACCCCAATGTGGTCACTGTGCTGTCCATGATTCTCGGTGCTCTTTCCGGGTTTATGTTCCACTACCATGCCAATCAGCAGCCGGCACTCTTCGGCATGACCGGCATGACCTGCAACATCATCGCTGTCGTACTGCTCGTATGGGCCAATCATTACGACAGCGCGGACGGACAGCTGGCCAGACTCTCAGGGAAAAAGACACAGCTGGGAAGAATCCTCGACGGAGTAGCGGCCGACGTGTGGTACATCTCCATCTATTTCTGCCTGGCATACAGGCTCTACGACGACCCCGTGCCATTCACGGACGGACACACCTTCGGGTGGTGGGGACTCGTGCTCTGCGCGCTCAGCGGGGTCTTGGGGCATATCTTCCCCTGTCGTCTTGCCGACTACTACCGCAACATCCACCTCTTTTTTATTAAAGGTGAGGAGGGCAGTGAGTTCGACCATTATCCTCAGCTGGAAGAGAAATACCAGAAGATGCCATGGAAAGGCAATGTGGTCAACAAGACGTTCCTCTGGTTCTATAAGTCCTACACCTTTAACCAGGAAAAGGAGACCCCCGATTTCCAGAAATACTGGACAAAGCTGCGGGAAACTTATGGCAATGACATCCCGCAGGCTGTGCGCGACGACTTCAGGGCCAAGAGCCTGCCACTGATGAAATACACTAACTTCCTGACATTCAACTCCCGCGGCATAGCCCTTTATGTCACCGCACTGCTCGACATGCCATGGATTTATCTGCTGTTCGAGATCATTGTGCTGGGAGGTGTCTATAAATACATGAACTACAGGCATGAGAAAATGTGCCGGGAACTGAT
>CAMOTI010000108.1 GCA_946625675.1 uncultured Prevotellaceae bacterium | reverse complement strand
CACATAATGACAGCAGCTACACTCCAACGGGGTATAGCTGCTGTTGTTATTGTATATTGGTACTACATGTACTTTGTCGAATGCTTACGATTATAGAATCATAGAAATAAATAGCGCGGCATCATTGATGTCGCGCTATTTATATAGAAAGGAAATAAACTTGCCTCACCCTCTCTTCCTTTGAAATAGCAGCCATGGCTGACTATCGTCTTGTCTTCTTGTCTTCTCGCCTTCTTGCCTTCTTCTCTACTTCTTCTCTTCTTGTTTCCTCGTCTTTCTCTACTTCAGCAAAAGCTCCATGGTCTCACGCAGTTTGTTTAGCGATGGGTTTAGCTTGCCCATTTCTTCCAGTTGTTCGTATGAACTCAGAATCTTCTGCGGACCGGTGTTCTCACTTTGCGTGAACACAAGATCCAGCTTTCCGCTGCCAAGCTCTTGCTTGAAGCCTTCCAAAATGATGGCTTTGTTTTCGCGGAAGAAGGTCTCTACGTTTTGGTTAGCCACTTCTATCTCTATCTCCGACGTGCTTTTCAACCGGGGGATGATACTCTCCATGCGGGTCGCCACAACCTTGTCTACAGCGTGAAGGTTGTTGGCCACTTTCCGCCATGCCAGCTCAAGCGTGGTCTGGTCCTTGATCGACAGGGTAGGCTCTTCTTTTACTGTGGAAGCTTGCTGCTCGGGTATGGACGACGTTGTTGACGGCCGTCCAAGCCCTATCCCTCCACCGCTGAATATGGAGGTACTGCGTACGGTTTTTGCCGACTGGCTTTCCGCGTTTGCCGACGACAAAGGATGATGGGGTTGGATTCCAACGGATTCCGTACCTCTTGCAGATGGTGCGGGACCATCTGGAGGTGTTAACGTGGCATTGGCCGGCCTCACTGCAGGTGTGGCTGGCGGTTGGGTGGAGTTCGACGTGGATGGAGGGGCTTGACCTCCTGGTTGCGCGCCCGTTTGGGGTGTCCCAGTTCCTGGCTGGCTGTCTCGCTTAAAGACAGGTCTCAAGCGGGCGCTACGTGGGGGAGATGGGAGCCCCCTGTGCTATCTGGCTTATCTCTATCAGCATTAACTCTACGAGCAGACGGCGGTTTTGACTTTGTTTGTAATTCAGGTCGCAGTCTGTGCATTTGCGTAAGGCGCTGTAGAGGAATCGGGCATCACAACGCTGGGCTTGAGCTGCATATTGCTGACGAATTTCGTCTGACGTTTCCAGCAGTTGCACGGTCATTGCGTCTTTGCTTACTAACAAATTGCGTAAGTGGGTGTTCAAGCCCCCGATGAAGTAGCTGCCGTCAAATCCTTTGCTCAATATCTCGTTGTATGTGAGCATCAACTCGGGTATGTTTCCGCTCAGGAAGCAGTCCACGATTTTGAAATAATAGGCGGCGTCAAGGACGTTCAGGTCGGCTATCGTCTGTTGGTAGGTGATATTTCCCTGACAGAAGGCTGCCACCTGGTCGAATATCGACAATGCGTCGCGCATACCACCATCGGCTTTCTGGGCTATCACGTTCAGGGCGGCGGGCTCGTAGCTGATCCCTTCCTGACGTGCCACATTTTCCAAATGACCGATGATGTCCTGAACCGTCATGCGGTTGAAGTCGTATATCTGACAGCGCGACAAAATCGTAGGGAGCAACTTATGCTTCTCTGTGGTCGCTAATATGAAGATAGCGTGGGCAGGAGGTTCTTCCAATGTCTTCAGGAAGGCATTGAAGGCTGCTTGTGACAACATATGAACCTCGTCGATGATATACACTTTGTATTTTCCTAACTGAGGGGGTATGTTCACCTGCTCACACAAGTTGCGGATGGCGTCAACGCCGTTGTTTGACGCGGCGTCTAACTCGTGGATGTTGAGCGACCTTTGTTCGTTGAAGGCCTGGCAAGACTCGCACTGCTCACAGGCATCTCCGTTGGGCAGAGGAGTCAGACAGTTGATGGTCTTGGCGAAGATGCGGGCACAAGTGGTCTTACCTACACCGCGAGGACCGCAGAACAAGTAGGCATGGGCCAGCTTGCCACTGCTGATGGAGTTTTTCAGGGTCTGTGTCAGCGACGACTGTCCTACAACAGAACTGAAGGTCACCGGACGGTATTTTCGTGCGGATACAATATAGTTTTCCATTTATCTTTCTCTCGTTTTCGGAATTTTTATCAAATTTACGGCTTTTTTCTGAATTGTGCAATTTTTTTAGCACATACTTTTCTGTTTGTTTTATTCAGTGTTTGCCATGTACGGGGAAACTACACTATTCACTTTTCACTATTCACTTTTCACTTACTCGTATAGAATTCCGTCACTTCTTTCAAAGCACGGGTGCAGACGGGACAGAAGTCTTCCACTTCAAGAACTTTCATCCGGCATTCCTGGCATGGACGGTAAACGCCTTTCGACTGATAGCCGCCACCTTCGTATACTCCTATTTTCTGTGTGTAAGTTTTAGGCAGGTTCTTGTCTAGCAGCTCTCTGTAGCTGAGTGGAGTGAAAGGGGTAGGGATGGCGGTGCCAGAAGGGAGCATGTCCTTCCATTTGCTTTTGAAGTCCACCATGGTCGTGATATTCGGCTCCCAGGGTTCTGTGTCCGACGGATATTTCGTTTCGAACTGGTCGTCATAGTAATATTCGTCGGCAAGGCCGCCATAGCCATGACCGAACTCGTGGACAAGCAGCGGCTTAAAAGTGGGGTGGTCGGCGGGAAACACGTTAATCTGGTTGTATATACCGCCACCGCCATACAGGTCTGTGTTCACCAGGATGATGATCTGGTCGAAGGGGATGCCGTCAAGTATGTCATATACGTTCCACATCTTGCTCGTCATCAGGTAGCGGTCTGTGTAAAATGTGTCATAGTGGCTGCCGCATGGCAGGTCTTTCCATTCTTGCTGGCGTGGTATGGTAGGACCGCTTTCCCGGCTCGGGCAGTCGACGGCAAGCACGTTGAATCGTGATTTCATACCGCTGAATGGCTCATGGCTGAACAGGGCATCTACCGTGCGCTGACAGTCTTTGAGAAATTTTTCCTTCTCTGATGAGGTGTAGCCTTCAGGGATAATGGCAATGTCAACGCAGGAGTTGCTCTCGCCGCTTTTCAGCACATAGCTGTAGTCATACCTGTTTTTTCCTACTTTGCGGATGAGAATGTCTGACGGGTCAACCACATGGCATAGTTCTGATGTCACGCGGGCGTGGGTGTCGCGAAGTGTGATAGTCACTTCTATCGGGCGCTTGGGATAGGGGATGACGTAGCTGTTCTCAAAGGATTTTGACAATTTTGTGGCCTCTTCTTCGGTCTGCCATTCCTGGAACAAGGTGGAAAAACTTGTGCAGTATATCACTGACTTGGTTAGCGTGTCGCGAACCGTCAGCTGACCGTTTCCGTTCAATATCTGCTCCGACAATCGGCTTTTGCGGCCGTGCCACCCTGGCGTTTGACGGGCCTCATGAAAAAAGATGTACTGGCTGCGGTTGTTCCCGCCAAAGATGTAGTCAAGCCGAAGGGTGTTGTCTGTGAAATAATCTTCAAATTCCTGTGCGTTTGTTTGTGCTGCTATAGATATTACTGCAATCAATAATAATATGTATCTCATAATTCCTGTTTTCAAATAATTGCTTTTTATTAAAATTAAAAAGATTTATGGATGCAATCTGTTAACCTCTATTAGAATAAGTAAATACACTATTCACTTTTCACTATTCACTCTTCACTTACTGAGCTTTTCCTTCAGAAAACGTCCTGTGTGCGACTCCGGAATTTTTGCGATCTCTTCTGGCGTTCCGCAAGCCACCACCTCGCCGCCGGCATTGCCGCCTTCCGGCCCCATGTCGATGATGTGGTCGGCACATTGGATCACTTCCATGTTATGTTCGATTATCAGGACGGTGTGACCCCGCTTAATCAATGCGTCGAATGCGCTAAGCAGGCGTTTGATGTCGTGGGCATGAAGACCGGTCGTGGGCTCGTCGAATATAAATAAGGTGGGCTGGACTTTCTCAAGACTCAGGTAATAGGCGAGTTTCACACGCTGGTTCTCACCGCCCGACAGGGTGCTCGAACTCTGTCCTAACTTCAAATAGCCCAGGCCTACATCCTGAAGCGGCTTCAACTTCGTCAATATCTTTTTCTGTTTCCGCTCGCCGAAAAATTCGATTGCCTGGTTGATGGTCATGTTCAGAATGTCGTTAATGTTCTGCCCGTCATAACGTACTTCGAGAATGTCGCGCTTGAAGCGTTGGCCATGACATGACTCGCATTCCATCACCAGGTCGTTCATGAACTGCATCTCCACTGTCACCGTGCCTTCGCCTTTGCATTCCTCACAACGGCCGCCACTTGTGTTGAACGAGAAGAATGCTGGGGTGTAGTTCATCTGGAGTGATAGCTGCTGCTGCGACATCAGCTGGCGGATTTCGTCGTATGCGCCGATGTAGGTCACGGGGTTGCTGCGGCTGGAGGTGCCTATCGAATTTTGGTCCACGAATATTACGCGCTTGATCATGTCCATGTCGCCTTCCAGCGATGTATGCTGGCCGGGACGGTCGCTCGGCTCATCAAAATGGCGTTTCAGTGAGTTGTACAGTATGCTGTTCACCAAGGTCGACTTGCCGCTACCGCTCACGCCGGTTACTACGGTCATCACGTTAAGAGGAAATTCCACATCGATTCCTTTCAGGTTGTTCTCCCGGGCACCACGGACTATGATGCGGTTGTTCCATGCCCTCCGGGTGGAGGGGGGGAGGATGATGTCTTTTCCCAGCAGATACTGAAGTGTGTGGGAGCGGTCTATGGCATCGCTCTTGCTCATCTCAGAGTAGTTGCCTTGCCATACCACTTCGCCTCCAAGTCTTCCTGCGTCAGGACCCATGTCTATGATATAGTCGGCGGATTTCATGATGTCCTCATCGTGTTCCACTACGATTACGGTGTTGCCCAGTGATTTCAGCTCTTGCAACACATGAATCAGACGTTTTGTGTCGCGGGGATGAAGACCGATGCTTGGCTCGTCGAGGATGTAAAGCGAGCCCACAAGGCTGCTGCCAAGGCTTGAGGCGAGGTTCACGCGTTGGCTCTCTCCGCCTGACAAGGTGTTTCGGGCACGGCTCAACGTTAGATATCCCAAACCGACTTCTTCCAGAAACCTTAACCGGTTGCCTATCTCGGTCAGCAGTCGCTTGCCGATGGAAGCGTCCGTTTCCGACAGCTCCAATGACTGGAAAAACAGGCGTAAGTCGCTGATGGACATATTAATCACCTCACTGATGCTCTTGCCGCCTATCTTCACGTAGTTGGCGTGGGCTTTCAAGCGGCTTCCATGACAAACAGGGCAGGTAGTCTTCCCGCGGTAGCGGGCCAGCATTACGCGGTATTGTATCTTGTACTGGTTCTTTCTCAGCATCTCAAAGAAATTATCGATGCACACGTTGTACTCGCCTAAGCTGGGATCGCCGTGCCACAACAGGTCTTTTTGCTCCTGGGTCAGGGAGTAGTAAGGGGCGAATATCGGAAAACCCTGGGAGGAATAACGTTGGATAAAGGCATTTTTCCATTCTCCCATCTTCTCGCCGCGCCAGCAGACAACAGCGCCGTCGTGAAGACTCAGCTCTGTGTTCGGAATCACCAGACCTTCGTCTATGCCAATCACACGGCCGAAACCTCCGCATTCGGGGCAGGCGCCTATAGGGGAATTGAACGAGAACATTTGCTCGCTGGGCTCTTCGAAGGTGATGCCGTCGCACTCAAAATTCGTGGAGAACGTATCAAGGCTCTCTTCTTCGCTTATACCAGGTGTAGGAAGAAAATGCAGCATGCAGATGCCTTGCCCTTCATACATGGCGGTACGCACGGAGTCTGACAAACGGTCTATGCTCGACTTGTCTCGACCGCTTACCATACGGTCAATAAGCAGGTGGATGGAGTCGGACCTGATTTCTGAATCTGAGTCGGATAGGATCGACAACAGGTCGCTGATGCTTTTCACAGACCCGTTGACCACTGCCCTTGCATACCCTTCTTTTATATATATGTCCAATTGCTGTGACAAGGTGCGCCCTTCATGTACCACTATCGGAGACTCAATCATCAGACGAACACCTTCGGGCTTCCCGGTTACACATTTTATGATGTCGTCTATTGTATGCTTCTTTACTTCCTTTCCGCTTATCGGAGAATAGGTGTGGCCGATGCGGGCATAGAGCATACGAAGGTAATCGTATATCTCGGTCGATGTGCCTACTGTTGAGCGAGGATTGCGGCTGATCACTTTCTGCTCTATGGCGATGGCGGGTGGGATACCCTCGATGAAGTCACATTCGGGCTTGTTCATCCGCCCCAGAAACTGACGTGCATAGGTGTTCAGACTCTCGACATAGCGACGCTGACCCTCAGCGTAAAGTGTGTCGAAGGCGAGCGACGACTTTCCGCTGCCGCTCACTCCGGTTACAACTATCAATTTGTTGTGGGGGATGTCAAGGCTGATGTTCTTCAGGTTGTTCACGCGGACTCCGTGCAGACGGATGACTCCTAATTTCTCTTTTTCCATCTATTTGCGACCTTTTTATTAACTGGGGTAAAAAACTATCGACTTTATTCCTTCTTTCCTTATCTTCTGCCCATTAGTATGGGTAAATGCTCAATTCGCTATTTGCTTTTCCTTTTTCTATATGCAAAGTTAACACAATTTTTACGATTTTCTCTCCTTTTCAACTTTTTTTCAAGGTAAAGTAGGGAAAATCCTACCACCCTTTAGGGAAAATCCATAATTTTTCAATTTTATTAGATTTAACTTTGCATTGGAAAATTCTGTAGAGTAATTTCCAGACCATAATAACTATGTAAATTAATAACTTTTTAAAATGATTATAGACATGAAAAGACTATTTTTACTTTCACTCGCCGCCTTGCCGTTTATCAACATTTCGGCACAGGACGATGATTTGTATTTCACCCCGGACATGAACGGTGTGGTGGAGGAAGTACAGGCCAACAAACCGTCCACAGGAAGAGTTGATGACTCTGTCTATGAAAACTCCAAGTACTCTGTCTACAACACGAATGCCAGAGACGAGGATGAATACAACAGAAGATACAACTTCTCTGGTGGATATCAGACTGAGGGGGGCTCGGACTACAGTCTCGACTATGAAAGTAACGACACGGTGTTCAACACTGATACAATCTACGACGACACGGATGATTACGCTTACTCTCGTCGTATCCTCCGATTCCATTCTCCCAGAGTAGCGGTCGCTCTTAGCAGCCCGTACTATTGGGACCTCGTCTACGGATATGGAGTTTATGACTATCTTTATGATGCTTACTACGATCCTTTCTTCTATTCTTGGGGATGGGGATACGGATGGTCATGGGGACCTTGGAGCTGCTGGTATGGCGGACTCTGGGGATGGCATCATCCTTATCACTGGAGCTACTGGGGATGGGGACCAGGTTGGAGACACCACGGATACTGGGGTGGATATGCTTGGAATCACGGACGTTATTCCGATAGAGGTGGAAGAGGTGGTTTCCGTAACCGGTTCGATCACGGCAAGTCCATCAGAACCAGCCATCTGGCCAACGGCGGAAATTCCAGCTTGTCAAGAGGCACCTTCGGCGGACGGTCCAATGGTATCGCGTCCAGAAGCGTGTCGAGCACTCGCTCGCTCAGAGGTGGCGACGGGGTAGGACTCAGAGCCAACAATAACAGGTCTTCAAGAACTACTGTTTCCCGTGGAAATGTTTCACGCGGTTCTTATGCTGACTACTCACGTTCAAGAAGTATCACCACACCCGACAGCAGAATTACCAACCGCTCTGTTGGACGGTCTACGACGCAGAACCGCACATCATATAACCGTCCGAGCAGCTCGCGTTCCACTTACACTCCTTCACGCTCCAGCTACGAGAGCGGACGGTCTGTCTACACTCCTTCAAGAAGCTCTTCTAACAACAGCTACTCTCGTCCCAGCAGGTCTTACAGTGCACCGTCACGCTCTTCAAGCTCCGGTAGTTTCGGAGGAGGCAGAAGCAGCTTCGGTGGTGGCCGCAGCGGCGGATTCGGCGGTGGCGGCGGTAGCCGTGGCGGCGGATTTGGTGGCGGCGGTGGCCGTGGAGGACGCAGATAAGCGCCTCTGGCTTTAGCCCGACAAATTCTCTTTCTTGAATTTGTTATCTACCTTTTTCCAAAACTAATTTTTCTATTGGTCTAAACTTTTAAATTCTATAAAAATGAAGAAAATTCTTATTACGGTGATTTCGCTTGCGACCTCTGCTGCCGCTTTTGCTCAGACGCAGTATGATGCTGCCGAATTTGCTACCAGCGACCTCAATGGTACGGCGCGATATGTGGGACTTGGTGGTGCGCTCGACGCACTCGGAGGCGATGTGTCCGTTATGAGTAGTAACCCTGCAGGTACTGCCATTTACAAGAAGACCGACATGGCGGTAACCGGATCTCTCCTCTTTACTAACGAGGATGGACAGCTTGGACATGACGCCACCCGCGCTTCTTTCGACCAGGCGGGTATCGTCTTCACCATGAACCAGGGCAACAGAAACAAGAAAGGCCTGCAGTTCATCAATTTTGGTGTCAACTACCAAAAGAAGAAGAACCACTTCTCTAATGTCGACTTGGACGTACAGGGACTCAACGGAAATTACTCTCAGACGTTCCAGGCGGCTAGTCAGGCTAACTATGCCAATGACAACAATCAAAACAACTGGCCCATGTTCCCGGCATTGATGGGAGAGGCAGGCGCTCTCGGATATGATGAGACCAAGACCGTAAACGCGTTCTCTGGGATGGGAGCCAATTCTGCCAACTATAGAAGATGTACCTATGGCTCTACTACCCAGGGTGACTTCAACGTCTCTTTCAATATTGCCAACCAGCTTTTCATCGGTGCATCTCTCGGTGTGTACGATATCAACTACAAGAGAGACTCCTACTACACAGAGTTGGGTGCTGACAATGTTTCTTACGATATCAACAACTGGTATGACACCAACGGTGATGGTTTTGACGTGAAACTGGGTATGATCTGCCGGCCAATCGCTGATTCTCCTTTCCGTTTCGGTGTTTCAGTACACACGCCTACTTGGTACAGGCTTGAGGATGCAAACGGTTCTACTGTGCGCACGGCTGACACTGAAATCTGGGATGCTGCCGATGCGTATGAGTACAATTACCGCACACCGTGGAAGTTCGGATTCTCTCTCGGACACACCTTCGGAAATGTCGTGGCACTCGGAGCGCAGTATGAGATTTCTGACCTCAGCTCTTGCCATTATGGATCACTCGACTGGGAAAACGACGAGTATTTCCACGAGATGAACAATAAGATTGAGGACCAGCTCAAGACACAGCACACGCTGCGTGTGGGTCTTGAAATTAAGCCTATCACGAACTTCGCTGTTCGATTCGGATACAACTATGTTTCTTCTCCGATTAAGGAGGGGGCATGGAAAGACGGCTCACTCAACGGATACAACTGTGAGACTGACTATACCAACTGGAAGGGTACCAACCGCTTTACATGTGGTCTCGGATATCGTTTCAATGGCGGATATGTCGATCTTGCTTACCAGTTCCAGGCACAGAAGGGTGACTTCTATGCTTTCGACGAAGAAGCTCTCAAGCCTACTGAGATAAAGAATAACAGAAGTCAGGTTATGGCTACACTCGGATTCCGATTCTGATTTCGGAGTGTGTAGAGACCTGCTTCACTAAACCTTGACTTGAAACCGACTTTAACTATGAACGTGCAGAGGAGTATATTTTGCCCCTCTGCATTTTTTTTATTCAGTTTTTTGTCGTAATTTTGCAATGGATTTAATTATTGTTGCCTTGTCGTCTATGCCGCAACACTATTGTGCCCGTCTCAAATGATCAAATTATGCAGAAAATCATTGATATAAACAACGGCGTTGCCCGTCATCCTCTTTATCGGTTGGCGCAACCGGTTAACTTCACGGCTTGCGACGGTGAGTGCCTGGCCGTTGTGGGGAATAATGCCTCGGGGAAGTCCATGCTCATCGACATCATCACTGGGAAGCACCCGCTGCTCATGAATCCTGTGAAATATGATTTCGCACCGAGCAAGGCGAAGATGGTTTACGACAACCTTAAGCATATCACATTCCATGACTCCTACGGTACCGACGATGGCACTTATTATTACCAGCAGCGCTGGAATCAGCACGATATCGACGATTACCCTACCGTGAGGGAGCTGCTTCAGCAGGCGGAGGATAATGCACGGAAAAGTCTCGACGACGAACTTGCCTTGACCGAAGAGGAAAAACAGAAAGTACACTCGCAGAGGGAGGAACTCAAACAGCATGTTTCGCGGCTGTTTCATATCGGCCTCCTGCTCGACAAGAAGATTGTCATGTTAAGCAGCGGAGAGCTGAGAAAGTTTCAGTTGACACGTGTACTTCTTTCCTGCCCGCGTGTGCTTATCATGGACAACCCCTTTATCGGACTTGATGTCAACGCACGCCAACAGCTGCACGACCTCATGCGGGTGTTAGTGACGCAGACAAAGCTGATGCTTATCATTGTTCTGTCGAAGACGGACGACATGCCGGATTTCATCACTCATGTCGTGGAGGTCAGAGACAGGGTGGTGATGCCGAAAATCACCTTACAGCAATGGAATCAGCAGGATCATCTACCGCCGGCACATGTCCTTTCGCAGGAGAAGATGCAGAGCATCATCAGCCTGCCATATTCCGATGAGTTCAATCTGCCTGAAGAACATCAGGCTGATGAGGTCATCAAATTCGACAATGTCTGCATCAGATACGGAGAACGGACCATTCTCAAGGATCTTTCGTTTACTGTGCATAATGGTGAGCATTGGGCACTCTCGGGCGAAAATGGGTCGGGAAAGTCAACTCTCCTCAGCATCGTATGTGCGGACAACCCGCAGGCGTATGCCAATTCTATCACGCTCTTCGGCTTTAAGCGTGGAACTGGGGAGAGCATCTGGGACATCAAGCGCTACATCGGGTATATCTCACCAGAGATGCACCGCGCATACCTACGTGACCTGCCTGCCATCGAAATCGTGGCGTCGGGACTGCGCGACTCCGTCGGTCTCTACCTCAAGCCGAAGCCGGAGCAGATGGACATATGCCGCTTCTGGATGGATATCTTCGGTATCGGGCAGCACGACAAGACCACCTTCCTCAAACTTTCTGCGGGAGAGCAGCGTCTTGTCCTCCTGGCGCGGGCATTCGTCAAGGACCCCGCTTTGCTCATTCTCGACGAGCCGCTACACGGACTTGACCTCCACAATCGCCGACTCGTAAAAGATGTCATCGAGACCTTCTGCAAGCGCAAGAACAAGACGCTCATCATGGTCACCCACTATAAGGAAGAACTCCCAAACAACATTGACCATTCCATCTTCCTCAAAAAACAAAACTAATCTTTTTCAGTGGAATAGCCATTGTAGTTTGTCATTCTATTGATTATGATCCATTAGCATAAGTAAATACACTTTACACTATTCACTTTTCACTTACCATTGTCTATTATGAAAAAATTATTCTTTTTTCTCTCATTGATATTCATGCCGCTCATCATGCAGGCTCAGAATCCCTTTCAGGGTAAGTTCATCAACAGCGATTTCAACCTCCGCCTCAATCTCAACCTCTATGAGGCGAACATTCCCCAACCGCAGTTCGACGACGAGATGTGCTATGGTATTCTCGCCGGATCCACCAACGGACATTGGGTCATCCTCAAGGTCAATGAAATCAACGAATCCAAAGCCACAGTCCGTGCTATCTCGGATAGTGGAATAGAAGCACAGACTCTTGAAATAAAGCTCCTTAAGGACAACGGCATAGAAATCAAGCAAGTCGGGTCTACCAACATCCGTGGAGTGAAAAACAGCAAATACGTCAAGCTGCCGAAACCTATTCCGATGACACGTAAGTGACATATTGCCGTTTCCATCAAAGTACCAGGAAAATAATCAAGTATCCCAAAAATTAATCGTAAATCGTAAATTTCTTAATGTCCGACTTCTCATATCTCAACGACTTGAACGACGTACAGCGACAAGCTGTGGAATACTGCGACGGACCGGAACTCGTTATTGCCAGTGCCGGATCCGGAAAAACACGTGTGCTTACTTATAAAATTGCCCATCTGCTCAACCTCGGTTTTCAGCCTTGGTCTATCATGGCACTCACATTCACCAACAAGGCGGCAAACGTCATGAAGGAGCGAATCGACAAGCTGATAGGAGAGGGGAGTTCCAAGGCGCTCTGGATGGGGACCTTTCACTCTGTTTTTCTGCGCATCCTGAGAATCGAGCATGAGGCAATCGGATTCAGCAATAACTTCACCATTTACGACCAGGCGGACTCGGAAAGCCTTATTAAGACCATTGTCAAGGAGATGGAACTCGATGACAAGGTCTATAAACCTTCACTGGTGCTCGGAAGAATAAGCATGGCCAAAAGCAAACTCATTGCAGCCCTCAATTATTCGTCCGACCAGCAGGTGGCAAGACTCGATGCGGCGGACAATATACCAGCTGTTGGAAAAATCTATAAAGTCTATGCGGAACGGCTCAGGACGGCCAACGCCATGGATTTCGATGACATTCTTTTCTTCACTTTCCTCCTCTTCAAGGAACATCCCGACATCCTCAAGAAATATGCGGCGAGATTCCAGTTCCTGCTTGTAGATGAATATCAGGACACAAACTTCGCGCAGCATGCCATCGTATATCAGCTCACATCGGTCAACCGCAGACTCTGTGTCGTGGGCGACGACGCACAGAGCATCTACTCCTTCAGAGGGGCCAGCATCGGCAATATACTTAAGTTCAACGAGGCATATCCAGACTATAAAATCTTTAAGCTGGAGCAGAACTACCGCTCTACACAAAATATCGTCAATGCGGCGAACAGCATCATCTCGAAAAACAAGTTTCGTATCGAGAAAAACGCGTTCTCTGATAATGAGGACGGAAAACCGATTTCCATCTACGAGACAGCATCCGACCAAGAGGAGGGTTATTCGGTGGTTAATAAAATCAAACTTCTTCACGACAAGGAGCATCTCGATTTCAGCTCCTTTGCCATTCTCTATCGAACTAATTCTCAGAGCCGTATCTTCGAGGAGGCGTTGCGCAAAAACAATCTCCCTTATATCATCTATGGGGGACTGTCGTTCTATAAGCGTAAGGAAATCAAAGATGTCATCGCCTATTTCCGACTCGTGGTCAACCACGATGACGAGGAGGCGTTCAAGCGTATCGTCAATTATCCGGCTCGAGGCATAGGCAAGACAACCCTCGCCAAGGTCATCGACTGCGCCAACTACGCGCAGAAAAGCTTGTGGGCCGTCATCGATGAACCGCAGACTTTTGGATTGAACGTGACGAAGGGAACTTATTCCAAGTTACAGGATTTCAAGAAGATGATTGATGAGTTCTCTCTGTTGGCACAAGAGAAAAACGCTTACGAAGTGGGGCGGGAAATCATTATGAAGGCGGGCATCTCACAAGACCTCTATTCCGACATGTCGGAGGAGGGGAAGACGAGGCAGGAGAATCTCGAGGAACTGGTCAATGCCATGAGCACTTTCGTTCAGGACAAGATTGAGGAGGGTGACCATCATCTGTCCCTTTCCGATTATCTCTCTGAGGTATCACTCCTGAGTGATGTTGATGCCACCGACGACGAGGCGAAGGATTCTGTCAAACTCATGACCGTTCACTCGGCGAAAGGACTGGAGTTCCATACCGTTTTCATTGTCGGTATGGAAGAAGACCTCTTCCCGTCAAAGCGATCCAATTCGCCGAAGGAGATTGAGGAGGAGAGAAGGCTCTTCTATGTTGCCATCACCAGGGCTGAGAAATACTGCTTTATCTCCTATGCTAAGTCAAGATACCGGTTCGGAAATATCGAGTTTGCCGTGCCCAGCCGTTTCATTCATGAAATCGACAGCCGTTATGTCTCCAAAAGCAAGGGGACTGCGCCAGCATATACATCAAAAAAGAAACCTACTCGATTCGATAGCATATTCTCTTCGTTTGAGAAAAAAACAACCTATACGGCGCCTTATTCGAATAAAGATTATCCTGATGTAACGGAACCAACGGGCCCGTCTTCCCAGCCTGCTCCAAAGCTCAAGCGTGTCGCTCCTGCCGACAATCCTTTCAAATCCACTACGGTCAGCCATACGGAATCGACTGAAACCAACAACATCTATGGGCTTTCTGTAGGAGACCGAATTTCCCATACACGCTTTGGCAATGGCACCGTTGTCAAGATTGAAGGCAACGACGAGAATTGCAAAGCCGCTGTCCAGTTCGACAATCTCGGTTCCAAACAGCTACTCCTCAAGTTCGCCAAGTTCGTCAAGCTTTGATATTTAAGTAGAGACGCGCCGTGGCGCGTCTTCTAACTTCACCTCATTTACTCAGAAGACTTGTTTTTTTTGTCAGTCTTTCTAAATACAAGGTAAATAAACTTTTCACTTTTCACTATTCACTATTCACTTAAAACTTTCAATGCACATCCCTTCTCCCTGTTACGTCATGGAGGAATCTCTCCTTCGCCGAAACCTCTCCCTCATCAAAAGTATCTCTGACCGCACCGGCGTTGAGTTCATCCTCGCTTTCAAGGCGTTTGCTCTTTGGAAGTCGTTCCCCATATTCCGCGAGTATATCTCCCACACCACGGCAAGCTCACCCTATGAGGCACGCTTGGCTTTCGAGGAGTTTGGCTCCAAGGCCCACACCTATTCACCGGCTTACGAGGACTCTACCTTCGATATTATCCTCCGTTGCAGCAGCCACATCACCTTCAACAGCCTGTCACAGTTCAACCGTTTCAAAGACAAGGCCACCATCCATACTGATCCTGTCTCCTGTGGCATCCGTGTCAACCCGGAATATTCCGAAATCGAGACGGAACTCTACAATCCCTGTGCCCCGGGCAGCCGATTCGGAATCATGGCGGACGACCTACCAGCCAACCTACCCGCACAAATCGAGGGATTCCATCTGCACTGCCACTGTGAGAATAACTCGGATGTCTTCCAGCGGACGCTCAGGCATTTTGAACAAAAATTCTCCCCTTGGTTCTCACAGCTTAAATGGATAAACTTCGGAGGTGGGCATCTCGTCACCCGTAAGGACTACGACATAGAATTACTGATTCGCACGCTTAACGATTTCCATGACCGATATCCTTGGCTCAAGCTCATCATGGAGCCAGGCTCCGCATTCGCATGGCAGACGGGATTCCTCGTGGCCGACATTGTGGACATCGTGGAGAACAAAGGCATCAAGACGGCCATTGTCAACGTCAGCTTCACCTGCCATATGCCTGATTGCCTCGAGATGCCATATCATCCGCAAATCCGTGGTGCTGTCACAAACGAAGCGCCTGACGCATGGAAGCTGCCAGATACCTACCGAATCGGAGGTAACAGCTGCCTCAGTGGCGACTTCATGGGCTACTGGACCTTTGATCATCCATTGCGGGTTGGTGAACAACTTATCTTTGAGGATATGATTCACTACACTACGGTCAAGACCAATATGTTCAATGGCATCCATCATCCTTCCATCGGCATACTTTGTGAGGATGGCAGATTCGAGCTTTATCGTAATTTCTCCTACCAAGACTACCGTGATCGTATGTGTTGAAAGCACGTGCTTATCCTTGTTTTTGCACCTTATAAGTGTATTTTATGTGCACTTTCTGCGTATAACAGCCCCATGACCGCTAAAAACTAAAATCTAAATAAAAAAAAGTTCTCATTTTTTTTGCCAAATAAAGAAAAAGTAGTAACTTTGCACTCGCAAAACGAAAAAATGCGGAAATAGCTCAGTTGGTAGAGCACAACCTTGCCAAGGTTGGGGTCGCGAGTTCGAGTCTCGTTTTCCGCTCTTTTCTTATGCTAATGCCCAAGTGGCGGAATGGTAGACGCGCTCGTTTCAGGTGCGAGTGTTGAGAGACGTGCAGGTTCGATTCCTGTCTTGGGCACATTCCTTTTCAACTTAAAACGACGCGCAATGCGCGTCGTCTATTTGAAAAGAATTTTGCGGAAATAGCTCAGTTGGTAGAGCACAACCTTGCCAAGGTTGGGGTCGCGAGTTCGAGTCTCGTTTTCCGCTCTTTATACACATTTCACTTCCATTGCGGAAATAGCTCAGTTGGTAGAGCACAACCTTGCCAAGGTTGGGGTCGCGAGTTCGAGTCTCGTTTTCCGCTCATAAGCATGACTTCGGTTATGCTTTTTTTAATTAATGAACAGGGGTGCATCATCCTGTGCACCCCTGTTTCATGTTATATTTCTGTTCTAAATGGTTTAACTTTATTTCTTTGAAATATCGTTTTTTTTCCTATTCCGCTTTTGCTTCCTTTTTCTATTGATAGTACTCTTTCTTTCCTGCGGCCAGTGTGTTCTTCATCAGCGAACATATTGTCATCGGACCCACACCGCCTGGAACTGGAGTGATAAAGGAGCACAGCGGTGACACCTCGTCGAACTTTACGTCGCCGTTCAGGCGGAAACCGCTCTTCTTGCTGGCGTCCGGAACGCGGGTCGTACCCACGTCAATCACCACAGCACCGGGCTTCACCATGTCGGCTGTCACAAAATTTGGAATACCAATCGCTGCGATGATGATATCGGCATTGCGGCACTCCTCTTTCAGGTTCTGGCTATGGGAATGACATACTGTCACTGTGGCGTCGCCAGGCACACGCTTTTGCATCATCAGCTGAGCCATCGGCTTGCCCACGATATTGCTACGGCCCAATACCACACATTTCTTACCGCTCGTCTCGATATGATAGCGGCGAAGCAACTCCAGTATGCCGTTAGGAGTGGCGGAGATATAGCACGGAAGGCCTATCGACATCCGGCCTACGTTAATCGGATGGAAACCGTCAACATCCTTGCGGTAGTCTATCGCCTCAATCACTTTCTGGTCGGAGATATGCTTAGGCAACGGCAACTGAACGATGAATCCGTCGATATCCTCATCTTTGTTCAGCTTGTCCACTTGTGCCAGCAGCTCCTGCTCCGTCACGTCGTCTTCAAAACGGATCAACGTTGACGTGAACCCGCAGGCTTCGCAAGCAAGTACCTTGTTCTTCACGTACGTCTCGCTTCCACCGTCATGACCAACCAGGATGGCGGCCAGATGAGGACGCTTGCCTCCGTTGGCTACGATATTTCTTACTTCTTCGGCTATCTCCTCTTTGATGGCGGCGGCCGTCGCCTTTCCGTCTATCAGCTGCATAGGCGTATTTTTTTTATTGATTTATATTTTTGCCATTGGAAAAGAAAATATTCAAGGTTTCGAAATATCAAAGTCTCGAAAAAACCTCTCCTAACTATATCCCCTCCGCATGGCACTTTCAACTTTAAACTTTCAACTACTTCGGCATTCTCATCATCAGCTTGCCGGCCTTACTGCCCGTCATCATCTTCATCATTTTACGCATCTGGTCGAACTGCTTCATGATGCGGTTCACCTCATCGATGCTGTTGCCGGAACCCTTGGCGATGCGGTTCTTGCGGCTGTAGTTGATGCATTCGGGATGCTCACGCTCATAAGGAGTCATCGAGCTGATCATGGCCTCTACGGCCTTGAACGCGTTGTCGTCGAAGTCAATGCCTTTCATGGCCTTGCCCATGCCCGGAATCATACCAATCAGGTCCTTCACATTACCCATCTTCTTAATCTGGTTGATCTGACCCTGGAAGTCGTTCCAGTCGAACTTGTTCTTCTTGATCTTGGCTTCCAGGCGTTTGGCCTCTTTCTCATCATATTGCTGCTGTGCACGCTCAACCAACGAAACCACGTCACCCATGCCCAAGATTCGGTCAGCCATTCGCTCGGGGTGGAACAAGTCGAGTGCTTCCATCTTCTCGCCTGTTCCGATGAATTTGATAGGCTTGTCAACCACCGTACGGATTGATAACGCGGCACCACCACGGGTGTCACCATCCAATTTCGTAAGGATCACACCGTCAATCTCTAAGCGCTCGTTGAAGGTCTTGGCGGTGTTTACGGCGTCCTGACCGGTCATCGCATCCACCACAAGCAGTGTCTCGCCGGGTTCGACTGCGTCTTTGATGTCCTTGATCTGAATCATCAGCTCTTCGTCGATGGACTGACGACCGGCAGTGTCGACAATCACTGTGTCATAACCTTTCGCCTTGGCCTCGGCTATGGCATTTTTAGCTACTGCAACAGGGTCTTTGGCGTCCAACTCCATGTAAATCGGCACGTCTATTTGCTCGGCCAATACGCGTAGCTGCTCCATGGCGGCTGGACGGAAAGTATCGCAGGCTGCAAGCAGTGGCTTGCGCTTCATGCGTGTCTTCAGCATCAGTGCCAGCTTGCCACTCATAGTTGTCTTTCCAGCACCGTTCAGACCGGCCATCAGGATGATTGCGGGACGGCCTTCCAAATTCAGCTCTTTGGCTTTGCCGCCCATCAGCTCGGACAGCTCATCGTGCACGATCTTAACCAGCATCTGGCCTGGACTCACGGCTGTCAGCACGTTCTGACCCAGTGCCTTCTGCTTCACTGTGTCAGTGAAGGTCTTGGCCACTTTGTAGTTAACGTCGGCCTCAAGCAGTGCCTTGCGCACGTCTTTCAGGGTCTCTGCCACGTTTATCTCAGTGATCTTGCCCTGACCTTTTAATATTTTGAACGATCTCTCTAATCGCTCCGATAAATTTTCAAACATATATATTTATTTATTTTTATTCTTCATCAATTTTCTAATCTCATCTTATCTGTGTCTCGTGACAGCTATTAATTGCACTTCTAATAGCATCAGTAAATACACTTTTCACTATTCACTTCGTAGAATCTTGTCAAGACTCGGCAGAGTTCAAACAAGTTTGACTTTGCCCTCGCTGCTCCAAGATTTCACTCTTCACTCTTCACAACCTCCGCTTTCTCGGCTTTCTTTCTTGGCTTCACGCCCTGGTAAATCAGGAATGCGATAATACCGAGCACAATCACGATTGCTGCGATGCCGATGATATGGCTGTAATGCGATATCGTGTCAATCAGCACTTGCTCCTCAACGGACTTGCCACAAATATAGCCAATACCGATCAGCACGCCGTTCCATATGGCGGCGCCAAGCGTGGTGTAGAGGATGAAGTTTCCCAAATGCATCTTCGCCAGACCGGCGGGTATCGATATCAGCTGACGGATAGCGGGAATCATTCGGCCTATCAGTGTCGATATATTGCCCTTTCGCGAGAAATACTCCTCAGCTTTTTTCACTTTCTCCTCGTCTATTAGACACATATGCCCGAACCTACTGTTGGCAAAGCCGTAGACGATGGGGCGGCCTAAGAAATAGGAGAGGGCATAGTTTACTAACGCGCCTATCAGCGCACCGATAGTCCCGCATATGATTATCATCACGAACGACATCTCGTCGGGATGCTGGTATGCCTTATAGGCAGCGGGAATCATCACAATTTCAGAGGGAAAAGGAATGAAGGAGCTCTCGATGGCCATGAAGACTATGATCCACCAATAATTCAGATTGTCCAAAGCTCCTTGAAACAGGTTTACGATAAAATCTTGCACTGTGTTGATGTTTGTGGGAGAAATACTTTGTCCCGTAAATATAAATTATCCGTATTAATGTGCAAAATTACGAAAAAATATCCGATTTCTGCCTATTTCACTTGTTAATAATAAAAAAAACGCAAAAAAATACCTGTTTCATTTTGTTTATATCCCAATTTGTTGTAACTTTGCACTCGCTTTCTAAAAAAGCAACTCTACATGGGTAAGTCCTGTACGGCATGCTCCCTATAATCCCCCAGGGTTTGACCGCAGCAAGGGCGTTAGGTCGTAGCGGCGCGATATAGGTAGCTTACCCACCTGCCTCTTTAGCTCAGTTGGCCAGAGCACGTGAT
>CAMOTI010000107.1 GCA_946625675.1 uncultured Prevotellaceae bacterium | reverse complement strand
CTGATCACAACCGGTGCCTGCCTGAGCGTGAACGGTGAGTTGGTCCAGAGTATCGGCTCAGGTCAGAGTGTGGAAATCCAAGCGAAGGAAATCGAAGTGCTGGGCACATGCGGCAACGATTATCCCATGCAGAAGAAAGGGCAGTCGTTTGAGTTCATGCGCCAGCATGCCCACATGCGTCTGCGCACGAACACCTTCGGCGCCATCATGCGCATCCGCCACAACATGGCCATCGCCATCCACACCTTCTTCCATGAGCGTGGCTTCTTCTATTTCCACACCCCTATCATCACCGCCTCCGACTGCGAAGGCGCCGGCGAGATGTTCCAGGTGACGACAAAGAACCTTTACGACCTGAAGAAAGACGAAAACGGTTCGATCATCTATGATGATGATTTCTTCGGCAAGATGACCTCTCTGACCGTTTCCGGCCAGCTGGAAGGCGAGCTGGGTGCCACTGCGTTGGGCCAGATCTACACCTTCGGTCCCACGTTCCGCGCCGAGAACTCCAACACTCCGCGCCACCTTGCCGAGTTCTGGATGATTGAGCCTGAGATTGCGTTCATGGACAAGGACGAGCTGATGGACCTGGAGGAGGAATTCATCAAATACTGCGTGCAGTGGGCACTTGACCACTGTCAGGACGACCTTGACTTCCTGAACAAGATGATCGACAAAGGTCTGATAGAGCGTCTGAAATCCGTGGTGAACACAGAATTCGTCCGTCTCACCTACACAGAAGGCGTGAAGATCCTTGAGGAGGCCATCGCCTCAGGCAAGAAGCAGTTCGAGTTCCCGATTTCATGGGGTGGCGACCTTGCCAGCGAGCATGAGCGCTACCTGGTTGAGGAGCACTTCAAGAAGCCTGTAATCATGACCGACTATCCCCGCGAGATCAAGGCCTTCTACATGAAGACAAACGAGGACGGTAAGACCATGCAGGGCACCGACGTGCTGTTCCCTCAGATTGGTGAGATTATCGGTGGTTCAGTCCGCGAAGAAGACTACGACAAGCTGATGCACGAGATAGAGGTGAGAAACATCCCGATGAAGGACATGTGGTGGTATCTCGACACCCGCCGCTTCGGCTCCTGCCCTCACGCCGGTTTCGGTCTGGGCTTCGAGCGTCTGATCCTGTTCGTGACCGGCATGCAGAACATCCGCGACGTGATTCCGTTCCCGAGAACACCAAAGACGGCAGAGTTCTAAACAACGATAAGTCATTAATGATGAGAGGGTGAGGTCAATGTGACCTCACCCTCTTATTGTGTGACGATTACGGTTGTAGGGGAAAGTATGAAGACGCCCCGCAGGGCATCTCTACTCTTTGATGAGAAATACGGATGCTGATCCACAGAAGAGCAGGATTCCTGCAAGAACCAACATATTCACCTCCGGTGCGAGTTGTCCAGGAACAGTGAAAAGTCCAAGAATCACACCGCCCAGTGACGCGGCGACAATTTGCGGTATGCAGATGGTACCGTTGAAGAGTCCGAGATAAGTACCGATATGTCCTCCTTTTATGGCATTGGTGACAATCGTGAACGGAAGTGCAAGCATAGCCGCCCAAGCACATCCGATGAGCGCATAACTGATGAAGAGTGCATACTGGTTATGGAAGAAATAAGTGGAAATGAATCCGATGCCGCCCAATACGAGGCTGAGACAGTAAATCAGCTTCCGGTTCTTAAAGAACGGAATGACTACCGCCCAAAGGACAGATCCAATCGCTTGAATTGCAAACAGGATGCCAACCCAGTCACCCGCATCCTGATATTGTGGAGATTTCACATCAAGAACCACGGACTTGACACCGTCAACCACTTTCTCAATGACAGGCGCGTCGAATGCCTGGTTCGCCACGGTTCCGTTCGTGTAGGTCCACATATACATGAATGCCGCCCAGCAGAAGAACTGCACAAGTCCTACCGTCCAGAATTGCGAAGGTGCCTTCTTCAGCAGCATGATGACATTACCACTCTCCTTCTCTGCCCCATCGGCACTGGTGCTGGGATGATACTGCTCATAGATGTGTGGCGGGTATTCCTTCACCTTGATGGTGGTGTAGATGACACAGAGAATCAAAATAGCCGCACCAATATAGAAAGAATAGATGACGGAATCAGGAATGACTCCCTCCGGCGCGACGTTACTGATGCCTATGGCGGCAAAAAGGAAAGGGAAAACATAGCCCGCCAGACTTCCGGCATTGCACAGAAAACTCTGGATGCTGTACGCCAGTCCTTTCTGCTCTTCGTTCACGTTGTCGCCCACAAGCATCTTGAACGGCTGCATGGCGATGTTGATGCTGGTGTCGAGCAGCATGAGCGATACGGCACCGAAAATCATGGCCGTGGACACCGCCATACCGAACGATCCGGCGTTAGGCAGCAGGCACATAACCGCCACAGCGATGACAGCCCCGATGAAGAGGTAAGGAATCCGTCGTCCGAACCGTGTCCATGTGCGGTCGCTCAGCGATCCGATGATGGGCTGGACGAGGAGGCCCATGAGCGGAGGCAGAATCCAGAAGAAGCTGAGACTATGGGGGTCGGCTCCGAGTGTTGAGAAGATTCGGCTGATGTTGGCGCTCTGCAGAGCGTATGCGATCTGTACACCGAAAAATCCGAAGCTGAGGTTGAAAAGCTTGGAAAATGACTGGTTAGGAATGGAATTCATATAAAGTGAAAAGTGAATAGTGAATAGTGAAAAGTGAAAAGTGTATTTACTCTGTAGATGGGTTATCTGCCGGTTGACAGACATTCATAAGTCCCTACAGGCGGTTATTGACCTGCGATGCAGTTGATAATGGCGACGATATCAGAGATGTCCGTGTTGTTGTCGTGGTTGACGTCAGACTTCTGATAGCTGGCAGTTCCTGCAATCTGGTTGATGACAGCGACGATGTCGGAAATGTCGACACCTCCGTCCTCGTTGACATCAGCAGCGTAGATGGCGGCAGTCTGTGTGTCCTCTTCCACGATGTACTTGCCTCCAGTCTGTGTGGACTTGATGACATAGAACTTGTCGGCCGTCACGTTTGTGACGTCCACAGTCTGGGGAGAGCCGGTGTTGGTGGAGAAGACGACATTGACGAAATAGTCTGCGTTCTTGATGTTGAAGGTCTGGCAGTACCATGTCTGTCCGTTTACGGTACGGGTGTCCGTAATCTGTTTTCCGGGCCACCCGCCATTGAGCTGCGTGTTGTTCTCCGAGTCCCAGATATAATAGTTCATGCGCGTCCATCCCAGCTCATCACGCACGAAGATGGTAGCATCGTGTGCCTGTTGTTGCTGTTCTTCCTGCTGAGCGGCTTCCTCAGCCTTGATTTGCGATAGAAGGTTGTTCCACTCGGAGAGGAGGCTTGAACTGATATAATACTTAAAGTTGCTGGCCGATAGAATCTCGGTGAATCCGTCAGGCGCCTTGTATGCAGCCGGAGTTTTTCCGACAACGCAGATAAGTGATCCATTGGTTCCCTCAGTCTTCACGGCATAATACATCATGGCAGAAGCCACCTGCTGGTAGCTGCTCTGGTTGGTGATGCCAGTCAGTTTTCGTGCTGTAATCATCCGCTTGATATCGCCTTTGGCCGCAATCCAGTGCTTGAGGAAGACACAGGGTGTTCCGGGCATGGCCAGCATATAAGCATTCGCCGCCAGTGTGTCGGACTTGATGGGATCCTGCTCGGCATTGGAGCGGCGCTCCGTGTCGTGGTTCTCCACGAAGGTGACAGCATAGCGCTTGTAGTCGTTGTCGAAGACAAGTGGTTTCCCTGCTTCCTTCTCATTCTCCGCTGCCAGGAGCGTCCAGTTGTTCTGGTTGATGGCGTCGCGCATGCGGTAGCGGAACTGGAAGTCGAACGCAGCCGATGTCGGCACTCCGTCTGCTTTGGTTCCGTTGATCCAGCTGCGGATGGTAGTTGTGTTGTCCCAACATTCGCCGACAGAGAACTGCGGTTTGGCCGTGGCGTTGTAGTCCGCCGTATAGAGCGCGCTGTAGCCCTTGACCATATCGTAGCGGAAGCCGGTATATCCGAGGTCGTTGAGCAGGAAGTCGAGATAGGCCTTCACGCACTTGTTCACATTCTCAGAGCGGTGGTCGAGGTCGCGTCCCCCACTCCATCCTTCTCCTGTGTCGTTATACTGGGAAAGCTCATAACCATTGGAATTTGCCCAGTTGAGCGCTGCGCCACCGTCGTCGTTCTTGCAGATGTCGGTGGAGAGCATCTGGTAGGTCTCCCCCTTGTAGGTCTCCGCGGGGAAGTCCACCCAGTTGGTGAGATTGCCGCGGTGGTTGATCACCACGTCGGCTATGGTGCCGATGCCTTTCTGCTTGAAAGTGGAAATCAGACTGCGCAATTCCGCTTCGGAACCGAAACTGCTTTCCTGGCGGAAATAATAGACAGGCATATAACCCATGTTCTGGTGGCCGCCGCAATATCCCGACTGAGGAATCCAAACTAAGTCGAAATATCGTGCCAGCTCGTCCGCCTGCTTCTCGAGTTTCGTCCATCGGGTGGCTGAATAGCTGTCCCAATAGAAGCCTTGCAGCATGACGCCGGAATAATTCTCTTCCCAACCTTGAGCCACACCGTTCGTGTTGCTGAAGATGAAAAACAAAGAAATAACAAGGATGAAATTTATCAGATGTTTTTTCATAAATAACTAAAAATTAAAAAATTGGCGGCTGGCACTTTTGTCAGCCGCCAATAAGTATGGAGATACTATTCTATCACACAATAGATCTTATCATTGTCCTTACGAGTAGGATATAGTTTAATGATTGACGCATCAACGAAGAGGTTTTCACCATTCTGAACAAGATCGCTTACAGCCCCTCCAAGATTGACAGTCCAGTCGCCATTCACGCGGAATTTCCAGCCAGAAGCCGTTGCGCCAACCCTGTAAGCCTCAAAGCAATAGTCCTCTGCATTCCATGACATCGCAACGTCGCCTCCCCAACCGTTGAAGTCGCCGATAATGCCCATAGTCTCTACTTTAACAGCATTCAGAGTGAGTTGGCCAAGGTCTAGTTCCACATAATAGAGCGCCTCACCAGCCTTCGCTTCGATGTTGGTGTTTCCGTCAACCGGACCAAAGTCTCCGGTAATAGAAGTGAAAGTAGCACTATTGATTTCATTGTCCCAAGATCCAGCAGCCCTTTGGAATTTGAACTGGTTGCCCCATCCATTTGGATCTGCACAATAAACATATCCGGTGTAAAGGCCTTCACTATTCTGAAGAGACAATCTCTGTTCTGAATTTGTCCATCCATCTGTAGCCCCGATGAAATAGACAAAATCTTCGAAGTTAATAGCCTCAATCTTATACGTGAAATCAAGCATGTTGATTGTCATACGGTATTTACCGGCTTTCTCAATCTTACCAGCCTGCGCATCTACGTTGACCAAGTTACCTTCAGCACTTGCATCGCCATCAATAGCCGTTCCAATAACACCCGGATTAGCCCAGAAATCATTATCGACATTGTCCTGCGGAATGATTTTCCAATATTGATTGTCGGCTGTGGTCGTAAATACGATAGTGAAGACAGGGTCATCATAGACATCTGCATCGCTATGAGAGAACTGCTGCATTCCTTCGGCATTCCATGCAAGCATGTCACCCACCAGATAATAGGCAGATGCGATAGGGGTAGCCTCTGGAGTGACCGTCATCGGAACCGTCACCTTATTCGTGTTGACAACTGTTGTCGCATTGGCAGAGGTGAACAGTTTTGCTAAAACTGTCAGCTCTGCATTCCTGGCATCTGGTCTTTTACCAAAGAACGAAGTGATGATATTCTGAAGATCAGCTTTGGCCACCTTACCAGAATTTGAAACCGCAATATCATAAGAAGACAATGTCGGCTCCTCACCCTCCTCAGCTTCAGCTGTGCAAAGAACCTGAGCCACATAATGACTTAAAAGGAAACCCTCAGGTGCATCAATAGTGAGATCAACCACCTGCAAAGAGTCATCTTCAACCGAGTTGAGGTCAAAAGTCAGATTATCAATATTTGAAGATGCCGAAACGGTCTGCATCTCCTCTTGCTCGTTAGCCTGCGGACTTGCCCAGTCATCGAAATCCTCATTACATGAGGCAAGGAGAGCTAACACAGCACCACAATAAAATAATTTCTTAAACATATCTAAAAATATTTTAACTGGGGTGAGGTTGCAAGGCGCTGGAATACGTCTTGCAACCACTCTCACCCTGAATTATTGTTTTACAATCCTGAATAAACCAAGAAGGTCATTGAAGAAGATATCGTATGTGCCAGTTTCAGCAATATAGAAGTTACCGCCATTGCCTTCACCGAATCCATACCATCCATAGGAGAGATTGAAGAGTCCACCCCATCCCCAGTTGTTGTCCCAGGAGCCAGTTTCCTTAAATTTAATCTCGTCTGCCTCATTGAGTTCGATTTGGAGATACCAGTCATGGTTTTCACCAACTGTGGTAACAGGTGTCATTTCTGTATCTGACCATTCATTGAAACTTCCCGACAGGGAGATACTATCAAAGATTCTTACCCTTCCTTCAAAAGGAGTGATGGTAGGCTGGTTCGTCTTGGTGTCCAACACAACCTTGTAACATCCGGCTTCTGGAACAGAGATATTAGCCGATCCGCCGTCATTGAGTTTAAACTCACCGAAAGCGTCTCCCTGTCCTATCTGAACAGCCCAGTTGTCATCAGGAGATCCACGGAACTTGAATCCGTCAGGAGTGAGATAGCCTGCCCAGACAATTTCTCCAGTTCCATCCACCTCGTTGTAGGTGCTTTCATTACTGAAGTACATAGGCATGCATCCCGTAGGAACAGTAGATTGCCATGATCCATCGCCAATACAAGAACCGGTCAGGTACCAGAGAACAGGATCAGCAGCCACAAGTGACTGGAAGTATGGCTGTACGACTAACTTAACAATATTGGAATAAATGTATCCAGTTGAATAAGTCTGGGCCGTAATCCTCACAAACACATCCTGTTGTTGCGGCAGTTCATCCGCAGAGTTGATTCCCAAGAGTTTAATCAAATTACGGTTAAGGTCCTCAATGGCTATTGCACCCTTACATTCAGAGACGGGTTCATCCTCCTGAATGTAATTTGGCACTTCGTTGCCTTCGTCATCCTTTGTTGAGCTGAAATTTTCATCAACAGCATACTGAATATAATAGGTTGTGACCAAAGGCATCCCTCCATAATCGGGTTGTGACCAGTTTAGGTGAATACTGTCGGTCGATGATTCCAAGTCAATAACAGTCTGTGCCAATGCCGGTGAATTCAAGACAAAAGATTCCGGCATTTTTAGTGTTGGATTCGAGTCATTATCATCAGAGCAGGATGTCATGCCCATAAATGCTCCTCCAAGAAACAGCACTGATAAAAAATATTTTATTTTCATAATCATAAAAGTTTAATTAATCAGACTATCGTATAAACAAATAACAACAGAGATTAATAGCCTGGGTTCTGTTTAAGATTCGTATTCGTGTCAAGATCGGTGGAAGGCAGACCATAGACATTGAAATTTGAAGAGAATGATCCTCCGGCAGGAATATTGTTCATGAACTCCCAGAGATACTCAGACTGTCCTCCGAAACGTCCGAATCTGACGAGATCGGTACGTCTTCTTCCTTCGAACCAGAATTCCCTTGCCCACTCATCAAAGACATCATCAAGCGTGTAGGATGCTTCCTGTGTGGCATTGGCACGCTTGCGCAACTCATTGATATATTTGTTGGCTGTTGTGTTCTGCCCATTCTTCCTGATTGAAGCCTCAGCATAAGTCAGATAAGCCTCGGCCACACGCAGTAGCGGAAGGTCGGTGTCCACGAAGTTAACCGCACTGGCAGTTTTGCCGTCGGATCGTATGTTTCTGAACTTCACACAAGCAAAACCTTCATCCGAGGCCTCCGTAGTGACATACTGTGCAAATCCCTTACTATAGAAAAGCGCACGGTCGTCGCCGGCTGCCTTAATCATGACGTCAAGGTTATCTGTGTCGGGGGCAGGGGTGGTGCCAAAGAACTTCTCAACGAGCTTACCCTTTACTCTTGCACACTTACCCCAACTGTTGTTCGTGCCAGAAGGAAGTGCATCACTCATCTCTGAAGAGTAGTTGGAGAACACCAAGAAATTCGTCGCGTCATAACTCTGTGTCTGAATGCCATCCTGAAGAACCGGGAACACATCCTCATACTGAGCCCCATTCTCATTGTTGTCGGCAAGGAACAGCATCTGATATGCTGAGAATCCATTCTTCGCATCAGTGTTCAGATGATAATAAGAACTGTTAATCACCTTTTCAGCATACTCCATGGCCTCCTGCCACTTTGGCTGGCCCGTATAGACCTCGGCGTTCAGATATAATCTGGCAAGCAGTAAGTTTGCAGCAGCCTTGTCAACTCTTCCATAGACGTTCTTACCGTCATCGACAAGATTCTCCAAAGAAGCCTTCAACTCGCTCTCGCAGAACTCAAACAGTTGCTGTCTGTTGTAGTAAGGAGCCAAGTCTGCAGAAATAGAAGTTGTGAGCGGTCCAGCACCATAGAGATCCATCACATACATGTAGTTGAGCGCACGTATCAAGCGGACTTCAGCAGACTTGGTGGCATCGCTGACCTGCTGTAAATATGAATTACAGAGCGTAATCGTGAAATAGAGCCTATAGTACATTGCATAGGAGAATGTATTGCTTGCCGCAAAACCATGATGCAGCAATTCCGGTACTCCTGCGTCGGACCAAACCCATCCGGCCTCGTCGGAGGTGAACTCATTGAGCGACCATGCCATGCGGTAAAATCCAGACATACCCTCATTGGCAAAGATTTCTGTAGGAATATCTCCGTTACCGGAACCACCATTCTGTCCTGTAAGCGCAAAACTAGCATAAATTTTATTAAAGAGTGCGTCTTCATCCAGCACCTGAGTTGTCTGTGGATTAATCGGAGTGACATCAAGGTCTCCTGTGCAAGAAAGAGAAACACCTCCCATCGTAAGCGATAAAAGTGCCACAGACAATATTGATTTATTCATATTAAATTTCATAATAAACATATTTATTATCTAAATTACATAATGGTTAGCAATCAGAAATTAAGGCTGATTCCTAAGATACCAGTGAAAGGACGCGGATAAATGGCGCTGTCGTATCCACCGCTGACCTCAGGGTCGATACCTTTATACTTCGTGATCGTGAAGACATTCTGCGCTGTTGCATAAGCACGTCCGCTGATATTCCACTTCGCCAGCTTATTGAATGAATATCCAAGAGTGATATTGTCGCATTTGAGGAATGATGCATTCTGTATGAAATAGTCAGACTGTGAGGAGATATTACTGTTGTATTGCCAGTTCTTATCAAGCTGATATTCCACAACATTATGCCAAGTGTTGTTGCTGTAAACGTATGCAGGGGAGACGTTAGCTCTGTCGTTAGCCTCAACCGAATTATACATATAGTTGTTGATGCTTGCCCTCAGAGAGAAGCTGAAGTCCCATTTCTTCCAGATGAGTTTGGAGGAGAGGCCCATCAGAACATCAGCGTCTGCTTTCTTATAGAAATACTTATCGTTTTCTGTCAACACGCCATCTCCGTCTCTATCCACGAATTCACCTTCGATAGGCTGTCCGGCCTGATTATATACCTGCTGGTAAACCCAGAACGCACTTGCCGGCTGATTCTCGGCATAAGCCATTACTGCACCTGCACCACCAGCGCCGATTGCCGCATAGGCATGTCCGATAGGTTTTCCGTCGGTGGACACCAGATGGTCGATTTGGTTTTTGTTCCATGTGAAGTTATACCCAAGCTCCCATCTGAGATCTTTTGTCTGGATCACACGGTAAGTAAGCTGGGTCTCAATACCTGTATTGTGAAGCGAACCGATATTACTCATGATACGAGTAGAGAAATTAGTACCTGCAGCAACGGCAACAGTATTGAGCAAGTCCTTCGTCTTTCTGTAGTAGTAGTCAACACTTGCAACAAATCGGTTGTTGGCGAAGCCAAGATCAACTCCAACGTTATAAGTGGTTGTCTTTTCCCAAGTCAAATCGGGATTATATCCTTCTGGACGATAAGTAATTCCAGTTCCGCTTATCGGATAATAAGCGCCTGCTGTATTGATCGTAAAATTCGGCAGATACATATAATCTCCGATGCCTTCCTGCTGTCCTGTGATACCCCATCCTAACCTGAGCTTGGCGTCAGATATCACCTCACTGTCTTTCAGGAATGCCTCATCATTGATTTTCCATGCCAATGCAGCTGACGGGAACAATCCCCATCTGTTATCCTTCGAGAAACGTGAAGATCCATCATTACGGAGGGTAAACGTGAACAAATAACGGCTCAGTAAAGAGTAGTTGAGTCTTCCGAACCAGCTGACGAGATAATTCTCTGTTTTGTAGAGAGAGTTTTTCGTTTCAAAATAGTCTGGATTGACCAGTTCTCCCGGATGCGTGTTATTTGTCTTGGGATAGTACACCGGATAACTGTAATCGGATTTATAGTGGAAATGCTGCCACTCATAACCCGCCATCACGTCAAGGTTATGCGCTTCATTAAATTCTTTCAGATACTGAGCATAGAGGGAGAGAGACATATTATATTTGTCAGACTCATTCCAGCCTTTACTTCCATAATAAATGTTTGTTGAATAGTCGTATGGCTTCACCGACTTGTCAGAGTGTCCATGTCCGGTGTCGAGTCCTCCGTTCAAATGGATATGCAAATCCTCAAATCCATGTATTTTATAGTCCATCTCAACATTCCCGAGGAAGTCACGGCTCTTACCGATGTTCTTCTGATTAAGCAGGGCAGCCACCGGGTTGTCGGCATTAAGTCCGGAATAAGAATACTGCCATTCACTGTCGTCAAAATCTGCCGTGACAGGCCACTGCCAGAATCCTCCATACTGTTGGGAAGCCAGACTGCCGGTTTTATCATAAACTGGCTTTGTAGGGTCAGCGTAAATAGCTTTTCCAACTGCACTGGTGTTGGCATAAGAATAACGGGAGAACATCAGCTTGGCATTCACATTCACCTTGAGATGGTCATCGAATAAAGAAGGAGAAAGATTCACACTTGCCGTATAACGGTTGAAGTTAGAAGTTTTGAGTGTACCATCCTGATGAGTGTAACCAAAAGAAACTCGGTATGGCATATTCTTGATTCCTCCTGCAACCGTCACATTATGGTCTGTGTTCCAGGCTGTACGATAGATTTCCTTTTGCCAGTCGGTGTTGGCAAAACGATGCGTGCCATCAGCATCATAATAGCCGAGGTTTTGATATTGGCTGGAAGCCTTCCAGCCCTCATCATTGTCTTTGTATCCAAACAAGTTCTGAGTGAACTTCTGATACCGGGATGATGAAAGCACATCCAGTTTTTTCGTGTTCACACTGAAGCTGACATTTCCATTGTAAGAAACTCTTGGTTTGGAATTAGCAAGTCCTTTCTTTGTAGTGATGATGATGACACCGTTAGAAGCCCTGCTACCATAGATAGCTGTTGCCGACGCATCTTTGAGAACAGTAAAGCTCTCGATATCGGCCGGGTTAATCATTGTCAGGGGGTTACCCTGTCCTTCGTTTTCATGGGCATCAAGAGCCAGTCCGTCAATGACGATGAGAGGATTGTTAGATGCGTTGAGCGACGATCCTCCACGAATTCGGATAGTGGCTCCTCCACCTGGCGTACCGTCACCAGGAATGACACTGACACCTGCGATTTTACCTTGAATCATGTCCTGAGGATTGGTTTGCAGACCATGATTCATCTCATCAGGCCTGATAGCGATGACAGACCCTGTGAGGTCATTCTTCTTGACCGTGGCATATCCGATAACTACGGTCTCTTCCAACATTTTGACATCCTCCTCCATAATCACAGTCATTGTGGGCTGTGCTGGCAATTCCTGGGTAACAAATCCCATGTAAGAGAATACCAATGTTGCTCCTTTTGGCACTGTAAGGGTGAAATTTCCTTCAAGGTCGGTCATACACCCTTTGGAAGTACCTTTCTGCTGAACAGTGCCCATCATGACAGGCTCACCATAAGTGTCTTTCACACTTCCTTTCACGGTGATGTCCTGAGCAAGCACATTGAGCGACACGAAGATTCCGACGGCAAAGGCCATCAGAAATCTGAAGTAATGCTTTTCGTTCATGTTTTTTTTGTACTTAAGGTTTAAAAATTAGTTAGTAATATTGATTATTTGATCTCTTTTGTCTTTAGCATATCTTTATATGCGGCGAATGCCGCATATAAATCAAGGGGCGCCCCTTGAGAGAATTTTTTAAGTGAATAGTGAATAGTGAAAAGTTTATTTACCATGCAATTGGGTGGATTGCCGGTTGACGGACATACATGAAGTAAGTCTCTACGGCGGATGCTGGTTGGCGGACATACATGAAGTAAGTCCCTACAGCATACTCCACTTTAAACTTTCAACTTTAAACTCTAAACTCTTACTATGGAGATGGCAAAGCCTCCTCCCGGTGCCGACTTGATGTTCATCTTCGTCTTGTTCGTAATGGTCTTCTTGTAGATTTTATAGGCCTGAGGGTTGGTCTGCCAGTGAGCGTCGGCCGCGTCCTCATAGAAGGTGGCCTCGTATTTGGCGTTGTCGTCAAGGAAGTCGAACGAGAGATTGGTGGTATGACCGTTCTCGTCGACCGTACTGCCCACGAACCAGTTTTCTGAGTTTTTATCTTTGCGCGCGATGGTGACGTAGTCTCCAGGTTCGGCCTCCAGATAAACGGACTTCTGCCAGTCGAGCGGTACGTCCTTGATGAACTGGAAGGCATCCATGAAGCGTTCGTAGTTCTCAGGGATATCGGCCGCCATCTGCAGCGGGCTGTACATCGTCACGTAGAGAGCAAGTTGGCGCACGAGGGTGGTCCTCGCCTTGGAGTCGTTGTCGGGACTCATCTTCGAGATGTCGGTCTCGAAAATTCCGGGTGTGTAGTCCATCGGTCCTCCTATCAGACGGGTGAACGGCAATATGGTGGTATGGTCAACGGGGTTGCCTCCGAAGGCTTCGTATTCCGTTCCGCACGCACTCTCATTGCCAATCATGTTTGGGTAAGTGCGGCAGAGTCCAGTCGGACGGACCGCCTCATGGGCGTTGACCATGATATGGTAGTCGGCGGCCTTGGTGATGCAATAGAGATAGTGGTTGTTGATCCACTGGCTGTAGTGATGCTCTCCGTGGGGGACGATATTGCCTACATATCCGCTCTTCACTGCGTTGTAGCCGTTGTCCACCATAAATTGGTAAGCCTGATCGAGATGCCGCTCATAATTGCGGACTGAGGAAGATGTCTCATGGTGCATAATCATCTTCACACCTTTTGACGCCGCATATTCGTGGATGGCCTTGACGTCGAAGTCGGGATAAGGCGATACGAAATCGAAGACGAAGTCCTTCTCGTGTCCGAACCAGTCTTCCCATCCTTGGTTCCATCCCTCAACGAGCACACCGTCGAAACCATGTTTGGCAGCGAAGTCGATATATCGTTTCACGTTCTCCGTGTTGGCGGAATGCCTTCCGCTGGGCTTGGCTTTCGTGTAGTCGGTCTGTCCAAGCTTCACAGATGTGAAGTCGTTGGTGTACGACCAATGGGAGCGTCCAGTGATCATGTCCCACCACACTCCGATATATTTTACCGGTTTTATCCATGAAGTGTCCTCGATTTTGCATGGCTCGTTGAGATTGAGGGTCATGCGGCTGGCGAGGATGTCAGCACCAGTCTTGCCCACGATGACGGTTCTCCAGGGAGTCTGGAATGGAGTCTGGATATACCCCTTGTCGCCCTTTGCGTCGGGCGTGAGCAGGGAGATAAATTTGCGGGAAGCCTCATCGTAATTGAGATGCATGGTTGCGTAGTCCACACATGCAGCCTCATGGATGTTCATATAGATCCCGTCGTCAGTCTTGATCATGAGCGCAGTCTGCACGCAAGTCGGACCGGCCGGAGTCTGCGACGCGTTGGAGCGGATGGCCGCCGGCAGTTTTGCACGAATTTCCGAGAACCTGGATTTTGTGAAGTGATACTCCTGCGTGTCGTAATCCCCAGGAATCCACCACGCCGTATGGTCGCCCGTCATCGCGAACTCCGTCTTTTCCTCCTTGATGATGAAATAGGTGAGGTTCTTCTGGTCGGGGAAAGCATAGCGGAAGGCCAGTCCGTCGTTGAACAGACGGAATGTGATGCACATGGTGCGGTCGTTCATTTTCTGATAGAGCACAGTCTGCAGCTCATTATAGTGGTTACGGATTTCAGCCTCTTCTCCCCACACAGGTTTCCATGTCTCATCGTAAGAGGAAGCAAGAGATCTCTGGATTTCAAAACCAGAATATAGGTTGGGCCTATGATCTATTGGCTCAAGTGTCGTATGTTTGGTATTGTCGAAGGTTTCCTGCTTACCTTCCACCTCCTTCTTGAGTTCAAAGCCCATGAAACTGTCGTCGACGACGGTCTTTCCGTCGAAATCGAGATGGTAGAAGGGCCTGCCGTTGGCATCGACGTCGAAACTGAGCTTGAACCTGCCGTTGGGCGAGTTCAGGTTGAGCGCTTGATGGTCGGTGTTCATAGCCTTAGCAGAAAAGGCAATCAGCGCGATGGCCAAAAATAAAATTGTCTTTTTCATATTAGCGGTAGTAGTAATGCAAAATTACGTTTTTCCAACTTAAATTAAGAATTATTTCGTAAAAAAATGCTAAAAAAGAGTCATTTTTTATTGAAAGTCGAGGATAATGACTTCCTTAGGTCTCAAAACGAGCGTTTGATTGAGGTTTACCGTCTGATGATTGATGATATTGAGCGCCGACTTTGCTGGCAGCACCTCCTGATAAGGCTCAAGCTGGATTGTCGCGGAGTCTTTGGTTCCGTTGATGAGCACGGTGACGGTCTTGCCCTTGTAAGTCCGTGCATAGACATAGACCCCGTCGCGTACATGGAAATGAGTCAGCTTGCCGTAATGCACCGCCTCGTTTGTCTTTCGCCACTGCAGCAAATTGCGTGTGGTGTTGTAATACCAATTCTGCAAGTCGGTCCTGCTCTGAGGAGAGAATGCGTCGTTGGCATCACCCGGCCATCCGCCTGGGAAGTTCTGCCGCAGCGCGCCGTCTCCTTTCGACTTGTTGGCTGCCATGCCGACTTCGTTGCCATAATAGAGTTGCGGGATACCACGCAAAGTCAGCAAGAGGGAGAGCGCCTGCTTATATCGAGTGGTGTCGTTGGCCATGACCTCGTTTTTCTGGAAACGGTCGGTGTCGTGGTTGTCGAGGAAAGTGAGCAGATGGTTGGTGTCGGCAAAGACACCGTCCTGTCCGAGATATTCATAAAGTCGTGCAAATCCATGATCCCATGCGTCCGTGTTTTCGTCGCACACATAATTGAGCAGCGACATGAGCGGGAAGTCCATGACCGACTTCAGTTTGGAATTGCGGCTGGCCAGTTTGCTGTCTTTCTGCCAGACGGACACACCCACGTTGTTGTTGATCCATGCCTCACCTACAATGTTGAACCCCGGAAATTCCTTCTCGATACGTTCGCACCACTCCACCATGGCGTCGAAATCACAGTAGGGATAGGTGTCCTGGCGGATGCCGTCGATCTGCGCATATTCAATCCACCAAATGCTGGTCTGAATGAGATAGTCTCTGACAAGACGGTTCTTCTGGTTCCAGTCGGGCATGGTCTTGACAAACCATCCGTCGACGGTGCGTGTACGGTCGAACTGCGAGGCGTTGACATCCGCCACTGCAGCTGTCCTGTAGCTGCTCTGCACATACTGTCCGTCGAAATTGAACCAGTCTTTCTGCGGCATGTCGGTGAAGAGCGGGTTGAAGCTGCCGCAGTGGTTGAACACCAGGTCTTTGATGACCTTGATGCCTCTTTGGTGAGCCTGGCTGACGAAATTGCGGTAATCCTCATTCGTGCCGAACCGAGGGTCCACATTATAATAATTGGTGATGGCATATCCGTGATAAGACTCCACCTCCATGTCGTTCTCGAGCACTGGTGTGGGCCAGATGGCCGTGATGCCGAGCTCAGCAAGATAGTCGAGGCGGTCGGTCATGCCTTTCAGGTCGCCGCCATGGCGGGCCATCGGAATATTGCTGTCGCAAACTGTTTCCCTCATTCCGGCAACAACGTCATTTTGGGCCGCCCCATTTGCAAAACGGTCGGGCATAAGAAGATATACAACATCCGAAGCGTCGAAAGACTTACGGTTGAAAGGCACCTTTTGCCTCAATTCATAATCGAAGGCAGCTTTACGCTTTCCATTTGTCAGCTTCACCTGAAACTGCTGAGGTCCGGCACCTTTTGTATCAATATAAAGAATCAAGTAATTGGGGTTTTCCACTTTGACAACCTCGTCGATGCTGAGTCCGGTAGCGTTTTCCAGTGAAGGAGTCATGTCGGAGATGTTGTCACCATGAATAAGGATTTGGAAAAGGTGGTTTTCCATTCCGCTGTACCAGCAAAGTGGATGAACGAAATCAATGACTTCATTTTTCTTAGCCTTTGCAGTGGTAGCAGTCAGGATGGAAACCACAACAATCATGAAAAAACTTATACGTCGCATGGTATGGTTAAGTTTAATGTTTAAAGTTTAAGGTGGAGTTAGTCTTTTAATGGTGCTAATCTTCATCTGTTGACTGTAGTCCATGTCATATGGACACTTTACAAGGTTCAGAGGGGCTATAGTGCCGGAGATCGTCAGTTAGTAAAATAATCGGTAATAGTGTCGATAGATTGGAAATCTGTTGCAAAGATATAACAAAAATTAATAGAAAATTTTTGATTGAAAAAAAATATAAATGGATAAAAAATTCATCTTATTGGTTTTTAGACGATTAACAAGAATTAATATAGTAAAAAATATAAATCCGTTTTTAATTAAATTTTGATAAATTTTGGTATTTATGTAAAAAAAGCGTAACTTTGACGTCGAATAATTATTGAAAGAAAAAAGGGCGAAAAGTTTATGAATTTCAAACGAAAAATACTGACGATTTCAACGGTTATTTTATGCATGAGTTCGTTCGCTCAGACCGATGATTTCGAAAAGAAAAAACTTCAGGAGGCACTGGATTCGCTGGACGAAGTCATCGAGCACAAGGAGGAGTATGCGAGGGCATGGCAGGCAACGACCGACAGCATAAAGATTTCAGCACTCCACCAAAAGGGGATGGACCGTGTGAGCGCATACTGGGAGGTGATGGACCGTTACAGACGCGTGCAGACGGACTCAGCCCAGCATTACCTGAACACGCTGAGACAGTTGGCAGAGGTGCAGGAAGACAGGGAGCTGGCCGCTAACCTACAAATCAGCCAGGCTGACATCTATGGTGTGAGCGGACTGTACATGTCGGCCATCGAGCTGCTGAAAAAAGTAGAGCCCCAAGGATTAGGAAACGATTTGCAGGCTCAATACTACCACACGCTACGCACCATCTACGGCTGGCTGGGCGATTACGCCTCAAGCAGCAATCTGAAAGAGAAATACGTTATGATGACAGCACAGTACCGAGACTCCATCCTCCGCTACGACCACGACAGCATCAGCAGGCATATCGTGTTGGCTGACAAATATTTGATAAACGGTGACACAGATCACGCACTGGCATTATGCAAAAAAGACCTCACAGCAGCAACTTCAGCCAACAAGCGGTATATCTACTCCAACATGGCTGAGGCATACCGGCAGAACGACGACAACGCCCGATATGAGTATTACCTGGCCCTGACTTCGATTGACGACCTAAGGAGCGGTGTCCGCGAATACATGGCATTGCCGAAGCTGGCTCTCTCATGTTATGAGCACGGAGACTACGAGCGTGCCTACCGATACCTCACATGCACGATGGAAGACGCCAGCGCATGCAAAGCACGACTACGTGCCGTGGAGTCCAGCCGCTTCTTCCCTATCATCGACAAAGCCTACAAGAAGCAGGAACAGAGCCAGCGAAGGACAGAGCGTCTGTTCACCTATGCCCTTATCGGGTTTGCACTGCTGCTTGGCGGATTGCTGCTGATGCTCCGGAAGCAGAACCGCAAGCTGGCAAGCGCACGCCACGATCTGCTCTCAGCCAACGAGCAGCTGAAAAATTCCAATCAGGCACTGGAAAAAACCGACAAAGTGAAAGAAGACTACATCGCCTACTATCTGGACAAATGCCGTGGCTATCTGGGCGCGCTCCAGAAATACCGTCGCGACCTGCTGAAACTGGCCAAAGGGCGTCAGCATGAGGAGCTGCTGAAACGGCTGAACTCGTCGGAGGTGATGGACGAGGAACAACAGCGGTTCTACAAGGACTTCGACGAGGCGTTCCTGAACATCCATCCACAGTTTGTGGAGCGGTTCAACGCGCTGCTGGAAGAGGACAAGCAAATCAAAGTGAAACGAGGTGAGCTGATGACGACAGAGCTCCGCATCTTCGCACTCATCCGCCTGGGAGTCAGCGACACGGCTGCGATTGCCCATTTCCTGAATTACTCCACCGCCACGGTCTATAATTACCGGAGCCGCGTCCGTAACAGCTCGAAATACGGAAAGGAAGAATTTGAGGAGAAAGTCATTAACCTTTGAAGTTTGAGGTTTGAGGTTTGAGGTTTGAAATTTATAATTACTGGATGGAATAGGCTAAGTGACAAAAAAACTTGCCTCATCTTCTGTTCCATTGACATGTTGGGCATAGCTGACTATCATCTTTTCTTCATCAAAACGAGGCAACTTATTTTTAGCGGTTACTAAATACTATTTTTGACTAGCAAACCGTTCTGCATCTAAAAAAAAGAAAACATGTCATCGGATAAACCTGAATTATGAAATATTTTGTGTTTTCCAAAAATAACGAGTAAAAAAATTTGAAAAATAAAAAATAATGTATAAATTTGCAAAATATCTGTAACTAACAGAAAACTGTTCAACTGATTTGACTTGATATTACCCTAAAGACAACCAACAAATTCAAGCACTAATAAAATTTTATTAACTACATTTATTAACCATTAAAAAATTACTGACTTATGAAGAAAGGACTACTATTCTCACTGTTATTCAGTGGAATGGCGCTTGGAGCCAGTGCACAGACCATAACGGCTGACCTGACTTCGAAGCTGAAAAATGCCGATTTCACACAGGGCAGTCCTGTGACAAGCACCGTCTTCACGTATGACTACAACATGACAGACGATGGCGCTGGAGCTGGCGGCACCCAGCTGTTCGGAATGCAGCCTGTGGAAGGATGGACTGCCAGCAGCCCCTCCGACAACATCAAGGTGATGCAATCATCAACCGACCCTGCCCGCGAGGACGGTGCCAACGCCAAGGCAGCCGGCTTGTTCGCCTATGAGGACGACGCCAGCGAGACACAAGGCACCATCGGACTTGGAGGTAATTACTTTGCCCCTTACATCAACGACGGAATCACAACGACTACCAACGCAATGGGTATCGTAGCCGTTTGGGGATCGAATCCAACTTACTATCAGGAAGTGACACTGGAAGCCGGTGCCTACATGATTGAGGTGACACTGTACAACGCAGCCGGAACAGGAACCATCACGAACTTGTTTGGATTTGATGGCGGAGAAGGCAAAACCTTCCTTTCCAGCAATGACGCTTATGATGTAGGCGCATGGACCACAGACAAAATTACATTCCGTCTGACAGAAGCCACGACAGGTAAAGTCCAGCTTGGCTTCAGCCACAGCGGTGGTTCCGGTTCTGCACCCCACCTGTTTGTAGACAACGTGAAGCTGTATCAGATTGACGAGCAGGAGTTGATTCAGGCCGAGATCGACGAGGCAAAGGAAGAATTGCTCAACCTCATCAACCTCGGTAAGAGCTACGGTGTTGACACCAGCGCTTCCCAGCAGGTGTACAACAATGCCAGCGCAACCATGGAGCAGGTGCAGGCAGCCATCGAAAAGCAGAAGGAAATCAACGCTACTGGTCTGACAGACCTCTCTGAGTTCTTCTTCAACAACCCTCACTTCGATGCTGACGAGCCGCTTATCGGAGGTATTTGCACTTACGATTATGACTGCGAGAAGAACGGGATTCCATTGACCAACTACAGTATGCTTCCGCTCAGCGGATGGGAGCGCACAAAGACCGACAACGGATGTGCAGCTGGTGTTTACGGTGTAGGCTCAGGCGCATTCCTGGGCGGTGCAGACTTCATCGTGCCTACCACGATGAGCGACGGCTCAACTGAAGGAAAGGTGCTCGGATTCGTGACTTGTTGGACAATGAGCGTTCAGTACAAGCAGGCATGTACACTTCCTGCAGGACAATATACGCTGAAGCTCAACTACTACAACGCAGGAGGTACGACCGCCATCACGAAGAACCTTATCGGATTTATCGCTGACGACGGCACAGAATACCTCGGAACGAACACAACCTTCCCTGTAGGCAAATGGACAAGCGAGGAAGTGACCTTCACCCTCACAGAGGAGACCAGCGGCTACTTCACGATGGGTTACAGCTCACCGAACGTAGGCTCAGCAAACGTACCTCACTTCTTCACCGACGGTATCTCCCTGACTTATGTGGGCAACATCGACCCTTCCGTTTTCGCCCTGAAAGCATCTATCTCCACAGGAAACAAGCTGCTTGAGGAATATTTCCAGCAGGATCTGAAAGACCAGCTAAGAACAGCTGTTGAGGCTGGTGAAGAGCTTCTGGAGAGCGGCGACGATTCAGATGCCATGACCCAGGCCGCCCTTGCGATCAACGCGATGACGGGCGACGTGAACGCCAGCATCAACGCCTACAAGAAACTCAAAGATTTCTTCGACGGCGAGTTTAATGACGTTTACGCAGAATACGAAGGAACCGACCTTGCGAAAAAACTCGACAACATGAGCGACGGCATCATGCTCCAGCTGGAAGAAGAGGCAACATGGACTGTGGAAGACATTGACGGTTGCATCGCTTCTCTGCCTGTTCTCATCAAGGAGTATGTACAGGAGCAGTTCGACAAGGCCGTTGCCACTGGCCAGAGCGATGGCGACATCAACATCTCCATCCTCTACGGCGACCTTCTTGGCGCTACCTACAGCGGCTCAGCCCTCCAGGGAGCGAACGTGGTTGACAAGCAGTGGAACTACGGCGATGCAGGCAACTTCAAGACTCAGTACGGCACAATGGAGGTATGGAACCAGAGCCCGTTCACTGTAAGCCAGACGATGAAAGAGATGCCGGCCGGAACCTACACCTTGAAGACCCGTGCTTTCTACCGCACCGCTGACCAGGTTACCAACTACGCTGAATACACTGCTTCTCCTGCAGACTACGCCTATGTATTCGCAGGCAACCTGAAGACTCCTTTGTCCAATATCGCTCTGATTGCATCAGCAGACGCTGAGGAGTTTTCAAACAACTCTGCCGTTGGCGACAACAGCGACTTGTTCGTGCCAAACAGCCAACAGGCCGCACACGACGTATTCGAGAACGTGAAGAAAAACTACGACGAAATTACGCTGAAGAGCGTCCAGACTGTACTGACCAGCACAGGCGACCTCACCTTCGGTGTGAAAGGCGACCAGATGCAGGGCAACGCATGGGTGGTATGGTACACCTTCGAGTTGTACTACAACCCTGTGGTTGACGAGAACCTTGTAGACGAGGAACTTGCAGCCGTAATCCAGGAAGTGGAGGACTACATGGCTGAGAACAGCGGCAACATGAGCACCGTGGCCAGCAACTCCGTGAACGACGAGGTTGACAAGGCCAAGGGCGTACAGAGCAGCGGCACCAATGAGGAGAAGAGCGCAGCCGTCACTTCACTGAAAGAAAAACTGGCTGACGCAAAGGCCAACGTAGACGCATACACAGCCTTCGGCGACGCATACAACAACCTAAGCAACGTGCTTCCTGAGTATTCAGATTCTCCATATGCCCAGACCGCAGAAGACCTGCTGAGCAACTCCGATCCTGACAACATGACAACTGAAGAGCTTAAGGCAGCTACTGAAGAGCTCAACAAGGCAGCAGCCCGCTTGAAACTTCCTGACTACTCTAATCCTCCAGTTGACTTCACTCAGGTGATCACCAACAACAGCTTCGAGAACGGCGACCTGACCGGCTGGACAGCATACGCAGGAAGCGACACCGCAGCAAAGGAAAGCGGTGAGGAAGGCGGCACCTACTATGTTTCCAATGTAGACGGCATCTATGTGTTCAACACATGGAACGGCAGTGCTCCAGCAGATGGTTTCTATGTAAGCCAGACATTGTATTGCCTGCCAGCAGGTACTTACACCCTTCAGGCACTTCTTGCCTCCGACCAGGGCAACGTGATTACACTCAGCGCAGCCGGCGCAAGCCAGGCATTCACGCTGGAGAACGATAAGACCATCGCAACTGACGGCAGCCTGACCTTCTCTATCAGCGAGGAGACCGACGTGGAAATCAAGGCATCGAGCCCGACTTGGTTCAAGGCCGACAATTTCCGTCTGGAGTACACAAGCAAGGATACCTTCAAGAAGGGCGACGTGAACCAGGATAAGAAGATAGACATCTCCGACATCGTGGCCATCATCAACCAGATAGCCGGCACCGCCACTTACGCCAACGCCGACGTGAACGGCGACACGAAGGTGGACATCTCCGACATCGTGGCTGTGATCAACATCATCGCAGGACAATAATCCCACATAGAGACATCTGTCTGCGGCCATGTGCCGCAGACAGATTCTTTTTTTCTCTCCTTTTTAGAACGACAGTGATAACACCTTATATATAATCTTTAAAACCTACAATTATGAGAAAGAAACTGTTATTTTTTGCTTTCGCTCTGATTGCCTCCCTTACAATGCAGGCACAAGAGATCAAGGTCGTTCCCGGTGAGATTTTCACCTTAGACATCAGTATGGACAACGAAGAAGAAGTATGCGCATGGCAGGCCACCGTGGTATTGCCAGAAGGCATCGAGTTTGCCCGCAAAGGCGGAGATTATGGCATCCAGCTCTCCGAGCGCCACCCCACCCGCTATTCACTTCAAGTGTTCCGCAGCACAGAAAAAAGCAACGAGTACACCATCATCGCCTACAACACGAGTCTGAATCCCTTGAAAGGAAACAGCGGCACATTGGCGACCCTGCGACTCCGCGCATCTGAAAGCTACAGCGGCGAGTCTATGATTCAGGTGATTAACCAAAGCCAGTCGACCACCAAAGCCAAGAGCCTGAAAGTGAGCGACAAGTCGCACACAATTGTATCAGACGCCACAGCGATTGAGACCATCAACGCTGATGCTCTGAAAGGCAAAGAGGTTTTTAACTTAAGCGGTCAGCGAGTGACGAAGCCCACATCGCGCTTCGTCTACATCGTTGACGGCAAGAAAGTGTTTATAAAATAAGACACTGACGTTCTATTAAGTGAATAGTGAATAGTGAAATCTTGGAGCAGCGAGAGCAAAGTCAAACTTATTTGAACTCTGCCGAGTCGTGACAAGATTCTACGAAGTGAAAAGTGAAAAGTGTAGTTACTCCGACTGATGCGAACATACATAAAGCAAGTCTGTTCAATCAATGGAGTGGACAAACAGTCGGACTTTTCAAACGACTATTCATTGGGAAATGAAAGCCATCCCGCAGTTCTTAACTGCGGGATGGCTTTTGTTTTGTCAAAATATGTTATACAACATAAAACACAAGGAGCGATATATCATGAAAAAAGTGTAATTTTGTAAGCATTATACGCAGACTAGAAATAGCACCGATGAACCAAACAATTTAATTAACAATAAGTCCTAATCATTATGAAAATTTATCAGTCGAAAGAGATTAAAAACATCGCGTTGCTTGGCAATGACGGTGCGGGCAAGACCACTTTGACCGAGTCCTTGCTCTTCGAAGCTGGCCAGATCCAGCGCAAAGGTCGTATCACCCAGAAGAACACCGTAAGTGACTATTTCCCAGTGGAGCACGAATACGGCTATTCTGTTTTTTCAACAGTATTCCATGTAGAATACAACGGTAAGAAACTGAACATCATAGACTGTCCGGGCAGTGACGACTTCTGTGGCGCCGCCCTGACCGCGATGACAGTGACCGACACCGCCATATTGCTGATCAACGGTCAGTATGGCCCTGAAGTAGGCACTCAGAACCACTTCCGCTACACAGCCAATCTGAACAAGCCGGTGATTTTCCTGATCAACCAGCTTGACTCAGACAAATGCGACTACAACCAGTGCGTGGAGAAGCTTCGCGAACTCTACGGACAGAAAATCATACAAATACAGTATCCCCTCAACGAAGGTCCGGACTTCAACTCCATGATTGACGTGCTGCTGATGAAGAAGCTGACATGGAAGCCAGAAGGAGGCGCACCTATCATCGAGGACATCCCAGCCAGCGAGCTCGACAAAGCCACAGAACTGCACCATGCTCTCGTAGAGGCAGCCGCTGAGAACGACGAAGGCCTGATGGAGAAGTTCTTCGAGGAGGAAGTGCTGACCATCGACGAGATGCGTGAAGGAATCCGCAAGGGACTTGCCGCCCGTGGTATGTTCCCGGTGTTCTGCGTATGTGCCGCTAAGAACATGGGCGTACACCGACTCATGGAGTTCCTCGGCAACGTCGTTCCATTCGTTGACGAGATGCCGGCAGCCGTTACACGAACCGGAGAAGAGGTAAAGCCCGACAGCAACGGTCCTACCGCCCTCTATTTCTTCAAGACCGCCAACGAGCCTCATATCGGCGGCGTACAGTACTTCAAGGTGATGAGCGGAAAGGTTCATGAGGGCGACGACCTCCTGAATGTGGACCGTGGCTCGAAAGAACGTATCGCTCAGCTGTACATCTGCTCGGGTGCCAACCGCACAAAGGTGGAGGAACTCGTGGCAGGCGACATCGGCTGCTCCGTGAAGCTGAAGGACGTACGTACCGGCAACACCCTTGTAGGCAAGGACTGCGACTACAGTTTCGACCTCGTGAAATACCCTGCTCCACGCTATATCCGCTCGGTACGTCCAGAGAACGAGAGCGACAGTGAGAAGATGATGAGCGCCATCCAGAAGATGTCTCAGGAAGACCCGACATGGGTGCTTGAGCAGAGCAAGGAATTGCGCCAGACCCTCATCAAAGGCCAGGGCGAATTCCACCTGCGCACACTGAAATGGCGTATGGAGAACAACGAGAAGATCAACATCATCTACGACGAGCAAAAGATTCCTTACCGCGAGACCATCACGAAGGCCGCCCGTGCCGACTACCGTCACAAGAAGCAGTCAGGTGGTGCCGGCCAGTTCGGCGAGGTTCACCTGATTGTAGAGCCATACAACGAAGGCGACCCGGATCCAGTAAGCTACAAGTTCGGCGGTCAGGAGTTCAAGATCAACTGCAAGAGCAAGGAAGAAATCGACCTTGAATGGGGCGGCAAGCTCGTGTTCATCAACTCAGTGGTCGGTGGTGCCATCGACACCCGCTTCATGCCTGCCATCCTGAAGGGAATTATGGGCAGAATGGAGCAAGGCCCTCTGACTGGCAGCTACGCCCGCGACGTACGCGTAGTTGTATACGACGGAAAGATGCACCCGGTAGACTCTAACGAGCTCTCGTTCATGCTCGCCGGCCGTAATGCCTTCAGCGAAGCGTTCAAGCAGGCCGGTCCGAAGTTGCTGGAGCCTATCTACGACGTGGAGGTGCTCGTGCCGAGCGACAAGATGGGCGACGTGATGAGTGACATCCAGGGCCGCCGCGGCATGATCATGGGAAGCTCAAGCGAGAGCGGCTACGAGAAGCTACAGGCCAAGGTGCCATTGAAGGGACTGGCCAACTACTCTACCTCACTCTCTGCCATCACAGGCGCACGCGGTTCCTTCTCCATGAAGTTCTCCAACTATGAGCTTGTGCCGACCGACGTTCAGAACCAGCTCATCAAGGAGTTCGAGGCTCAGAACAAGGACGAGGACTAATAGATATTTACGATTTAAATATGTACGATTTACAATTTATTTGGTTATTTTAATATTTTCAATAATAAAACGAACCAGATAAAGCAATGTACATTGCTTATCAAAATAACAATTAAAAAATCAGCAAATGTTAAATTTGCTGATTTTTTTTATATTTTTAAGTAAAAAAGTTATCAAACATTATAATAAACGGAATCTTTTCCGTTATTTTGTCAGAAATAAGAATCAAAAAAAACTAACAAACAAAACTGCCAACGACTCCTGTCGTCAAGACCACAAAAATGAAACGTAGGACAATCATCATACTGGCCATCGTGATGGGCATTTCCTTCATCAGTCTGCTGGTGATGCAGTTTGGCTATGTAGAAGAGATTGTGACGACCCGCCGCGTGCATTTCGAGGAGAGCGTGGAGCGTGCATTGAACAGCGTGAGCCACAACATGGAAGTCATCGAGACGGCACAGTACATGGAGGACAAGTTCAGCGGGATGACCGCCGTGGCCGACTCCGTGCTTGAGCAGAACGACTCGATACTGCAGCAAACAGAGCGGAACATTCACATAGGCCAGGACAAGCAGACGAGGCGGCAGGCTCCTGATCTTGACAAGGCATTGATCACCAGGCACTCCAACCGCGCCATCTCGGCAGACTCCACCCTTCTGAAACGATATGTCTACAATCAGAACCTGATGGACTCCCTGATTCTGCTCATGCTCTACTCCGCAAACGACCGTCCTCTCCAAGACCGTATAGACTTCGGTCGGCTGGACCAGAACATCCGCTATGAGCTGGCCAACCACGCCATAGAACTCGACTACCATTTCGCCGTATATAACAGCAACGGAAAGCTGATTTACAAATGCTCTGACTACGCTGAGGACGACGGCAGCCAGAAATTCTCACAAAGTCTGTTCAAATACGACCCTGTGGACCAGCAAGGGGTGCTGACCGTCGTGTTCCCCGATGCAAGGAAACACATGTTCCGCTCCCTCGGTTTCATGATTCCATCCATCGTCTTCACCCTGATATTGTTGCTCACTTTCATCATCACGATGATTCTGGTGTTCCGCCAGAAGAAACTGTCGGAAGTGAAGAACGACTTCATCAACAACATGACCCACGAGTTCAAGACACCGATTTCGTCCATCTCGCTTGCCGCTCAGATGCTGGGCGACGAAAGCGTGCCGAAGACACCTAAAATGCTGAAACGGCTGGTGGACACCATCAACGACGAGACGAAACGCCTGAGATTCCAGGTGGAGAAAGTACTTCAGCTGTCGATGTATGAGAATCAGAAGGCCAATCTGAATATGGTGGAGCTGAACGTGAACGAGTTGATTATCGGCATCGTGAAGACCTTCACGCTGAAAGTGGAGAAAAACGGTGGAAAAATTGTTCCACATCTGAACGCCCAGGATTCGGTCATCCTCGCCGACGAGATGCACATCACAAACGTGATTTTCAACTTGATGGACAACGCCGTGAAATACAAACGAGAGGACAGCCAGCTGGAGCTGACTGTGTCGACAAAGAACGACTCAAAATACCTCTATATCAAAATCCGCGACAACGGCATAGGCATCAAGAAAGAAAATCTGAAGAAAATATTCGAGAAATTCTACCGAGTCGGTACAGGCAACCGCCACGACATCAAGGGTTTCGGACTTGGACTGGCTTACGTGAAGAAAATCGTGACAGACCACAAGGGCACTGTCAGCGCGGAAAGCGACTTCGGCATCGGAACTACATTTACGATCAAGCTGCCGCTGCTGTACAGTTGATTTTTAGTTTAAAGTTTAATGTTTAATGTTTAAAGTGAAGTTACTTTTGGTGATGACACCCGACACGAGGGACGGTGCAGGACTGATATTTAGTTGAAAGTTTAATGTTTAATGTTTAAAGTAAGTTACTTTTGGTAATGACACCCGACACGAGGGGCGTTGTACGGCTGAGGGAAGGCTGTGCCACACTTTAAGGACGGACGGAACGAAAAGGAACCGCAGATAAAACAAAGAACAATAAAAAATAGAGAAAAAAAAAAGAATAAAACAATATACTATTAAAACAGAGAAGAAAACAAGAATAAAACAATAAATTATTAAAACAGAGAAATTATGGAAGAAAAATTTGATGACGTAAAGATTCTCCTTTGCGAGGACGACGAGAACCTGGGTATGCTTCTCAGGGAGTACCTGGAGGCAAAGGGATTTCAGGCAGACCTGTGCGTTGACGGAGAGGAAGGCTATAACGCATTCTGTTCGAACAAATACGACCTGTGCATCCTCGACGTGATGATGCCAAAGATGGACGGCTTCACGCTCGCCAGCAAAATCCGCGAGCTGAATGCCGAAGTGCCATTTATATTCCTGACAGCCAAGACGCTGATTGACGACATACGTGAAGGATTTGAGATTGGCGCCGACGACTATATCACCAAGCCATTCAGGATGGACGTGGTGGTTCTCCGCATTGAGGCTATCCTCCGTCGCGTTCGCGGAAAGCAGAACAAGAACGAGACTGTGAGAAACATCGGCAAGTTCGTGTTCGACACCCAGAAGCAGATGCTCACGATTGACGGTGAGGAAAAGAAGCTGACGACGAAGGAAGCCGAGCTGCTGACACTGCTGAGCAACAAGGTGAACGAACTGCTCCCTCGCGAATACGCGCTGAAAGCCATCTGGATAGACGACAACTATTTCAACGCCCGCTCTATGGACGTGTACATCACGAAGCTGAGGAAACTGCTGAGCCAGGATCCATCCGTACAGATTCTCAACGTACACGGAAAAGGCTACAAGCTCGTGATTTCCGGTGAAGAGGCATAGAGAACTTTGAAATTTGAATTGTGAGCCTACATGAGCTGTGCCTGCCCCTTACTTACAGGTTTTCCAGAGCCTACTGACAGGGATGGGATTGAAAGAACGGCAGGCTCACAATTATTTAGAATATTAATGTCAAGAATGCAAAAAGGACGAGTTAACTAAAACTAATAAAACCTTAAACATTAAATCGGCTGGGAATAAAGGAAAAAATAATCCAGAATATAACAAAAAAAGAGGGTGTGGCCTGCCACACCCTCTTTTTTTCGTTTTGCACGTTATATAAATAATAAAACTGTTATGACAAAATCGTACTCCTACTTGTCGTCCTCCGGCACTTCGTCGAGAGGCAGACGCTTGTTCATGATGATATGTACGATAAGACCTCCGATGCAGAGCAGCAAAGCGGAAAGGATATAGATGTTGAAAGGAGTCTCAAGCAGCCCTGTAGCAAAGAAGCATGCGATGATAAGCATAATTGCACCGAGAAGAATCATTCCCGTGCCAAGAAGTTTCATAGGATTTGTTTTCATTTTATAATTTGTTTTAGATTTTATTTCGATTAGAAATATATGGTAAACCCATATCAAATGCAAAATAACACATTTTTGATGAAAAAACGAAACTTTTTGGTGATTTTTTTTCAAAAAAAAGCAAATAATGTTGATTTTTTGAAAATTAAAGGGTAAAAATGGTTGTTAAACCAGAAAAAAGTTGTAACTTTGCATCCGCTTTTGCGTCTAAAGGCAGAAGCATGAGATAATAAACATAAAACAACATTAATTATTGATTATGAATCAGTACGAAACCGTTTTCATTTTAACTCCCGTTTTGTCTGACGATCAGATGAAGGAAGCGGTAGACAAGTTCAAGGGTGCCCTGACGGCTGCCGGCGCTGACGTGTTCAGCGAAGAGAACTGGGGTCTGCGTAAACTGGCATATCCAATTGAGAAGAAGACCACAGGCTTCTACATCATGCTGGAATACAAGGCAGCTCCGGAAGTGATTAAGAATTTTGAGTTACAGTTGCGTCGTGACGAGCGTGTAATCCGCTTCATGACCGTGAAGAACGAGAAGTATGCAGCTCAGTATGCAGAAAAACGTCGCAACAAGTTCGCTAAAAAAGAGGAGGCTTAATTATGGCAGCACAGACATCAGAAATCCGTTATTTAACCCCTACGACAGTAGACGTTAAGAAAAAGAAGTATTGTCGTTTCAAGAAGAGCGGCATCAAGTACATCGACTACAAAGATCCTGAGTTCCTGAAGAAGTTCTTGAACGAGCAAGGCAAGATTCTTCCCCGCCGAATCACTGGTACTTCCCTGAAATACCAGCGTCGCGTCGCTCAGGCTGTAAAGCGTGCACGCCAGATTGCATTACTTCCATTTGTAACAGACTTGATGAAATAAGAAAGGAGGCCCTATGAAAATTATAATGAAGAAAGATCTCCTGGGCTTAGGCTACAAGGATGAGGTCCTGACAGTGAAGGACGGATACGGACGAAATTATCTTCTCCCTCAGGGATACGCAGTTCTTGCCACTCCAAGCGCATTGAAGGCACTGGAAGAGGAAAAGAAGCAGCGTGCCCACAAGATTGCCAAGATCAAGGCAGACGCAGAGGCAAAAGCCGCTCAGTTCGAGGGTGTGAAACTGACCATCGTTGCAAAGGTGTCAGACGGTCGAAACATCTATGGTTCTGTAGGTGCTCCTCAGCTTGTTGAGGCACTGGCAGCCCAGGGACTGGAAGTAGACCCGAAGCAGATCAGCTTCAAGTCAGTGAAAGAGCTTGGCAGCTATGTTGCCCCTATCCACTTCCACCGCGAAGTGACCGTTCAGATTCCATTCGACGTGGTGAACGAGGACGGCACAATGAGCGCCAAGAAAGAGGAAGTCGTTGAGACACCTGCTCCCACAGCAGAGGAGGCCGCTGAGGCAGAGGCTGTTGAAGACCTGGAGGCAGGAGAAGTTCCAGCTGCTGAAGAAGCATAAGACACAACAACAAAGATACAATCATTCAGAAACATCCATACAAGCAGTATGGATGTTTTTTTATTGTTTAAGGCATGCTCTAATAATTAATAAATCCAAGAGAATTATCTTTGCCTGTGTTTACCTCTTTTTGGCATCTTTACTCTTAACCTCTTGAACCGTAGCTCGCTACGCTTCTGCGAGTTTGCGTGCAAATCTGCTCAAAAATAGTCTAAACACAGCCTAAAGCTAATTTTTAGAACCTGCCTTAAGGGAGAAGAGGAACTGTTTCCCATCAAACTGGCATACCACGATATCGAAGCGTATCAGATTGGCCAAGGTGACGACAACCTTGCGCCGTGGCAAGCCAGTGGATTTCACAATCCTGTTGAGAGGAAGCGCATGATTTTCTGCCAGAAAGTCCGCAAGTTTCCTCTCGTCATCAGAGAACTGCACCACCATCCCGTTCTCCACCTTCTGATCTCTCCATATCTGCAGATGCACCGGCGAGGCCACGATGTTCTCATCATCGACTCTGACGTAGGCTGTGGGACGGTCCTTCGGCTTGATTTCCGCAGTCAGCGGGTCAATGATGATATCGTCGATGGCGCATACAGGCTTGTCAGTCGAAGGCGGCACCTCGCAGATAAGCACCGTCTTTCCCTTGTGTATGACAGTCTGGAAATTCGTCTGCACGGACGGGAGACAATACTTCTCGGCGGCAGTCCTCATCATAAAAATCTCCTCTTCCGAAGTGACCCCCGAGATAAGCCCGTCGTCCCTCACGCCGATGATAAGCCTACCGCCGTTTGTGTTGGCAAAGGCAGACACCGACTTAGCCAGTTTGGCGGCATCCATGACCTTGTATTTGAAATCCTGACGGTCGTGTTCTCCTTGGGCAATAAGTTTTTCGAGGAAAGAATGCATGATGATTGAAGAGTGAAAAGTGAGAAGTGAAGAGTGTATTTTCTCTGTGTATAAGGCTTATATACGTGAATGATGGCGGCCCTATTGCTTCATTGGCAGTTGGGAAAATTTCCGGATACGACGGATATAGAATTTGCTGACAATGGAGAAGCCGACCCGTTCATTGATCTTGCCAACTTTTCGTCGTTGAGCATTTTTTCTGCGGTCTTCCTTCAAGTCAGGTACCATCGATTTAAATTCCTTACGCGCATTGATTACGGCCTTATAATTGGCCCTGTCGAATTTAAGGAGAAATTGTAAAGCCGCAAGCCTGTCGAACCATTTACGGGCTTTCATCACCTTGTCGAGTTCCTCATCTGGCAGATTCTTATAGAGCATGATGAGGTTGTTGCGGAAATTGAGGAACGTCTTCCTGGGATTTCCCTGATTGAGCGATGCACCTCCCAAATGATAGACCTTGCTCTCAGGCACACACACCACCCTGAGCCCTGCGTCTCTAAGCCTCCAGCAGAGGTCGATCTCCTCCATGTGCGCAAAGAAGCGGGAGTCGAGACCACCTACAGTCCAAAAGTCCTTGGCCCTGACCATCAAAGCGGCACCACTAGCCCAGAACACATTGATGGTGTCGTTGTATTGCCCCCTATCGGTCTCGACAGCATCGAAAATACGTCCCCTGCAGAACGGGAATCCATATTTATCGATAAATCCACCAGCCGCACCCGCATATTCAAACAGTCTTTTATCTTTAAGCGAAAGTATTTTAGGCTGACACGCCGCCACATCCGGATGACTGTCCATAAAGTCGAGAAGTGGAATGAGCCAGTTGTCGTCCATAATCTCGACATCCGAGTTGAGCAACAGGAAATAATCAGCATTGTTTTCGCGCAAGGCCATATTATATCCTTCCGCGAAACCATAGTTTTTCTCAAGAATCACGAGTGGAGTTTCAGGAAAGTCGCGCTCAAGCATCTCCACAGAGCCGTCGGTGGACCCATTGTCGGCAACGACCACTTCCACTCCCGGCAGATTAGAATGCGCTATGACATCCGGCAGATATGCCCTCAGCATATCTTTCCCGTTCCAATTCAGAATGACAATAGACAATTTCATAGCACCACCCCTTTCATTATTTCTTTTTTTTCGTTATACTCCATTAGCTTGACCATTTGTACTGTGTTGTACATCTGTGGATTGTCGTCCGTCTCCACCTTTATGTAATTGTCGGTGAATCCCGTCATGGCACGATGGGTTCGTGAATGTTCGAACAGCACCGGACGGACAGTCCCCATGAAAGAATTATAGAAATCCTTTGTCTTTTCGTCGGACAAGGCAAGGAGCCGCTGGCTTCTCTCGTGCTTTTCCGCCGGAGAGACGACAAAAGGAATGTTGAGAGCCTTCGTCCCAGGCCGCTCACTGTAAGAGAAGACATGCAGTTGGGACACAGGAAGACTTTTGATGAATTCATAAGCCTGTTCGAAATATTCCGGACGTTCGCCCCTGCACCCCACCATGACATCAACGCCGATAAAGGCATGTGGGATGAGACTTTTGATATGGGCAATTTTATCACGGAAAAAATCCGTGTTGTATTTCCTGTGCATCAGCTTCAGCACCTCGTCGCTACCACTCTGCAAGGGGATGTGGAAATGAGGCATGAAAGCCCTTGAATGCGCACAGAAATCAATAATCTCGTCGGTGAGCAGGTTGGGTTCGATAGAAGATATTCTGAACCGCTGGATGCCTTTGACCTCGTCCATCTGCCGGAGCAAGTCAATGAGATGCTCCCCAGTGGAGCGGCCAAAGTCACCGATATTGACCCCTGTAATCACAATCTCCTGCCCCCCACTCTTCTCGACTTCCCTAACCTGCCGCATGATGTCATCAATCGAGCCATTACGGCTTCTTCCCCTGGCAAACGGGATGGTGCAATACGTGCAGAAATAGTTGCATCCGTCCTGCACTTTCAAGAAATAGCGGGTGCGGTCGCCTTTGGAACATGCAGGAAAAAATAGTTTGTCATCACCGTTATCCTGCTGGAAAAGATGCGTTTCCTTCTGTCCCATTGCCATAAGAATCATGGGAACCACCTGCTTCTTGTATTCTGCTCCCACCACGATGTCGACACCAGGAATCTGTGCGATGTCCTCATGCCGCAGCTGAGCATAACAGCCCGTGACCACAACCAATGCCCCCGGGTGTTGGCGTATGATTTTATGAATCGCTTGTCTTCCTTTCCTGTCGGCCACTTCTGTCACGGTGCAAGTGTTGACAATGCATACGTCGGCAGACTCTCCAGCCGCAGCATTCACGGCACCATATTTTTTCAGCTCATTAGCAATGGAAGAAGTCTCAGCAAAATTCAGCTTGCATCCAAGGGTGGCATAGGCAATCTTCTTACCGGAAAGGCATCCAAAATCAAACATAAACGCAAAAAAGTTGAAAATTTATGCAAAGTTATGAAAAAAAAGGTTATTATTCATTATAAAAAGATATTGATTGAGAAAAAAGTTGTAACTTTACAAAGAATTCATCAAAAACTCGAAAAAAAATGAAAAAAACATTCATCCTATCCCTTACTATGTTAACTATGACGGCAACAAGCCTGATGGGCCAGACAAGCGACATGACCATCAGGGAGAATCCGTCAGTAAACCTGAAGAAATACGCCCCGAAGGGAAATTACAGCGGCATCACCCGCATCGGTGACAACACCTATGCAGTGGTGTCGGACAAAGAGAGCCACGACGGCTTCTATAAGTTCAACATCAACCTGAATCCTTCCACGGGTGAGATCTTGTCGGTGGAGAACATCGGCTTCTACCACAGCGAGACAGTAGGACGCGACGCAGAGTGCGTGGCCTACAACCCAGTCCGTAAGACAATCTACATAGGCGGAGAGCGCAACAACAGCATCGTGGAATTCACGCTTGAAGGCAAAGCCACGGGAGTGAGAAGCGGCAACATCATGGCTGGCACGCGGCCGAACATGGGAATGGAGTCGCTGTGTTACGACAGCAGCACAAAATTGCTGTGGACCATGTCGGAGAGCACGCTGAAGACCGACAACGACGGAAACTACAGCCAAAGCACAAACGGCGTGGCCAACATGCTCCGTCTGACCGCCTTTGACACAAACTTCAACAAAGTACGCGAATATGCCTACAAAACCGACAGCCCCGAAAACATGAAAGAGGCATCGAAGTACATCATGGGCGTAAGTGACATAGCGGCTCTCGACGACGGCCGCCTGCTTGTGATGGAGCGTGAGTGCTTTGTACCTAAAATCAAATACGGCGCATGGACAAAGACAAAGATCTATGTGGTCGACCCGAAGAAAGGGAGTGAGTTGAAAGGCAACGGCGCACTGACGTCAGAAAGCCCGTTCCTGCAGAAAACACTGCTGTGGTCGTGCAACACGACGATGTCGTTCAACGGACTGAACTGGGCAAACTATGAAGGCATGTGCCTCGGTCCGAAGCTGGACGGCGGCGGCCAGACGGTGATACTGATTTCAGACTCCCAGGGCCGTTACAAAGGAATGCTTCAAGACTGGATCAAGACGATTGTGATTGAATAAAGTTGAGAGTTGATTATAAAACTGTGAACATGAGAAGAAGTCAGAATTGGCTGTTGATACTGGCATTATTGCCAGTCTTGGCAACAGGCCAGGAATACAAGGCAAGCATAGACGTGAAGAACAGCAAAGGCTCAGAGAAGAAAGACGCCCCGGTGGTGGTGCGTCTGAGCG
>CAMOTI010000106.1 GCA_946625675.1 uncultured Prevotellaceae bacterium | reverse complement strand
GCCACACGACGGGCAATAGAATTCAGCTATGTTGTGATTCGAATGCAAAGTTATGAAAAATCAAGTTTTTGTGTTTATAGTATCGTAACAAAAAATGAGAAAATTGTATAAAATAATGGTTATTTGTCCGTTCCTGCCATTCTTCTTCCCGTCTGCAGCGTTTTTTAGGGGTGTACTATAGATGTCGGATTGATTTTGTTTCTATGTGAGTGGATTTTTGTTAGCATTTGGGTAAATTGCCGGCGCCCTCTTCAAGTCTCCACAGCCAAAATGTTCCGCCCTGTAGAGCGTCCATATATGGCGTCTATTCTGAAACCCTTCCGAAGCCCATCAACACTGGGGTTGTGGACGTCCCCGTCCGCACATCTGACCGGCGAAGCACGGTCAAGCGCATAGACAGAACTTTTTTTATTTTATTTAGTGATGTTAAAAAAATAACTTGCCTCACCTTCCAGTTGATTGTAGGGACTTACTATATGTGTGTCCGTCAGTTGACTATCGTCTTGTCTTCTCGCCTTCATGCCTTCTCGTCTTCATCAAAACGAAGCAACTTTTTTTATTTATTTTCTGAATATAATTTTCATTTAATTTTCGGTCAATTTTCTTTCTTCAAAATCCCACGTCAGCATGGCTCTTTAAACCTTAAACTTTCAACTTTCAACTAAAAACTATGCAGGAATCGCCTTTATGTCAAATAAAATATGTATCTTTGTGCAAGATTTAAAATAAGATAATTGATGAAGAAGTTTTTAATGCTCATGCTGGCTGCGCTCACTGTCGTGACAGTGTATGGCCAGAAGCCTAAAAAGAAACAAGACCACAGCTTCCAGGTGGCGAAAAACCTGGAAATATTCAATGCGCTTTACCGTGACTTGGACCGCTTATACGTCGACACGCTTGATGCCGACAAGCTGATTACGATTGGCATCGACGCGATGCTCGAGTCGCTCGACCCCTATACGGAATTTTATGCCGAAGAAGACATAGAGGACCTGAAGATGCTGACCACCGGCAAATATGGCGGTATCGGAAGTGTGATCCGCATGCGTCAGGACTCCACCGTGATTGTTGCCGAGCCTTATGAGGGCATGCCAGCAGCGGAGGTCGGACTTCATGTTGGCGACGTGCTTCGTAAGATTGACAACACCGACTTGAAAGGGAAGACTGTCAGCGAGGTGAGCGACATGCTCCGCGGAGAGCCCGGCACCACCTTCGTGCTGACTGTGGACCGCCCTGGCGAGACTGCTCCCCGTGAGTTCAAGATAACCCGCAAGAGCATCAAGACTCCTGCCATTCCCTATTTTGGCTTGCTTGGCTCGGGCAATGTGCCGTCGGGCGTGGACGGGAGCAAGATTGGCTATATCAACCTGAGCCAGTTCACGGAGAACTGCTCGTCCGACGTCCGCAAAGCCGTCATATCGCTGAAGGAGAAGGGGGCAGAGAGCCTGATCATCGACCTGCGAGGCAACGGGGGCGGACTCCTTGGAGAGGCTGTGAAGATTGTGAACCTGTTCACTCCTTCCGGACGTACCATCGTGGAGACCAAGGGCAAGACTTCGGGAAGCAGCAGCACATACAAGACCACGCGTGAGCCGCTCGACCGCGAGATACCGGTGTGTGTGCTGGTGAACAACGGGACGGCCTCTGCATCCGAGATCCTGTCCGGCTCGCTCCAGGACCTCGACCGGGCCGTGATTGTGGGTGCCCGAACCTATGGCAAAGGACTGGTTCAGTCGCCCCGCGACCTGCCTTACGACACGAGCATCAAGGTGACGACCGCCAAATACTATATCGTGAGCGGACGTTGCATCCAGGCCATCGATTATAAGCGCAAACGCGAGGGAAAGGGCGACGGAAGGGTGCCCGACAGCCTGGCCACGGTGTTTCATACCGATGCGGGCCGTGTGGTGCTCGACGGCAACGGCATCAAGCCCGACGTGGAGGTGAAGCGCGACACGATGTCTAATGTCGTGTTCTACCTCTCCACCGACGACGTGCTGACCGACTGGGGCACACAGTACGCATCCGCTCATCCTACGATTTCACCGATCGACGACTTCGTCATCACCGACGAGGACTATGAGAGCCTGAAACAACTGGCAAAAGAGAAGAACTTCAAATACGACCGCCTCTCGGAGAAACGCCTGGCCGACCTGAAGAAGACGGCCGAGTTCGAAGGCTACTACGAGGACGCGAAGGCGGAGTTCGACGCGCTCGAGGCTAAGCTGAAACATGATCTGGACCGGGAGATGGACCGCTATAAGGACGACATCAAGCAGCTCATGGCGGTGGAGGTGGTGAAGCGATACTATTTCCAGGCCGGACAGATTCAGGAGACCCTGAAGAACGACCCCGACCTGAAGAAGGCGGCCGAAATCCTCGCCAATCCAGCAGAATACCGGCGGATTTTGAGGCCGTAGAAGGTTTTATGCACCCTATGGTGGCTATGCTCACTATGGAATCTATGCAAACTATGGCGACTATGGGAAAACCTTCTATTACTGGTCATCCAACGAATGTAATGATAACGGCCCCAAAGTGTACGATTATTATTACCATTTCGGAGAAAAAAGATTTCAGCTCCACAACAGCGCCCGCTTTTATGGAAATTCTGTAAGGCCCGTCCAGTAAGCCAGTCACTTCAGAAAGAATATTTTCCTGGAATTGTCAGAAAATTTTATTTGGAATTTAAATTTCTGATATGAAATTTCTGATTATTTTCTGCGTTTTTTCTTTCTTAAAAATCCCGCATCCGCATGGCATTTTCAATTATTATCAGACACCATATATGGACGTCTCTACTCCGTCCGGATGACACCTTCAACTAAATCGTCCGGATGGCTAAACTTCAAACTTCAAATTTCAAATTTCAAACTAATAAACTCTAAACTCTCAACTAAAAGTAATCAATGTCGAAAAAAGCTGCTAAATTCAACCGTCAGATGATGGGTGGCATGGGTGTGTTTGCCATCCTCCTGCTCGGATGTGTGTTCGGAATGATCTATTATTCGTTTCGTAATGTGGAAGACAAGCAAGTGATCAATAATCTTTACGGAGTCCGGTTTGTGAAAGGGATGAACGACTCTGTGGAGGTGGCTGTGAATGACTCTGTGCTGTTCAGGGGGATAGCCCACGACACGTTGTTTCTGAAAGGAAATGGCAATACCCGTCAGAACATGATTTCCGTGAGCGACCTGACCACAGGCGAGACCGTGAACGAGAACTTGCCTGTGGAGCCGACGTCCGTGCTCGTCAGCCGCGACAAAAAACTCAAGATTGAGACGACGAAAGTGATGGCTCCGATGTAGCAGGATTCAGAGTACTCTGATTCTGATTACTCTGATTAATCTGGTTCCTCTGATAAAATCAAAAAAAGTGCCGGCCCCAGGAGGTCGGCACTTTTTGATTAGTTTCTGTTCGTGATTCAGCTTACTTCAGCTTGCAGTAGCCGTACTTTGCCACTTCTCCGAGCTCCTCCTCGATGCGGATGAGCTGGTTGTACTTAGCCATACGGTCGGTACGCGACATAGAACCAGTCTTGATCTGACCTGAGTTGGTAGCAACTGCGATGTCGGCGATAGTAGCGTCCTCTGTCTCGCCTGAGCGGTGAGAAGTTACTGAGGTGTAGCCGTGACGGTGAGCCATCTCGATAGCCTCGAGAGTCTCTGTGAGCGAACCAATCTGGTTTACCTTGATCAGGATTGAGTTGGCTGCACCCATCTCGATACCCTTCTGGAGGAACTTCGTGTTAGTCACGAAGAGGTCGTCACCTACGAGCTGGCAGCGGCCGCCAATCTTCTGAGTCAGCTTCACCCAGTTGTCCCAGTCGTTCTCGTCGAGACCATCCTCGATTGAGTCGATAGGATACTTGGTGATTAGTTCCTCGAGGTAAGCGATCTGCTCGTCAGCGCTCAGCTTCTTGCCGTTAGGATCCTTCTTCTTGCCGTTCTTCAGCTGGCTGTAGTCATACCACCAGTTGCCCTGCTCGTCCTGAGTAGCGAACTCAGATGCAGCGCAGTCCATAGCGATCTTAACGTCCTTGCCAGGCTCGTAACCTGCTGCCTTGATGGCGTCGCAGATAATCTGAAGAGCGTCTTCGATTCCGTCGAGAGCAGGAGCGAAACCACCTTCGTCACCTACGGCTGTGGAAAGACCGCGGTTCTTCAACAGCTTGGCGAGATTGTGGAATACTTCAGCACCCATACGGATGGACTCCTTGATGTTAGGAGCGCTTACAGGACGGATCATGAACTCCTGGAATGCGATAGGAGCGTCTGAGTGAGCACCACCGTTGATGATGTTCATCATCGGAACAGGCAGGGTGTAAGTGTTTGTACCACCGATGTAGCGGTAGAGCGGCATGCCGAGGGCGTTGGCTGCTGCCTTGGCGGTAGCAAGAGAAACACCGAGGATGGCATTAGCACCGAGTTTGCTCTTTGTAGGAGTTCCGTCGAGTGCAAGCATCTTGTAGTCGATAGCACGCTGATTGAACACGCAGTCACCTTTCAATGCCGGGGCGATGATGGTGTTTACGTTCTCTACGGCCTTCAGAACGCCCTTACCAAGGTAGCGGCCTTTGTCGCCGTCACGAAGCTCGAGAGCCTCATTTTCGCCTGTTGATGCGCCTGATGGAACAGCAGCACGGCCCATAACACCATTTTCAAGTACTACATCTACCTCTACGGTAGGGTTTCCGCGTGAGTCAAGAATCTCACGAGCAACGATTTTCTCAATTTTCATAATAAAACAACTATTTAATAAAAAGTGTAATGTTTAATGTTTAGAGTTTAAAGTTTAATGTTTAAAGTTTAATGAGAGTAAAGCCTGAGTAAATAAAACTATTCACTACGTAGAATCTTTTCACGACTCGGCAAAGTTCAAACAAGTTTGACTTTGCTCTCGCTGCTCCAAGATTTCACTATTCACTTGTCTCTAATTCTCTCTTTCAACCCACAAAGTTAATCATTTTTTTTAAAAGAACGAAAAATATGTGATGAAAAGAATAAAAATAATGAAACTAAGATAGTTTGACGTGTTGAAAGTGCAGTGTTGGAAAATTGACTTTGCAATTACGCCCTGTTTTTATTTCTTTCTCTTGCTGCTGAATTGTCCTTGGTTGGGGTTGTGGGCGTCTCGCCCGCACAACCGACCGGTGCAACCATCCTTCCGCATCGCACCAGAGCCCATCCACGCAACAGGCTGGCGCAACCCACTGTTAGGAACGAAAATATCTGATTTTTGCGCACCAACAATCCTGATACGTATGTCCAAATCCCTGAAAGCATTTTGTCCGTACGTATCAGTAAGGGCGTACGTGTAAAAACAGATTTTTCACCTCCTACGCCTCCGTTGCATCGTAAGATGGGCTTTTTACGCGTAGGAACGGGATTCTGGAGCAGCGAGAGCAGAATGAAGCTCGCTTCAATTATGCCGAGCGCAGCCGAGAATCATGCTGATAAATTTCAAATTACTTGATTTGCTGCACAGGGAATGTGAAGTAGGTGTCCGGGAATGGTTCGTTGCGCAGCGTGAAGTGCCACCACTCGGAGTCGAGAGGTTTGAATCCATGACGTAGCATGGCGTTGCGCAGGATCATTCGGTTGGCGAACTGCTCGGGCGTGATCGACCGGCCGGCAGGGCTCTTGGAGTTGTCGCCGTTGTATTCTCCTGTGTCGGGGTTGCCGCAGAAGTCGGGGTGGCTTTCAGGCCCGAACCAGTCGAATGTCCCTCCCATGTCGAGCTCTTTCTCCGTGGCTTTGTCGAAGAGGGTGAGGTCCACCGTCGATCCTCTGGTGTGGCCGCTCTTCGCCATGATGTAATCCTGCTCGAAGAGCACGCTCTTGTCCAGGTCGGGGTAGAAATACTGCTTCATGCGGGTGTCGGGAACGTCGGCTGCCCATCTGACGAAGTGGTCCACTGCCATCTGAGGTCTGTAGGCGTCGTATATTTTCAGCCGGTATCCCAGGGCGTTGACGTCGTCGCTGACTGCCCTCAGGCTGTCTGCGGCCTCTTTCGTGAGCAGTGCCGTGGGCTGGAGGTACCCGTCGATGCGGTCGCCTACGAAGTTGTATGTGCCGTAATATCTGATTTCGAGGATGGCGTCGGGCACAGCGTCCGTGAGCATCGTGAACTGGCTGGAGTCCTCTGTCTTGTTCTTTTCCTGGTTCTCCTGCTCGGCCTGCTCCACGATGGGCTGTGTCTGGATGGTCTGCTGCTCACCGTCTACATCGAATTGCAGCGTGGCTCCGTCGCTCCTTACGTCGAGGGTCACGTTCGATCCCATGATGAGGGGCAGGTTCACGTCGTCGTGTCCGGCTGGGAATCCGCACAGCAGCGGTATGTTGTAGCCCGCCAGCTGCTGCCTGAGCATCGCTTCCACGCTTCCGTAGGTGAATTCGTTCCCGCAGTCGGTGAATTCTCCGAGGATGACGCCTGTGCAGTGGTTGAGTACTCCGTTGGACTTGAGAATGTTGAACTGGCGGTCTATGTTGTGCATCGACTCTTCCACTTCCTCGATGAAGAGGATGATGTCTTTTCCCCCGGTGAGGTCGTCGGCGAGCGTGCCGATGGCAGGAGTCAGCGTGCAGATGTTTCCGCCTACGAGCATACCCTGTGCCTTGCCCGTGATGTTCTGCTCGTGGGAGGGCAGTTCGTATCTGGGCACTTTCCCTTGGATGAGGTCCCTGAAGATGGTGCTCGACGGGTCGTCTCCGCCCGCGGCAAGCGAGGCGCTCATGGTTCCGTGGATGCTCATCAGGCCTGCGTTCTGCCATGCACCGTGCAGTGAGGATATGTCGCTGTATCCCGAAATCCATTTCGGGTGGTCGGCGATGGCCTGCATGAGCTGGTTGTCCACGATTTGAAGCGAACCGTAGCCGCCTCTGTTGCAGATGATGGCCTTGATGCTGTTGTCGTTGAGTGCCCAAAGCATGTCGCTCTTGCGCTCGCTGACGGTTCCGGCATATTTGCCCGCGTCCGTCTTGCCCACGTTAGGGCCGACAACCGGCTCAAATCCCCATTCTTTGATCAGCTCCACGGCCTTGTCCACGTTCTCCATCGGCGTGAAGTATGACGGGGAAACGAGTGCCACCTTGTCGCCTTTCTGAAGGAATGGTGGTTGTTTTGTCTTCGTGGTTCTTTGAGGGCGGTATGGCCTTTCGTAGGGGTAGTAATGATGGTCGTTGCATGATGTCATCGCCGCTGAGAAGGCAATGGCGATGAACATGATCTGAATAAGACTTTTTCTCATGATGTGGATATAAATATTATGGTTATGTCGCAAAGTTACAACTATTTTTTGAAAAACCGCATAATCCCCCTGATATTTTTCAATCACAAACTACTGAAAGATTCTGTTAGCATTTGTATAAATTGCCAGTGTCCTCCCCATTGCCTTACCCCGCGTAGTAACGGATGAATCTGTCTTCTGGAGCACCACCCCCCCAACTCGCACCTCAGCCCATCCACACTGGGGTTGTGGGCGTCTCGCCCGCGCAATCGGCCGGCGAAGCACGGTCAATTACGGCCAGTGTGGTCTGAACATTCACTTCCAGGCTGCATACGGGAAAAAGAAAAAGGAGTTAGATTTCTCTAACTCCTTAATTTAGAGGCGCTTCAGGATGGGCTTGAACCAACGACCCCCTGATTAACAGTCAGGTGCTCTAACCAACTGAGCTACTGAAGCTTTTTGTCTTCTTGGTGATTCTCGTTCAAATGCGCGCCTTCGACGAGCTTTGGCGCACCCTTTTCAGAAAACCTGCGCAAAGTTAGTGTGTTTGAATGAAACATCCAAATAAAATAGCTAAAAAAACTTGAAATGATTAAAAAAACTTACTTTTAGGTGTTTGTTGACCCTAGTTTCAACTTTAGAATTACAATACTTACCGTTTCTGATACCTGATTCTTGTATGTGATGCATTCAAGTAAAATCTACGGATTAGAATTTCGCGTTCTGCCGTTTGTAGACAGAAGGTGACGTTTTGTGCACATACATGAAGTACCTGCGGAAGGTAGACAGAGAGTTGAACCCTGATTTTTCCGCAATGACTTCCAACGTCATGTTAGTAGATAGAAGAAGTTTGGTCGCATGCTCCAGTCTTAATGAATTGATGAAGTCGAAGAATGTCTTGTTCAACTCATGATTGATGTAGTTCGACAGGTATGTGCGATTGGTGCCGATTCTAATCGCCAAGTCATTCAGTGTCAACTTAGGGTTCAGATAGGCTTTTTCCTCGTAGACTAACTCTTCAAACCGTTTAATAAAATTATATGCCATTAAAAATGCTTAGGTGGGTTAATTCTTTTTTAGCTAATCTCTTATTTTTGTTAAAAACTCACTCTATTTGAAGTTAGTGACTCGTATTTTTTGCAAAAATAGCAAAAAAAAGAGAGTCAATTCATGTTTTTGGGTATGCAAAAAAAGTCAATTCGTAAAAATCGCTTTTTCTTTTACGTAATGGTGTAGTTTTTATCAAATGAAATGTGTTGAAAATTGAATATTTATGCTAATTTGTGTTTTTTTTACAGAATAACATGTGTTAAATAAAATGATACTATTTTTACCAAAAGACATAATTTTCGTTGTGACATAAAAAAATAATGTGTTTGTTTTGTCTTTCGCTAAGCTTTTGGTAACTTTGCAAAGAATTTCAGAAAAATTATATGAAGAGCGTATTGTTGTTGAACACTTCCGAGCGTACGGGGGGAGCTGCTATCGCGGCAAGCCGTCTGCTGAGTGCCTTGAACAAGAACGGCGTGACAGCCTCATTGATGGTCCGCGACAAGCAGACCTCAAATGTGACTGTCCGTTCGGTGGGATCGAAATGGCTGATGGCGGCCCGTTTTGTTTGGGAACGCTTCATGATATTCGTCTCAGCAGGATTCAGAAAAAAGAATGTGTGGCAGGTGGACATCGCCAACGTCGGTGCCGACGTGACAAAGACCGCGGAGTTCCAGCGTGCTGACGTCGTTCACCTTCACTGGGTGAATCAGGGCTTTTTGTCGACCAGCGGTCTCCGCGACATTCTTCGCAGTGGGAAGAAGATTGTTGTGACGATGCACGACATGTGGTATTTCACCGGAATATGCCACTATGCCGGCGAATGCGACAAATACAAGTCCCATTGTTCAGACTGCCCGTTGCTGAATTGCTCGCTGTCGGTGGATTATGCAAAAAAAGTGTTCCGCAAGAAGAAGGAGATGTATGCCGGCCGCGACATCACGTTTGTGGGCTGCAGCCGTTGGATGGCAGAGATGGCGCGTAGCTCGTCGCTCACTCAGGGCCACCAAGTGGTGAACATCCCCAACGCGATAGACACAGATCATTTTGCCCCGTTCGACAAGACCGCAGCCCGGCAGAAGATGGGGCTGCCCGAGAAGCGCAAGCTCATCCTCTTCGGTTCGCAGCGCATCACCGACGAGCGTAAGGGTTTCCGCTATCTGGTGGATGCCTGTCGCAGTCTGGAGCAGAGCCACCCCGACTTGTCGCGCCAGCTGACGGTGGTGGTGGTAGGCGCCAACTCGGATGAAGTGTCCGCCTCCGTTCCGTTCGAGGTCATACCCGTGGCGTACGTGAGCGACGAGCGGTCGATGATCAGCCTTTACAATGCCGTCGACCTGTATGTGACCCCTTCTCTGCAGGACAACCTTCCTAACACGATCATGGAGGCGATGTCGTGCGGCACCCCTTGCGTCGGCTTCGATGTGGGCGGCATCCCCGAGATGATATCGCATCAGCACACCGGCTATGTGGCCCGCTATAAGGACGCTTCAGACTTCGCCGAGGGCATCAGCTGGTGTCTTGACGAGAACCGCTACGAGGAGCTGTGTGCCAACAGCCGCAAGAAGGTGGTCGACGAATACAGCGAGGAGCGTGTGGCGGAATTATATAAAAAGGTGTATTTTGGATAAGTGAATAGTGAATAGTGAAAAGTTTTAGTTACTTTGGCGACGGTATTCTTGTTGCCTTCGTTGCGGTTTTTTTTAACACGAATTGACATGAATTTTTAATATCACTAAACGACAGACAGATGGTTCAAGATGACGACATTGCGGCAAAAAAGACGGACAGCCAGGCGGCCGATGGCTCCGAAGTGAGTATCAGCATCCTGACGGTGACGTATAATGCATCAGAGACGATAGACAGGACATTGAAAAGCGTGGAGAGCCAGGTGGGCGGCGACTTTGAGCATGTGATCATGGACGGCGGTTCCACCGACGACACGGTTTCCATGGCCGAGGCTTACCGTATGCGTAATCCTCATATCCGCATCGTCGTGGTGAGCGAACCGGACAAAGGGCTTTACGACGCGATGAACAAGGCGCTGCTTCGGGCCCGTGGCCGCTACGTCTGCTTCCTGAATGCCGGCGACAGTCTTCATGCGAGCGACACCTTATATACAATCACCAGCCGAATGGCCGGCTACAGTCCGCTTCCCGGCGTGATTTATGGCGAGACCGACATCGTGGACGCCGACGGCCTCTTTCTTCGTCATCGCGACAAGAAATGTCCTGACCACCTGAGCTGGCGTTCGTTCAAACACGGCATGGTGGTCTGCCACCAGTCGTTCTACGCTCTGCGCTCAATATGCGGGAGCTATGACCTGACGTATCGTTTCTCCGCCGACTTCGACTGGTGTGTGCGTGTGATGAAGCAAGCGGAGGAGCAAGGGCTGCCTCTGGTGAACTCCCACCTGATCCTGACGGACTATCTGGCGGAGGGAATGACGACCCGCAATCACAAGGCCTCGCTGAAAGAGCGTTTTCGCATCATGAGGAAACACTATGGCTGGCTGACTACGGTGGCGATGCATGGCTGGTTCGCATTGAAGAGGGTGTTGGGGTGAGTTTCAGTTATTATTAGTTTTCAGTTTTCAGTTATTTAGTGCTTTGCGGCGGGGGCTATGGATTTTTTTTGATGGGCTTAATGGGCTTAATGGGTGTGATGGGCTTAATGGGCTTAATGGGCGTGATGGGCTTAATGGGCGTGATGTATAACTAATAAATAATATAGATAAAAAATGATAATAGATTACAGTAAAGAGGAATATCAGGAGATGCCGAATTTCAAGGGTGGGCTGAACTCCATATTCGGCAAGATGTGTTTCGACGGGTCAGTGCGGATCCTGCGTGCTTATATCCCTGTGGGCAGTTCTATCGGGTATCATCAGCATGAGGAAAACGCCGAAATCATGTATATCCTGTCGGGCAGCGGTACGCTGACCGAGGACGGTGTGTCGCATCGCGTAAGTTCCGGCCAGAGCACTTATTGTGCAAAAGGCCATTTTCACGGTTTGGTGAATGACGGCGAGGAGGACTTGCATTTCTTTGCCGTTGTCCCAGAATTGCGCTGACACTATGGTAGAGATACAAGATACGCTGGTGAGTTTCGACCTGTTCCGCGAGTGCTTCTGCTGTGACCTTCATTCGTGTGGAGGGGCTTGCTGCGTGGAAGGCGATGCCGGTGCTCCCCTTGCCTTGGAAGAGATCGGCGAGCTGGAGGAAGCCGCCGAGGCCTTGCGCGACGAGCTGACGCCCGATGCTTTGTCGGTGATCGACGCGCAAGGGGTGGCCTATATCGACAAGGACGGCCAGATGGTGACGAGCATCGTGGACGGTAAGGACTGTGTCTTTGCGGTGAAGAATGCGGAGGGCATCACGCTTTGCGCCATAGACCGTGCATGTCGCGAAGGGCGTCTTGACATCCGCAAGCCGATTTCCTGTGCGCTTTACCCTGTCCGGGTGAGTCGGGTGGGGGACATGACGGCTTTGAACTATAACCGTTGGTCAATCTGCGAGGGTGCCTGTAAGCTGGGTCGGGAGCTGAAGCTTCCCCTTTACAAGTTCTTGAAGGAGCCACTGGTCAGAGCGTTCGGCCAGGAGTGGTGGGACGAATGCGATTTGGTTTGTGGCGAGCTGAAGAAACAGGGGTACCTCGATTAGTTTGAAGTTTGAAGTTTGAAATTTGAGGTTTAGCCATGCGGATGATTTGGGTGAAAGTGCCATCCGGATGGAATGGTATTAGTTGAAAGTTTTTAGTTTTCAGTTTTCATTTTTCAGTGCCATGCGGACGATATCCACTCCACACTGGGAGCGTTGGTGGGGCTGAGAGATGTGAAAACCAACCTGATGAGCTGCAGGGATATAAAAAAAACGACAAGGACATGACAGGTGATTGTCATGTCCTTGATGTTTGTTGGTGCGTGTGCAGCGGAGTACCCCTGGCTTCTGAATCCGGAGTTCATCTTTTCTCTGAACCACGTGACGGATATCCTGTTGCCTCCGATGTTGATGTCGGCAGAAAGTTCCGCTTTCTTGTTCCTTGCCGGCTGAAGTTCCGTGTTTCTCGGATCACGAATGTAGGTCATGAGGTTGATGCGCCTGAAGTCCGGGTTGTCGTGATAATAGTTGAGTTGCACGAGGTCGATATAGAGCTTGTCAGGGAAAAGCTGCTCCATGGTCGGCATCTTGGTGTGCTGTCCGAATCCCGCTGCAACTCTGAAAAATGCCGTCTTCCCGAACAGGGCGAATTTTGGGAAGGTGTATCCGATGTTCGCTCTGGGGTCGGCATAGAATTTTCCGTGCATTCTGTACTGCTCAGGCAAGTTGAGCATCTCGGTAGCCCTGATTCCCGCCACGAGGTCGATGGTTCCGGCAGAAGTCTGCCATTTGAGCGTCTCCTCTGCGTAGAAGGAAATGCGCCGGTTGGCAGGAATTTCTGACAGCTTCCTTTGCCGTGTCGCGATTCCTGTGTAGATTGGCCTTGTGGGGTCGAAGACCTGTCCTTTTCCGAAGTTCTTGTCGATGTTCCAGTCCGCTCCGATAAGCAGTGAGTTGTGCAGTATGGTGGATGGCACCTGAAATTTTGCGTTGGCTTTGAGGAATGCGTTGAATGGCTTTCCGTCCACCTCGTGGTGTCCTGTATATTTATAAGGTAGAATATATGCGTCGTTGACCCCTTCCTCTCTTGACAGCGGTGCCACCGTGAGTCTGGAGATCTGTACGAATCTGGTCCGCTCGATGAGGTCGTGGTCGTATGCCAGTGCCACAGTCGCGTTCATAGGCTTGAAAAAGCTTCTGCTGTTTTTCGTCTTGAGACTGAACGACGATGACAAAGCGAATCTGTTGTATGATGACTTGTAGCTGTCCTCTGTGTTGTTGTTGATGTCAAGGTCCTGCTTGTCGTTGTCGAATGATCCCGTGTAGTCCAGGTTTGTGGAAAGCGAGATGGTGTTGCGGGGCTTTTCCCATTGCTTGTTGAGCCGGGTTGACACCGTCAGCCGTTTGTAGTTTTCGAGCCTGTTGCGCGGGTCAGCCTTGGCGTTGAGGTAGTCAGCGCTGATGTTGAGACTGAGTTTTCTCTCTTTCCACTCGAATCCTTTTGCTGCATAGAACAGCTTTGAGCTCATGTCTGCCTTGACACGTGCCTGAATGTCGTTTCCCCCCTTTCTTCTTTCGATTTTGACGAGTCCGCTGGTGAGGTCACCGTATTCGACGGACGGTATGCCCCTGACGATTTCCACTTTCTCAATGTCGTCGGTTGATATGGTCCTCATGTCGACTCCGTAGTTCGTGAAGTCCCTGCTGGTGGCCTGCGTGTCCCATGCGCCGCTGAGATATTGCATGTTTGCGTTCGTGCTGACAGGTGCTCCGTCGATGATGAAGCTCGTGCCGAGTGATGAGGTGGCGTAATTGGCACTACCTGTGGAAATCTCTCTGATCGCGATTACGTTAGGTGCGCTGAAAGACGGGTCGTGGCTTCTTCCTCCCGGCAGCAGCTCGAGCAAGTCGGCAAAGCTTGATGGCTGTAGATGCTCCATCGCATGCTTTTTGATGACAGATGATGTGGTCAGCCCTTGAGACTCCTGTGCGGTGACGAC
>CAMOTI010000105.1 GCA_946625675.1 uncultured Prevotellaceae bacterium | reverse complement strand
GTTCTCCTCAATCATGATGTCCTGCACCACGGAGTTGAGATAGACCTCGAGGTTCGTATAATACTGCTTCTTCGTGTCGATGGTGTAGACCAGCGCGTCGGTCTTGTCGTTCGGGTCCAGCCCGTTGGCAGTCTCCCATTCGTCGGGCATTCCGTCGCGGTCGGTGTCGTAGCCCTCAGGGCGTGAGCCTGTGCCGAAGTTGGCTTCGGTGTAGCCATTCACATCTGACACCTTATCTATGCGGCCGGCCTTACCTGTGACAGAACCCTTATACGTGGCGGTGCCGTTGCGCAGTTCGGTCATGTAGCGTGCGTCCACCTCGTCTCGGCAGAGCGATGCGCCACAGAAGTTCGCCACTTTGGAGTAGGCACGCGATGCCGTGTGGGTGGTCACCTCGCCTGCGGGAACCGGCTCGTCGAGCTTGATCTTCACGCAGTCCTGGCCGCTCGTGTTCTTCTTGTACTCCACGTTGCTGCCGTAGTAGTGGTTGGGGTCGGCACAGTATTTCTCACCGCCTATCGTGTAGATGCCGCTGTCGTAGGATATGTTCGTCCAGTCGTAGTTGGTGTTGGAGTTCACGGTGTTGCCGTTGATGTAGTAACGGCTGGTCAGCCCCCAGTATTTCGGATAGTCCTCGGCCGTTGTGCTGTTAGCTATAGATATCTTCGTAACCTGTGAGGTGGACCCTGCCGGTCCGGTCTTATAGTAGTTGTTCACCATGTTGACATAGCCTCCGCCCGGACCTCCGTAGCAGCCGTTCCCGCAGTTGTAGACCACGCAGTTGCGGAAGTCCACAATCTCTGCCTGCACGGCGTTCTCCCACCGGTACTGTGCATAAAGCTTGTTCGACGTGTAGCCTTCCCAGTCGTAGCGGGCGCCGCAGAAGCGGGGTGAGCGGTTATTGACATGGCAGATGAGGTTGTGGTGGAATGAGGCCAGCTTTCCGCCCCAGATGCCGCCATATCCGTGGGCGCCCTTGTTGTGGCCGGCGTTGTTCAGGCTCTCTCCGATGGTGCACCACTGCATGGTGAAGTTGTTGTTGTCGTAGAACGACGCCACCTCGTCGATGCTCCATGAGAATGAGCAGTGGTCGATGATGATGCCGTTCTTCTGGCGCTGCCAGATGGCGTCGGCGCCCTCGTTCACGTTCTTCTCCTCGCCACGGCGCACACGGATGAACCGGATGATGTTGTTGCCGCCCGGACGTATGGTGTAGTATCGGATGGTGATGCCCGGTTCGGGCGCCGTCTGTCCTGCGATGGTGGTGTTGTCGCCGATGACCAGGTCGCTCTTGAGCGGTATGACGCCGCCCACGTCGAAGACGATGGTCTTATAGTCTGACCCGCTCACGGCAGCGCGGAACGAGCCTGTGCCCGAGTCGTTCAGGTTCGTCACATGGATGATTTTCGTTGAACCGTTGGAAGGGTTCCTTCCTCCCGATACATAGCGTCCGTGGCCTTCTGCTCCCGGGAAAGCCGGGGCTCCGCTCTGTGCGCCGGCAGTAGCCAGACACGTCATCAGAACAAAAAATAACGTGTAGAATTTTTTCATTATTGTCAGTTTAGTAGTTTGAATTCGAATTAGTTGACAAAGTTCGTGAAATTTATTGAGTTATGCAAGAAAAGATGAATTTTTTTGTGTTTTAAAAAAAATGACGTAACTTTGCAATTAATATATAGAGTCATTCACTTTGCTTTATTGTTAAATTCTAATATATGAGATTTCGCTATTATATCGGGCTTATTTTTCTCTTTTCTGTTTTTTTTCTGAATGTTCCCTTGTCGCTTGCCCAGGAACCCGACGCCGAGTTCCTCACCATCGGTCTGCGCGAAGGATTGGCCGGAAATCAGGTGAACGTCATCTGCAAGAGCCGGGATGGCTATCTGTGGTTCGGAACCTCTTCCGGACTCAGCCGCTTCGATGGATACCACTGCAAGAACTTCAACTCCCGGATGGACGATGCCAGGAGCCTGCTCAACGACTGCGTGAACGACATCGTGGAAGACGGAAACGGACGTCTATGGGTCAACACCTCGGGAGGCTACTGCGTATATGACCCCGCCACGGAGTCCTTCGACCGTACCCCCGTGGAACGACTCAGGCAGTACGGCATCAACGGAGGGCTCAGCCGCGTGTTCGTCGACAGGCAGAAGAACCTCTATGTCTATGTCAACGGGCAGGGATGCTATGTCATCCCCCCAGGCGACGGCGCCAAGGCGCATCTTATCAAGACCGGCGACGCTGCCGGCATGCTCCCGCCGGCCTCTGTGGCCGACATCAAGGAAGCGGACGGGAAGGTCGTGGTCTTGCTCTACGACGGCAGCCTCTCCTGGATATCACCATCTACCTTCACACTTCAGAAGACCGACACATACCTGAGGAACCGTATACAGAAAAAAGTGGCCACGGCATTCGACTTCGATCGCTACGGGAATTACTGGGTGGAGACAGAGAGCCAGACCTATGTCTTCGACTCCAAAAAGAAGGAATGGCATGAGAGCGTGGAGTCCTGGCTCGTCAGCCAGGGAGTCAGTCCGCTTTCCGAACGGCTGATTATCAGCGATGTGAAGGAGGACGGGAAAGGCAACCTCTGGCTCGCCACGAACCACGAGGGCCTGGTGAGGGTGAATCTCTCGCGCAAGACGCTCACACAGTTCAAACATGACCGCAACCGCTCGAACTCCCTGCCCGACAACACCATCTCCACTCTTATGTTCGACAAGAACGGCGCACTCTGGATCGGTACCTACAAGAACGGTGTAGGCTACTACTGGAACAGCGGGCGTACATTCGCACTGTGGCCCCTGGGAGATGTGTGTACGCTCGTGCAGGATGCGGATGGCAACATCTGGTGCGGAACGAACGACAACGGCATCGTCTCCTATACCCCCCGGGACAAGAGCATCCGCAATTTCCATAAGGCTGAGACAGGGCTGCTCTCCGACGTAGTGGTGTGCTCCATGAAGGGCAGCGACGGCGCCCTGTGGTTCGGCTCTTTCAACGGCGGACTGACCCGCTATAAGGACGGTGTGTGGAAAGCCTGGCATGCGGGCGACAGCGGACTGGCAAGCAACGACGTGTGGGCGCTCGTGGAGGCGGAGCCGGGAAAACTGGTGATCGGAACCATCGACGCCGGACTGCAGACCTTCGACACCGAGACAGCTACATTCACCACCTTCGACACGCGGAGCACAGCCATCTCGTCGGACAATATCGCATCGCTCTCCAAGGACCGCCTCGGAAACATACTCATCGGACATTCCAACTATTTCTCCTCCTTCAACCCCAGGACACTGCGCTTCGAAAACTATAACCAGACGAAAGGCGGAAGACAGTTTCTCAACAACCACCTCGAACAAATCTACGAGGACAGCCGGGGACTGATCTGGCTCGTCACCCCCTCCGGACTGAATGTCTACGACATGCTGAGCGACCAGCTCTACAGCATCACCAGCGACAACGGACTGGGAGGCTATTCCGCCATCGCGCTGGCCGAGGACGCAGGCCGGCAGATGTGGGTCGCCACCGACAAGGGAGTGTCGCGACTGATTGTTGGCAAGACGCCCGAAGGCGGATGGACGTTCGACAGCTTCAACTTCACCTCCCTCGACGGACTGCAGAGACGGCAGTTCAACGGGCGGAGCATGCTGGCCACCGCCGACGGAAAAGTGCTGATAGGCGGACAGGAAGGCGTGAACGTGCTCATGCATGACAGCAAGCCAACACCCAACGACAACCTGAGGGTTGTCTTCTCGGGGGTCAGCATCTTCGACACGCCTATCCTTGTGGGCGAGGAATACGACGGAAGGGTAGTGCTCCCCACGGCCATCGACCAGTCGCGTAAGCTGGAAATCAGCCATAAGGACAAGTACTTCACCATCCAGCTGGCATGCAACGAGGTGGAGATGCCCACCCGCCACCGATTCTCCTACCGCCTGAAAGGACTGAACGACAAGTGGATGGTGACTCCGGCGGGAGTGAGCGAGCTGAACTACACCAACCTCTCGCCGGGAACGTACACGCTGCAGGTGAGACTCGTGGACAACGGGGGTGTGGTCAGCGGCGACACGGCTGAACTGAAAATCGTCGTTACCCCACCTTTCTACCGCACTTTCTGGATGTATATGCTCTACGCCATAGCAGCTGCCCTGATCTTCTATTATCTGAGAAAGCTGATGATGCGCCGTCAGCAAGAACGAATCAAAATCGAACGCATACGCCAACAGGCTACCGACGTGAAGCAGCTGAACGAGATGAAGATGCGGTTCTTCACCAATGCCAGCCATGAGCTGCGAACCCCGCTCACGCTCGTCATCTCACCGCTCAAGCAGATGATGGACGAGGAGACGGACACCAATAAAAAAGAAAAACTTCAGTTTGTCCACCGCAATGCCAACAAGCTGCTGATTCTCGTCAATCAGCTCCTCGACCTCCGCAAAATTGAGGTTAACGGAGCCACCCTCATGCTGAAGACCGGAGACATCATCCTCTTCATCAAGGATATATGCGAGGCTTTCCAGGCTTCCATGGGCAACAAGGTGTCGCTCACCTTCTTCTCCCATATAGAAAGACTGGTCATGTCGTTCGACGACGACAAGGTGGGCAAGATAATGAACAACCTCCTGTCGAATGCGTTCAAGTTCACGGAGAACGGCGGAAGGGTGGACGTGTCGGTAAGGACGGTGGACGGACAGACTGGCGGCGTGGACGGAAACGGACAGAAGCTCGAGATCAAGGTGGCGGACACGGGAAAAGGCATCAGCGACACGGACAAACAACATATTTTTGAGCGCTTCTACCAGGCTGACAACCAGGTGGAGAACCCCTTCGGCGGAAGCGGGATTGGACTGAACCTCGTCTATGAATTCGTGAAACTCCATGACGGAGACATCTCCGTGGAGGACAATCCGGGCGGCGGAACCGTGTTTATCGTGCATCTGCCTGTCAGGACTGTGGACCAGCAACCGGCAATACAGACTGAGACAGTCAGTGCGGCTGCCTTGAACGACACAGCTGCCGGGGACACTGCGGCGGCAGAGCAAAATGCCGTGGAGAATGCCGACGGCAGCCGTCCCGTGGTGCTCGTGGTGGACGACAACCCCGACTTCCTCGAGTTCATGAAGGGGCTGCTGGGAAACACTTACCAGGTGCTGACGGCAGAGGACGGAAAGCAGGCGCTGGAGAAGATGGCGGAACAAAAGCCCGACATCATACTCTCCGACGTGATGATGCCCGAGATGGACGGCAACGAGCTGTGCAGGGCGGTGAAAAACAATCCGTCGACCGCACGCATCCCCTTCGTCATGCTTACGGCTCGCATGGCGCAGGAGCAGAAAATCAGTGGGCTGGAAAACGGGGCCGACGACTACATCACCAAGCCGTTCAATCTCGACCTGCTCAACCTCCGCATCGCCAACCTCATCAAATGGAGCCGGAGCGGAGGAAAGACGGAAAAGCTGGAACCCAAGGTGAAGGAACTGGAAATCACGTCGCTCGACGAGAAACTGGTGGCTGACGCCACTGACTATATCGAGAACCACCTGACAGAGGTGGACCTCAACGTGGAGACGCTCTCCTCGGCCATGAGCATGTCCAGGTCATATCTCTACAAACGCATCCTCAGTGTCACCGGGCACACCCCATCGGAGTTCATCCGACTCATCCGACTGAGATATGCCGAGCAGCTGCTGCGCAAAAGCCAGCTCTCCGTCTCGGAAATCACTTATAAAGTGGGATTCCCCAACACCCGGTCGTTCACCAAGTTCTTCAAGGAGATGTATGGGGTGCTTCCATCGCAGTACAAGGATGCACACGGGACATAGAAAAGCGCTGATTTCAACCGCAAAGACTGATTTTTCCTTTAAAAATTGGCTAAGTGAATAAATATGTGTAACTTTGCAAGTTAATTCGGGTGGAAGAAAATCCCGGGGTGAAAATTTAAACCCTCGAAGTTTCGAAGCGTCGAGAAATTGAAGGATCGAGAAATCGAAGAATCGAAGTCTCGAAAGGCCGAAGAATCGAAAAATTGAAGCCTCGAAACCCCGATTTAAAAATAAGAAAAAAGAGAACAATGAAAATATTAATTCTGAACGGCCCGAACCTGAACCTGCTTGGCAAGCGCGAGCCCGGTGTCTACGGCAGCAGGGGATTCGACGACTACTTTGATGAGCTCCGGCAGCGTTATCCTTCACTGGAACTGGAATACTACCAGTCCAACCATGAGGGGGCGCTGATTGACAAGCTCCATGAGGTGGGCTTCAGTTTCGACGGAGTGGTGTTCAATGCCGGAGCATACACACACACGAGCGTGGGGCTGCAGGATGCCATACGCGCCATCAAGACACCCGTGGTGGAGGTCCACATCAGCAATGTGCACCAAAGAGAGGAGTTCCGGCATAAGTCTATGATCTCGTGTGCCTGCAAGGGAGTGATATGTGGGTTCGGCCTCGACTCTTACCGGCTGGCCATTGAAGCTCTGCTGGCGTCATGACATACAATCAGGACAAGGGCGACCTGCTGGAGCAGTACATCATCGACCATATCGACCCTGAAGGACCGTATCTCCACCAGCTTTTCAGGGCCACGAACATACATCTGCTCTACGGAAGAATGGCCAGCGGGCACATGCAGGGAAGGCTGCTGAAGATGCTCGTCACCATGATAAGGCCACACAGAATCCTCGAAATCGGAACTTACAGCGGATATTCCGCGCTCTGCATGGCGGAGGGAATGGACGACGGCGCACTGCTGCACACCATCGAGGTGAACGACGAGCAAGAAGACTTCACAAGACCGTGGATCGAAGGGTCGGCATACGCCGAGCGGATCCGTTTTCACATCGGAGATGCCATCGATGTGATTCCACAGCTCGACGAACGGTTCGACATGGTGTTTATGGATGCCGACAAACGCCATTACTGCGATTATTACCGAATGGTGATGGACTACCTAAACCCCGGTGGATACATCATAGCCGACAACACGCTGTGGGACGGGCATGTGGTGGAACCCGAACACCAACACGATCCGCAGACTCTCGGAATCATGGCGTTCAACGACATGGTAGCGGCCGACAAGCGCGTGGAGAAAGTCATTATCCCCATCCGCGACGGACTGAGCATCATAAGGAAAAAATGAGGCACGGCCATTCCGGAAAACCCGGAAACTCCGGAAATTCTGGACATTCCAGTCTCTCTCTCTTCATTAAACATAAAACTTTCAACATTAAACTAAATTATCATTTGGAAACAACAAGACAAAATAAAATCGCAAGGCTCATCCAGAAGGACCTGAGCAACATCTTCCAGGCACAGACACGCCAGACGCGTGGCATACTGGTAAGCGTGAGTGTGGTGAGAATCAGCCCTGACTTGAGTGTGGCAAAGGCATACCTGAGTATCTTCCCGTCGGCCAAGGCGCAGGAGATACTGCAGAACATCAACGACCATGCCTCGGCCATACGATACGAGATGGGGAAACTGCAAAGGCATCAGCTGCGCATCATACCGGAACTCAAATTCTTCCTCGACGACTCGCTCGACTATCTTGAGAATATCGACAAACTCCTGAACGAGGACAAGGAAAAGAAGGCCGGTAACACGGAGAAACCAGAGAACACCGAGCCTGAACAACCGGAAAATCCTGACACAGAAAAATAGTGAGTTTCCCCTTCCACATAGCACGGCGATACATCATATCGAAGAAATCGCATCACTCCATCAACATCATCTCCGGCATCTCGGTGCTGGGGGTGGTGATTGCTACGGCGGCATTGGTGTGCATTCTCTCCGTGTTCAACGGATTCGAGGGGATGGTGGCCAGTCTCTTTACCACCTTCGACCCGCCTTTGAAAGTGGTGACGGCGGAAGGTAAATACTTTGACTCCAACGATGCCCGGATTGAGAAGGTGAGACATCTGTCCGACGTGAGACTTCCGGTCGATGTGGTGGAGGACAAGGCACTGGTGACGAGCAAGAACGCTCAGCTGATGGTGACGGTGAAGGGAGTGGACGACCATTTCCTGGAAAACGAGGAGTTCAACGACATTCTGGTGGGCAACGGAGTGCTCGACCTGCATGCCGTAGATGTGCAGTATGGTGTCTTCGGAGTGAACGTGCTGACTGCCCTCGGACTGAACATCGACTTCGAAGAGCCTATCCAGGTCTATGCACCGAAAAAAGGCGAGAAAATCAATATCGCCAATCCGATGAACGACTTCAGGCAGGCTGAGCTCTTTTCGCCTCATGTGGCCTTCATGGTGATGCAGTCGAAATACGACTCCAACTATGTCATCACCTCTCTCGACTTTGCGCAGGGACTCTTCGACAAGACCGGGAAACAGACTGCCCTGGAGCTGTACCTCAACGATGACGCCGATGCGAAGGACGTGAAAAAAAAGGTGGAGCAGACCCTGGGGGCAGGATTCAACGTGCTCGACAGATATGAGCAGCAGTCTGACACCTTCAAAATCATGGAGATAGAGAAGCTCATATCCTACGTCTTCCTCACTTTCATTCTCCTTATTGCCAGCTTCAACATTATCGGCTCACTGTCCATGCTCATCATCGATAAACGGGAAGACATAAGGACGCTGCACAACCTCGGTGCCACCAACCGCGACATCTCACGCATATTCCTTCTGGAGGGATGGCTCATCTCGCTCATCGGTGCTTTGCTGGGAATCGCACTGGGAGTGGGGCTTTGCCTGCTGCAGCAGCAATACGGAATTCTGAAGTTCGGAGCGTCGGCTGGAAGCTACATCGTCGATGCATATCCGGTGCAGGTGAAACTGACGGACGTCGTCTTGGTCTTCATCACGGTCTCTGTCATAGGGCTCCTATCCGTGCTCTATCCCGTTCACCATTTTAGTAAAAAACAATTAAAAGCAAGACAATGAAATATTTAATCCGCCTCATATTCTTTTTTGTGCCACTGATAAGCTTCGGGCAGGCATGCGTGTTCTATCCCGAAAGTTATAAGGTCAGCCCGCAGCTCATCGAGTTCGTCAACGGAAAATGTGACGTGACAGTCACGCTCACCATTCCTCCTAAGGAATTCGGCAAGTCAGCCGTATGCGAGATTGTCCCTTATTTCAGGTGGCAGGGAGATGCACAGAAGGGAGATGCTGTCGTGCTGCAGGGTGAGAAGGGCGAAGGGTATGGACGTATCGTAAGCTACAAGAACGGAATGACACTCCCCATGACCATCAGACTGCCTTACAGCAACGGAGTCGAGAGGGCAAAGTGCTTTGTCGACATCACCCCGATACACCATGGAGAACGGAAGGAAACGCATACACTTGAACTCCCGGTGAAGGTGGACCGCAGCTCTTTCCTCGTCTTCGAAACGTCGAAAGATGCCAGCTACTACTGTTTCCGTGGATTCAAGACGGGCAACAAGAAGGCTGACATATTAGTGCGCCAGTCGGAAGAAGCAAAGACGGCCGACGACAGAATCAGCCTTCTCAAACAGGCCATGGCATTGGTGCCAAACAACTTTATGATTTACAACAATTTGGGACTTAATCATCTGGACAAGGGAGAGGTGGACCTGGCCCGCTCTGCTTTCAACCGGGCATACGAGGAAAGCAACGGGATGAATGAAGTGGCTGCTAATCTCTGCCTGCTCACTTTCTCACAGCGTAACCTCAACGACGCAGCCAAATATCTTCAGAAGGCTGAGGGAGCCACGTTCTACAATGAGGCAAAAGGTAATTTCCTCGTTTCTGAAGGCAAGTACGGCAACGCAACGGCTATCATGTCCGGATCCACGTCCAACACCAGCATATTGGCCCATATCCTCAACCAGGAATTCCTCATGGCAGGAAAACTGCTGGAGAAAAAGCCGCACAAGAACGCCATGACATACTATCTGCAGGCTATGCTCGGACTCAAGTCCGACAACCGCCTAATGATGGAAAGCGGACTGAGACAGTTGCGCAAGATTGACGGAAGGCTCTATCGTGCTGCCAAGTCGAGCGACGAGTTCTCGAACAGTCAGGATTTATTCAAAAAGATTGAGCAATGACGGGAAGGCGTGGCATACCATTACTGCTGGCACTGGCGCTGGCAATCACTGCCTGCGGACCTTCGGGCAACCGGTTCAAGATTGAGGGAAGACTCAAAGGCATGCAGCCGGGCGAAATATATATATACAGCCCTCAGGGAAATAACGCAAGATTCGATACGCTGAAGGTGAAGGGCGGCAGTTTCGTGTACGAAGGGACGGCCGACGAGCCGACTCCCTATGTGCTGGTGTTCCAGAACGGACTGGAGCAGGTGGTCTTCGTCGATGGCGGACAGACACTGGAATATTCGGCGGCGGCCAACGACATGAAGAACTATGAGGTGAAAGGAAGCGACGAGAACAAGCTGCTCAACGAGTTCCGTGCCGAGACGGCCTCGATGAC
>CAMOTI010000104.1 GCA_946625675.1 uncultured Prevotellaceae bacterium | reverse complement strand
TGCGTTTTTTACTTCTTTTACGTGCTGTTAAGCCCCCAAAAGCCGATAGATTTAGTATGAAGACGCACCGCGGCGCGTCTCTACTGGCAGCTCCCCTATCCTTTCTCGATGAGGCAGGTATGCGTCTTGGTCTTCTTGTCGTAGTTGATGCCTACGAGCAGGAGGTTGTCGGCATAGTCGGCAAGAGAGGCGGGATAGTTTTTATGTTTGATTTGGGAGATGGCGGTCTCGGCGGACTTGTCCACTTTCAGCTCTACGACGAGGGCAGGCTTGTCCACATTCTTGCGTGGAATGAAAATCATGTCGGCGAAGCCTTTGCCGGCGGGCATCTCTCGATGGATCTTATAGTCGTTTCGGGCAGAGAAATAAGCGAGGGAGATGACGCAGGCGAGCGAGTTCTCGTTGTTGTAGGAGAGGATGCTCGTGTTCTCATCGTGGGCAGACTCAAGGGCGGCTGCCACTGCCTGCTCGTCGCCGAGGATGGTGGACTCGAGGAGTTGCTTTGACTGCTGCAGAGCATCCACCACCGGCTGCCAGTTCGTCTTCTTCACGGCATTTGCCATCTCGCCTGCCACCTCACGGTTGGGAATGAAACACTTCTGCTCTGTCCAGTCGTATGAAAGGTAGCCCAGATGGATCAGGACTGTCAGCACGTCGTCGCGGCTCGACACCTCCGAAATGTCATTCTGGAACCCCGTCGGATCAACCATGCATCGCATGCCGCCCAGCATACGGATGATGTCGTCCTTCAGCCCTTCATAATTCATCTGAATATACTCTGTCACCCTGTCAAAAGCACCCGTAGCCGACCAATAGCTCAGACATGCACCGTTGTCAAGAGCCGTTATCACAGAGTTCGGGTTGAAAATAGATGGTACGTTTCCTATACGATAGCCATCATACCATTTCTCCAGCTCGTCGAAGTCCATGTCGTATTTCTCGGCCAAAACCTTCACCTCGTCCTTAGTGAATCCATAGAAACCGGAAAGTTTGCCTGGAACCACCATGGAGTATTCCTTGAAGTTGTTCAGTGCTGACTCCGTATTGTATTTCTTGATGGGCAGGATGCCGGTCATATAGACTCCGGCAAAGACGATTTCCGACTGTCCGCTCTTGAACAGTCGGCGGAGCCAGTCGACATATTCGTTCATCACCTCGGGTTGCTTGTCGAATTCTCTGCAGATAGCATCCCACTCGTCGATGATGAAGATGAATTTCTGGCGAGTCTGCTCGTTTATCCTGATAAGAAAGGACATAAGACTCTCGTTTTCCTTCATCTCCACATCCGGATAAGCTGCATGGATATCCTCTTTCAGCGTCTGCTGCATCTGCCTCACGATGGTGGCATCCTTGATTTCCGTAACGAAGTCGCTCATATCCAGGTATATCACTGGATACTTGTTCAGATACTCCTCAAAACTGGGGTCTTTGGCAATTTTCAAATCCTCAAACAGGTTTCTCGAATCACAAGACTTGTCATAATAGGCACACAACATCTTTGCCGCCATCGACTTGCCGAAGCGTCGGCAACGGGTGACGCATGTATAACGGATGTCGGTGTCCAACGTGTCATTGATAACGGCAATCAGCCCCGACTTGTCAACATATTCGCGCTTACGGGTGGAACGGAAGCGCCCGTTTCCAGTATTGATATATGTACCCATAGTCTTCTGTTCTCAGTTTTCAGTTCTCAGACTTGAGACTTCTTTTTGCAAAATTACGAAGAAATGGGGATAAATCAAAATAAAAAGAGAGTTCTTTTAAGTGAAAAGTGAAAAGTGAAGAGTGAATAGTGTAGTTACTCTTGCTGATGGGCTTGGTACGTAACGGAGTGGTTGGTGCTTCAAAGTTCAGATAAGCTTCGCTCCTAAAGGGCGTACGAGTCGGAAAAGTGAAGAGTGTATTTCTTTTGCTGATGGGCTTGGTACGTAACGGGGTGGTTGGTGCTTCAAAGTTCAGATAAGCTTCGCTCCTAAAGGGCGTACGAGTCGGAAAAGTGAAGAGGCCGTGCGCTTCTTCCTTCCAAAAAACATTCTCTACACATCCTGCTCTATCCTGTTGGAGATTTCCTCATACTTACGTATATACGCCTGACGGAACCAAGAAGCCTGCTCGCGAAGCGACCCCAGCCTTTCAAGTTCAGTACGACTCACACGCTTCCCCACTTCAATATAAATCGGCCCTTTATTCAAATGATGTACTCCCTTCGGCAACACCTTGCCTGGGCCATACAGGCACATCGGAAGGATGTCCACACCCAACTGCTCTGCCAAATAGAACGCCCCCTGATGGAAACGGCCGATGCGGCAGTCCTTTGACCGGGTGCCCTCCGGGAAGACGGCGATGCTGTAGCCCCGCTCCACCAGCGACCGCAATTTGGGCAGCAATGCCTCCAACCCTTCCGACACCGGATAGTACTCGGCATTGCGGATGATTGCGCCATAGAAAGGATTGTGCCACACCCAGTCGTTGGTCAGGAATATCATCTTCGGAGTGAACACCAGCTGGCACATCAAGTCGAGATGCGACTGGTGGTTGCAGATGATGACAGCCGGACGGGAGAAATCCTCCGACTCATCCGCTTTCTTGAAACTGAAACGGGTGCCGGGAATGCCATGACGCATCATCACAAAACGGGAGACCCAATGGATAAGTCCGTGGATGCGGCGCTGCTTCTTCTCCGAGTTCTTGCAAAACTTCACATAGCACACCACCAGCGGCGAAAGCACAAATATGGAGAAAAATCCGAAAAACAGAGCGGCATATACCGTACGGCATACTTTCGCCAGGAATCGCCACAGACGCAATGGCAATCCGTAGACCACCGCGAGCACACACAGGATGGTGTTCATCACGCTGATGCGCGCAAAATCCTTGCCAGGGCGGAAGTGGCTCACCCGTTCGTCGGCTGGAGGGTAGTAGACATTGACCACTTCCTCATGGATTCTCACGCCGTGCCACGAGGCGAACACCATCAGTTCCAGCTCCGCCTCGTAGCGATTGGTGACAAAAGGCAGGGCATAGTTCTTCTTCAGCGGATAAAGCCGGTAGCCCGACTGCGTGTCGCTCAGCTTGCGTCCCGTCTGCACCCAGAACCAGAAATTGGCGAAACGGTTAGCAAAACGGCTGCCACCGCTCTGCTCCGTACCGTCCATCCTGCGCTTGCCCACAATCAGCGCCCCCGGATGCCTCTGGTTGGCGGCAAGCAGCGTGCCGATGTCCTCTGGATAGTGCTGGCCGTCGGCGTCCAGCGTGACGGCATAGGCAAAGCCCTGCTTACGGGCATGGCGGAACGCCGTCTTCAACGCATATCCCTTCCCTCGGTTGCGTTCGTATGACAACACCGTGATGTCCTTGATTCCGGCCAAAACCGCGGAAGTGCTGTCCGTGCTGCCGTCATTCACCACAATCACATCCTGACAATACGCCTTGCTTGCCTCCACCACCTGCCCCACGGTCGAGGCGTTGTTGTAGGTCGGGATGACCACACAAACACCACGAGCACGGAGTGTTTCCTTGATATATTGGGGTGTAGCAGAATGTGGCATGAATTATAGTTTAAGTGAATAGTGAAAAGACACTCATTTGGCGCGGCCAAAAAGAAATCGGCAACAACAATAATTTCTTTCGTTGCGTATGTTTGATTTTAACACGAATGTCCATGAATGTCCACGAATTTTCATGAATAATTTTTTTAATTAACATGAATTTTTTCGAACACGAATTGGAACGAATTTTCACGAATATTTTTTGTATACGAATGATATCAAGCAAAAAGCGATAATATCTAAATCAATATAATATATATTTGTTATATAGAAGTGAAAAGTGAAAAGTTTTATTTACCCCGGTGATGAAGTAGAGACGCGCCGCGGCGCGTCTTGTAACTTGTTATATGGGCAGGCACACCATCGACATCTTCAGCAGTGGTGTGTCGCCGTCGTCCGCGGTCAGCTGCAGGGCAACTTCATCGGAATCCTCCACCACGGCCACTTTCGTGATCCGAAACACAAATTCAGGCGTCTGCAGCGGTGAGACCACCGAAAGGAACTTCACGTTTTTCAGCAGGTGCAGCCTCAGTTTTCTGCCCAGGAAATCCTCGGCCAGCTCCAATCCCGTCTGGATGAGGCAAACGCCGGGCGTAACCGGCTCGCCAGGAAAATGGGCCTGGAATATCTGATGGGACGGATTCAACCGTATGCGAAAATATGGCGGGGCTGCGTCCTTGTCGGCAGCCACCACCTTATAAAAGTCATTCTTCAGTGTCATTTTCTTCAAGATTTTCAGGTTCGTCGTCGGTCAGGGGCGTGAAGCGGTAGGTCATCTTCCGTCTTTTGTTCACGTACTCCCCCACCCCTTTCTCCATTTGATGGATCAGCATCCTTAAATCGTGGCGAAGCGCCTTACGGATGTACCATTTGTCCATCATCGACTGCACGGAATGGAGTTTCACCTTGTCCTTCACGAGGGAGTAGGAGAAGTCCATATAGGAAATACCGAACTCGTTGAAAAACGAGCCTTTCAGCACCCCGCCATCGTTCACCATCACGCACACACCGCTGAGGTAGGCCTTCGGCAGTTCCACCATGGCGCTGAACCGCACTTTGCTGCCAGCCGTCTGCGGCAGCAACGACTGTGCATCAGCAGCCAAGGACGCAAACCCAGGGAGCAACAAGCTAATCCACAGCAAACAGATTCGGGCTGATCGCATGATTCGTCTTCACGTTTTTAAGTTCTATCACTGTGCGGTCGTCGTTCTTCTCCAGCAGCCCCACACGGCTGACCACCGCTCGCTGCTTGTCGAAATGGATGACAATCCGCTTGAACAGTTGCCTCATATTCTTGCGCATGGGAGAGAGTGTGGCAATCCAGTCACTGCCAGAGGCCGAGATATCCACCTTATATTCCTTGTCGTCGTTCAGGCACTTACCCACCACACTGTTCATCATGATGCGGGCTATCTCCTTGAACACCTTATTCTGGTTCGTATCCACCACATCGGTGCGGTTGCCGTTCTTGATACGCACCTTCGTGTCGTTCAGGACAAACACATACTTTTTGGGCGACGTGTATTCCCAGCGCAGCTTGTTCTTCTGCTGATAGTACATCCGTCCTTTCGACACCATCTTGTCGCTCAGCATCTTGAGATGCTTGGTCTGGACAAAGTCGCACTCCATCGACTTCATCTCCATCGCAGCACGGTTCACCTTCGCCTTCACCGCTGCCTTATCCACCTGTTGGGCACTCATATCGCTGAATGCCAACAGCAGAACAGTCCATATATACAAGATTTTCCTCATTGTCGTTGTTTTTTTAAATATTCGGTATTTCGATGCGTCGATTTTTAAAACTTATCCAAACAGTTTTCTCATTCAACTTTAAACCTTAAACTTTAAACTAAAAAAGTCACTTTGCAATCAGAAAGCATCCCACCACGATGCAAGCCACACCCACCCACTTCAGTGCGCTGACCTGCTCATGAAAGAACACAATGGCGGCCACCATGCCGAATACATAGCTGATGCTGACCATGGGATAAGCCTTGCTGAACGGAAACGTCTTGACGATGTACATCCAGAGCAACGAAGCGGCACCGAAGCAGAGCCCGCACAGCGCGAACTGCCAGTTGACCAGCAACGAAAGCCAGAACTCGCGAGTCCACGAAAACTTGGGCATCCGCATCATCGCAAACTTCAGGAACACCTGACCGCCACAGAGCAGCGCGCTCTGAAGCGCAGCTAAAGAGAGGATTTTCCACATGACAGCACAATAGCTAAAGATTTCACTTCTTCTTCCTGACAAGGCCTCCCCACCCGCTCCATCAACTGACGGAAGAGCGGCGTGGTCTCATCATGACATTCCACCAGCACGGTGCGGCACTTACCCTGGCGTATCAGCTGCCTGGCATCGTCCATCGCCCACTGTAGCGAACGGTCGCCCTGCGAATAGGTGATGTTGTAGCCATGGCATCGGGTGCGGATAGCCAGCTCGCCTGCTATGGTATTGTGGGTGCTCTGCATAAACCAGGTGGGTTTCAGTGTCTCGCCGTCACACAGCTGGTTCAGCAGTCGCTCGCTCAGCTCGATGGCCCCATAGGCCGTAGCGGTAATGATGGCATCGGGGGTATCCACACCGGCTTCCTTCAGCGCACGCATCGAGCTCAGCACCGCAGCCTTCATCAGACGGCTCATCCTGCGGGCCTCCATCGGCTTGACAAACTCACTGACGTCAGAGAGCTGGGCCGTGTCGGATATTTCCACGCGGGCCAGCTCGCAGATGCCGTTATCTGTATCGGGGTGGTCCTGTCCGGAAGCCGCCGTAGGCTTCTTTGAGAAAATCAGCGATGTGTCGTTGCCTCCGAAGCCGAATGAGTTGCACATCACATGCTCCAAAGACGCAAACGAATGACAGTCCATCGCCGGACAGACCAAACCCTCTCCCGGCTCCTTCCAACCTCGGTTCATCGGGATAAAATCATGCTGAAGTGCCAACAATGAGATGATTGTCTCTATGGCTCCTGCGGCACTGGTGGCATGACCGGTATACCCTTTCGTGCTGGACACTGGCGGCATCTTCTCTCCAAACACACGTCGCAGGGCCACGCTCTCACACAAGTCGTTATTCGGCGTGCCGGTTCCATGAGCGTTCACGTAGCTGATGTCCTCCGCTTTAAGCCCTGCCATCTGCAGCGCTTCAGTCATGGCGAGGAACGGGCCTTCTCCATTGTCCGACGTGGCAGTCTGATGGAAAGCGTCGCAGGCATTGCCATAGCCCGAAAGGTAAGCGCTAATCTGTACACAATTCCCGAAAGCGGCCATCTTGCCACTGATTTTCCAGGCCAGTTCATCCCGCTCCATCACCACGTATGCAGCCCCTTCTCCCAGATTCAGTCCGGCCCGGTTCTTGTCGAAAGGCCTGCATGGGGCATGGTCGAGAATCATCAGGGAGTTGAATCCGCTCATGTGGAAACGGGTCAGCGCCTCGGTTCCGCCTGCCACCACGATGTCGGCCCGTCCGCTGCGCAACAACTCCGCTCCGAGCGCAATCGCATTGGCACCCGAAGAGCATGCGGTCGAGACGGTCACCCATTCCGAGAAGGTGTTGCCGAAATGTCGGGCAATGGCTTCGGTTGTGGCTCCACAATCATGAGTCAGCATGCAGTCCGCATTGCCTTCACCCTGCCTCAGCTGAGAAAATTCCTGCTCGGTCAGGTCCATGCCTCCCACAGTGGTGCCGTTGACCAGCACCACCTTCAGCGTCCTGTCGGAGCAAGCCTTTTGCGCATGCACATATCCAGTCTCGAGTGCCTCACGCAATGCCCACTGCGCCATCAACTGAGTGCGGCTCACCTGCTCGCCCTCCACATGGGATATCAGCTTGAGGTTGGAGTCTGACACATCCAGAATGCCGGCTGGCAAATCTTGGAACTCACTGCTGAAATGCTCATTGTCGCGGATGCCGAACAAGTCGGCGTGCATGGTCTTTAACATCTCGTAGCAGCAGTTGCCGATGGAGCAGACGGCCCCCATTCCGGTTATGGCGATATCATCCATTGTTAAAGTATAGATTTACAACGGTTTATTTTTGCACTAATATTCCAGAAAGCAGAGTAAATGCACTGTTCACTCACAAAGTCTCATTTCTTCCTGTTCTGGCTCACATACTCAGCGATGGCGCGAATGCTTGTGAAGATGGCTTTTCCTTCAGATGCGCTGGAAAGTTTGATGCCATATTTCTTCTCCAGGAGCACGATAATCTCGAGCGCGTCGATAGAATCGAGTCCAAGGCCGTCGCCAAAAAGCGGAGCTTCAGCATCGATGTCCTCAGGGCTCATCTCCTCCAGGTTCAGTGCCGCGATAATTTCTTGTTTCAGTTCTAAAATCAGATCTTCCATAATTATTTATGATTTGACACTTGTTTTATAGTCTATTTATTTTCCTAATCTCACCAACTTAATATCCATGCAGAAATGCGTTTCATCCTCTGCCTCCACCCAGCCGTAGATCACACTCTGAATCTGAGGTTCCTCCAGGGTGGCACAGACAATCTGCCCCATCAGTGGTTCGTCGCGTTCTGCGAGAATATAGAAGGAGGTCTCTCCCTGATAATGGTTGCGGATGGCAATCTCTCCTGTCACGATGTTGGGCAGCGTATAGATAAACAGAGAGGGAGACGGAAAGTAATTGTCGGGATTGGAAATCGTCTTCAGATACGCTTTGTCAGCATGAAAAGAGCCAAAACGATTGAAGAGGAGCACAGCCCGGTCGGAGCGGACGGAAAAGCGTTCTCCACCCTCAGCCTGCAGCAGCAGCTCCGAGGCCAGGAATCCCAGCTTTGCCAGCAAGTCCATCTTGTAGAACTTAGGATAGTCGCCCACATATTTCCTATAGATTGCCGTCAGGAAGGAATGAGTGTCTTCGTCAGGAAGCGCCATAAGCTGGTCGTCCACCAACACTTTATCTGGTTCAATCCGAACCGTATGCTCCACTTTCAACTTCTGCCCTGCAGAGGGTTTTGACATCTTCACGGAAGAGCCTGCGGCACGTCTCCCACGCCACTTGCCCTTTGAGGCAAACAAAGCGGCATTCACTCCGCCGAAACCAGATATCATCTTCACAAATGACGGCTTATCCACATGACGGGCGCCTGAAGTGATGTTCAAGGGCACAGAGACGCCGAGCTCAGCAAATCCGAGTGTGGCAGGCAGCAGTCCGTCGTCGGCCGCAGCCATCGAAAGCACCGTCTCCAGAATGCCGGCAGCCCCCATCGTATGTCCGTAATAACCTTTCAAACCGTTGACAGGGAGCGAAGCCAGTCCGACCCTGCGCAATGCCACGGCCTCCATCTGGTCGTTGAACATCGTGGCGGTGCCATGAAGGTTCACGAAGCCAAGCTCATCGGTCCCCACCCCATCCAGCACATCCGACAAAGCCGCATAGGCTCCGTCGGCATTTTTCGACGGGGATGTCAGATGGAAAGCATCATTATGGACCGATGTCCTGCCGATATGCCACAAACCAGAATCCTCACCGCCCACAACGTCATCACCGGCCAAGACCATCGTGGCCGCCGCTTCTCCGAGATTTAAGCCAGAGCGGCAGATGTCGAACGGACGGCAGGGACTGGCCGACGTTGCCTTCAGAGACTGAAAGCCCGACACGACAAACGCCGACTGAACATCGACGCCACAGACCACGGCATAACGGAAACGGCCAGAATCCAGCAACAGCCTGGCCAGATGCAGAGCCGACACACCGGATATGCATGCGTTGCTCACGACCACAGGCTCATTTACGAAGCCTAACACATCGGCTATGCGACGGGCAGAAGCACCGAGGCGATAGCAGTTGGCCTCATCATCCCCTTCCCGGAGGAGCTCCACATTCCCCTTGGCAGAACTGAGAATCAGCACCACATCGACACCTTTATAGTCAAAAGAGGCCCCATCCAATGCTGCATATATACTTCTAATGGCAAACGACTCCATCCTTGAGCACCCCGAATACTGCATACTTTCGGACTGCCCACCCGTAAACATCGATGCGCAGAATGGCTCCGGCATTCCCCAAATATGTTCATGCCGGATGAGCTCGGAACGGCCGTCAAGTACCGCACGCAAGTTCTCTTCTGTGGTCACCCCCAACGGAGACAGGATATTGTCTGATATCTTATACAAAGTGGTTTCTTTTTTTGATTCAAATCTAGAAAATCTTGAAAATCTTGAATATCTAGAACTTCTAGAATATCTAGAAAAACTAGAGCATCTACCTCACACGCCCCATCGCTTCTTCCACTGCTCAAAGAACTCGGGCGCGTACCACATCAGCTGGTAGTCCAAGTCCATAAACACCTGGACGGTATGTCCTGTGGCGATAAGCAAGTCGGATTCAGCATCGTGAATCTCATAGTCGAACACAATCTTGGCTGCCTCCGTAGGCCGGTAGATGATGTCGATGCGCGGACGCATCCCATATATCAGCGGATGCTTGAACTGGAAGTCCATTTCCACGATGGGGGCATAGCAGTTGTTCTCCATATATCGCTTATATCCCAGGTCGAACTCAGCACCGAAGGCCTCGCGCGCATCCTCAAAATACAGCGGATAATGGCCGTGCCACACCACGTTCATCGAGTCCACCTCGCTGAAGCGTATGTCGATCAATTTCGAAGTTTTCAATGTCATCTTCAAGTTGGTTTTCTATGATTTCACCGCAATTTTCATCTCAGCGCTCACGATGAGCCGTCCGCCAGATTCAATACGGGCATCTGCCAGCGTGACGCCGAACACCTCCTCACGCACGACGACAGTGGTGGTCAGACATGCTCCCACGGGAGGCAGTTCGTGAAACGTCATATTACGCACGGCTCCGATATAGCCGATTTGGATGTCAGCCTTGAGAATGTACTTGTTCACATAGCCGAGACGTACAGCGCAAGTCTGGGCGATGTTCTCCACCAGGCCGGACTCAGAGAAAAGTCCTCCGTCGACAAAAAGGTTGTCGGCCGTCACCGTCGTCTCCGTCACCGTCGTTCGCATGTCGAATCCCACCAGCCGGTCCACCATCACGAACGGCTCCTGCTGAGGAAGCAGCTCGTGGATGTCGATGCTTCGGAGAAACGCCTCCGAAGGATGGGAAAAGTCCATATCGCTCATTTCCAAAAATCAAAATAGTTATACCATTGCTCAGGATAGCGCCGGACCACACGCTCCAACTCCTCCACATAGGCAGATGCAAGCTGGCGGATCTGCGCCTGGCGGGGCGCATCCTTGTCGTAGGCCAGAGGACAGACATAAATGGTGTATCGCTTCGTACCGGTCTTCATCACGTTGACCGCCAGCACATCGAGTCCGCGCATGGTGGCCACGCTGAACGGTCCGAGCGGAAAGCGGGCGTCTGCACCCAGAAAACGGTAGGTAAGCGACTTTTCAGACCCGGTGAAGCGGTCGGCCGGCATGCTGAGAATCTCGCCGTCGCTCAAGGCGCGGTCTATCTCGAACAAGTACGACATGTCGCTCCTCACCTCTATCATCCGGATGTTGTTGCCCTCGAACATTCGCCGACGGTTTTCCATCACTGACGCTTTCTCGCCGAAAAAGACGAGGGCGTTCATCCGCTTGTCCTCAGCACGCAGCGTGTAGCCAGCCAGTTCGTAATTGCCGACATGGGCACTCAGCTGGACAAAGCCCTCCGGCTTTTCAGAAAGACGGAGAAAATGGGCATACCCTTCTATATCCACCTGGAATTGCTTCCCGGCATACATGGCGAAGCGGTCAATCACCACCTGCCCGAACTTGCAGTGGTTCACATAGGTTTTCCAGGCAGCCTTCCATCGGCCCATGCCATGATGCTGCCGGAAATAGCGGTAGATGATTCTGCCACCCGGACGGAACACGACACACACTGGAATGACAAAGATATTGGAAAACACATACAATATCCTGACATCCAGCCATCGCAGCAGCCGTATCAGCCATCGGTGCATGCCGCCACTGCCGTAGGTGGTTCCGTCCCAGGACCGTTGAGCCATCTCTACCCTACCTTGCTCTGAATATAATCCACGAACTGTCGGAGCGTGGTCACACCCACCATCTCCTCCGGCTTGATTTTGAAGCCGAAGTTGCGTTCCACAATCACGACGATGTCTACGAAGTCCAGGCTGTCGATGCCCATGTCGTCCTTCAGTTTCGCATCATCGAAAATCTTGTCCTCGTCAATCTCGAGGTCGTCAATCAGGAAATTCCTGACTTTTTCTTCAATTTCTGTTCTTGTCATTTATTTAGTTTAGAGTTGAGAGTTTAGAGTTGAGAGTTTAGAAGCACCGAGTTTTCGAATTATTGGGGCATTGCGTTTTCAGGATCTCGAATTTTCAGGATCTCGGCACTTCGGTGTTTCATTTTTTCCTTACCACGATGATGGAGTGTCCCTGCCCCAGGTGGTCATAGATTTTTTCCATCTCGAGTCCGGCTTCGTGGATGCACTGCTCCATGTCCTCCGTGTTGTACATCTTCGAGTTGCCGTTGGCAAGAGCGGTGAAATAGAGTGAGGTCATCGTCAGGCAGAGCGTGGCAGGCTCGAAGCGTTGGCGGTCCCAGAGGGTCTCCATGATGAATAACCGCGTATGGTCTTTCATCGCCTCCCTGGCACGCCGGAGGATATCCACAATCTGCTCCATGCTGAAGCAGTCGAGGAACTGGCTCATCCAAATGGCGTCCGGTCCGTCTTCATCCAGCGGGAAGCAGGCAGCAGGATCAAGCAGATTGATTCCGTGTCCGCTGATCCGTTCGCATCCTTCCTTCCCGCTCACGTTCTCCTCCATCATGGAGATCTGTTGAGGAAGGTCGAGCACGCGAACACGCACATCCGGGTCGTACGCCACACACTGAAGAGCCCACTTGCCGGTGTTGCCGCCCACATCGTAAAGCGTCTTCACATGATGCTCGTCGAATATCACTTTCAGAGCCTCGGGGAATGCCGAGTCGCTGTAGAAATGGTCGAAAGCAAACCAACTTTTCCGCACCTGCGGGGGCAGGCTTGAGAGTCCCTCGTATATGGTGGGCCAGTCGCCGAAATGGCGCAGGCCTTCCGGGCTTCCGTTGCGAAGGCTTTCCTCCAGTCGGAACCACCCCTCATAGTTCACGTCGTGGTTAAAGTCGATATTCACACGTGTGGCAGGGTCGTTCAGCAGAAACCATCCTGTCTTCGACAACGAGAAACGGTCGGTCAACGGTTCGACAATCAGTATGCCGGCAGCCAGCGAGGCCTCCGTCAGGCATTTCACGGCATAGTCCGACAGGCCACAGCCGTGGCAGATCTCAGCCCGTGTGGCCCCGCCGTCCTGATTACGGATGAAATCCAGGATGCCGAATCTCAGCATCAGGCGCGCCACCTGAAAAATGGCGGGTCCCCAGGCGATGAACTCAGCCAGCCGCTGTGCCTCACGGGCCGAAAGTTGTTCTTCGGTGTATTTATGGAGTGCAGGAGAAAGATGCATGACGTAAAGTGGAATTTTCATGCAAAGTTACAACAAAGCATGATAAAAAACAAATAAAAAACGTCAAAAGCATCGTGTTGCCTGACTCCAAGCGGGGTCAGACAACACGAGTATAAGTCATGATGCAGTAACAGAGGATTACGGACACGTCGTCACCGGGTTGTCGCAAATCCACAGGTTATTAATCCATCCTTCATGTTTCTTGTCGTTGGTCTTCACCTTTATCCAATCGCCTTTCACATCGATAGGGTGCAGAAGAATTTCAGTCTCTGTCGTCTTCCACACCACCTTGCCCTTGTTGGAAGGCGTGGCACGCAGATAAATCTCTTCGCCTCCGTAATTACGGGTGGAGAAGCCCACGCAGGAATAATGAATCCAATAGCCGGTCTTCGACCCCTTCAGACTCACTTCCGTCTCCTTGTCGTAATTGTTGTAGCAGTCGCCCATTATTCGCCACCATCCGTTTCGGGGAACGGAAAGCGTCATGTCAGCAGTTGTCTTTGTGGAGATTCTATCCACAATCTTACCGTTGGGCGCATTGCGGATGTTCGTGTATGGACCGTCTGAGTCTACAAGAAAGGCTCCTATTGCGTCCTGAGCCTGGACGGTTGCGACAAGCAACATGGTTGCCAGCAACGACATAAATAATCTTTTCATTGTAAGAATAGTTTTCAGTTTTTAGTTTTCAGTTTTCAGTTATTTAGTTTTTAGTTTTCAGTTATTAGTTTTCAGTATTCAGTTTTTAGGTCAGAGGCCCAGCACGTCTTTTACCTCGTCAGTCAGAAAGGGCATGATAATGTCCATCGGAACAACTACCACCGGAGCTCCATAGGCATAAGGCAATATCTCATACTGCTGATACTGGATAAAGAACTGCTTGCCGTCGGTCCAGGCATACTGAGGCTCAGGAAACGTGCCATATTCCCTGATCATTTCGGCCATCTCCTTCTTGCCTTTCTTGTCGTTGGAGTCGATGTCGGCCAGTTCCAGAACACCGAAGTCATTTTTGTGCATGTTCTTCTCCAATAGCTGGCGGAGGGATTCCAGACTGTCGTCCTTGAAAGGACTGCTCAAAATATCACCGTCACTCTTGCGCACAATCAATGGAAAAATGCCTGTGAAGCCGTGAGCCCCGCCGTAGAAACCATAGTCCACGACACAAACACACGCATAACGAGCCATGTCGTTGAGGATATAAAAGTCAAGGTTGTGCTCACAGATGATGTCATTATAATAGCTGTCCTCTGCCTCTTCTCCCATGTCCTTCAGCACATCCTCTTCCCATTCTTTACCCAGAGCGGTTGCCAAAAGCTGGCATGCGGTGTCTGCGTAATCCTTCATCTCCTCCTTATTCGATGGGGTGACACCATGGAGCGTCTCTATCGAGGACTTGCCAAGCATTTCGTCGATATAGCTCTTGATATGACTGCTCATCGATTTGTTGAAAGCCTCGTTGGACATCGTGGGGTAAGCGATTTTGATA
>CAMOTI010000103.1 GCA_946625675.1 uncultured Prevotellaceae bacterium | reverse complement strand
GTGATTGTATCCGACGTGATGATGCCGGTGATGAACGGATTGGAATTCTGCCAGCGTATCAAGAGCGGGACTGCAACCAGCCATATCCCGGTCATTCTGCTCACAGCCCGGGCCCTGAGCCAGCACCAGGTGGAGGGATATGAAAGCGGTGCCGACGCTTATATCACCAAGCCTTTCTCATCTGATGTACTGCTAGCAAGAATCACGAATCTACTAAACAGCCGATACCAGTTGAGAAACATCTTCTCGCTTTCTCAACAACAACATGAAAGGGAGGAACTGCCTTCTGGAATTGCACAGAAGGATGAAAAAGAGAATGAGTTCATTCAGAAGTTCCGGATTTTTGTTGAGAAAAATCTGTCGGACAGCAGCATGAATGTTGAGACAATAGGGGCGGAGATGGGACTGAGCCGTGTTCAGCTCTACCGTAAGGTGAAGGCACTCACTGGTTCATCCCCGGTAGAACTGGTGAGGACCATCCGTCTTCAGAAAGGGAGGCTGCTCCTTCAGACTACGGACAAGACCATATCCGAAGTGGCATACGAGGTGGGATTCTCTGCACCCAGTTATTTCACCAAGTGCTTCAAGGATGAATTCGGAATCAGCCCATCTGAACTTCAAGGATGCGGCGAAGATGGTTCGGCCGATTCTTGAAGTTCTGATGACCATTTTCCATAGAACCGGGTAAGGCCACATGGTTATGGTGAATATCGTCTCATTCAAGACCATGCTTGCCACATACAGTTCATTATCAAAAATCGTTCATTTCGTTATAAATTTGTTTCATGTAACATATTTTTAGCGAGATGAACGATTTTTTTTATTTTCTATATCAAAAGGTTAGTACTTTTGCGGCAGAAATTCTAATCAACCCAAGTACTAACTAAAAACAAATCATCAATGGAACAAATCAAACGACTGTTTTTGAGTTTCGCACTCATCATGGCCTGTTCCCTCCTCTACGCACAGACAGAGGTGACGGGAACCGTGCTCGATGAGCTGGGCGAAGGCGCTATAGGCGCCACCGTTGTGGAGAAAGGGACGTCGAACGGGGCGATGACCGACATCGACGGAAATTTCAAGCTGAAAGTTCAGCCTGGCGCCACGCTCGTGATATCGTACGTAGGTTATCAGACTGTTGAAGTGGCGGCAGAGAATGGAATGAAAGTGACGCTTCAGGAAGACTCAAAGATGCTTCAGGAAGTCGTGGTCACTGGTTATACCACTCAACGCAAGGTGGACCTGACTGGAGCCATCTCCACGGTCAGTGTGAGCGACCTGGCCAAGCAGAACGAGAACAACCCGATCAAGGCAATGCAGGGACGTGTGCCGGGAATGAACATCTCTGCAGACGGTGCCCCGTCGGGAAGTGCCACCGTGCGTATCCGTGGTATCGGTACACTCAACAACAACGACCCGCTTTATATTATAGACGGTGTGCCGACAAAGGCTGGTATGCATGAACTCAACGGAAACGACATCGAGAGCATACAGGTGCTGAAAGATGCCGCTTCTGCTTCTATCTATGGTTCACGAGCTGCAAACGGTGTGATCATCATCACAACAAAGAAAGGAAAGGAAGGAAAAGTCAGAGTCGATTTCGACGGAAGCGTGGCCATACAGACCTATGCGCACAAGATGGACGTTCTGAATGCCAAGCAGTTCGGACAGGTCATGTGGCAAGGATATGTGAACGACGGTATCGACCCCAACTCCAACGGTCTGGGATACCGTTACGACTGGGGATACAACGGGAAGGGATACCCGGTGCTCTACGGAATGACCATGAGCAAGTATCTCGACGCTGCCGGAAAGACTCCTGCGGCCGACACCGACTGGTTCGACAAGACAACAAGAACAGGTCTGGCTCAGCAGTACAATGTCTCTATCAGTAACGGCTCCGAGAAAGGAACGTCGTTCTTCTCTCTTGGCTACTACAAGAACAAGGGCATCATCAAGAGCAGCGACTTCGAGCGATTTTCTGCACGTATGAACACGGAATATAATCTCCTGAGAGTTGGAGAGAAAGACATCGTCACCATCGGAGAACACTTCACCATCAACCACACCAACGAGTTGCAGGCACCTGGAGGATTCCTGGAGAATGTACTTCAGTTCAACCCGTCTCTGCCTGTCTACACAACCGACGGAGAGTATGCAGGTCCGGTAGGAGGTTATCCTGACCGTGAGAACCCCGTTGCCCGTCTTGACCGTAATGCAGACAACCGCTATGGCTATTGGAGGGCCTTCGGAGACGCATACCTCAGCATCAAGCCGTTCAAGAACTTCATGGTCAAGACAACATTCGGACTCGACTATGCACAGAAGCAGCAGCGAATCTTCACTTATCCTATTACGGAGGGAACTGTCGCAAACGCAACCAACGCCGTGGAGGCCAAGCAGGAGCACTGGACAAAATGGATGTGGAACGCCATCGCAACATATAATCTCGAAATCGGACCGCACAGAGCAGACTTCATGGTCGGAACCGAGCTCAACCGTGAGGACGACATGAACTTCGCAGGAAAGAAATACGGTTTTGCTGTACTCACACCAGACTACATGTGGCCGAAGGCCGCTGTGGGAGAGGCTGAGGCTTTCGGTTTTGGAGAAGGATATACCCTCGTCTCTTATTTCGGAAAGGCAAACTATGCGTTTGCGGACAAGTATCTGCTCAGCCTTACACTACGTTATGACGGCAGTAGCCGTTTCGGAAAAAACAACCGTTACGGTACATTCCCCTCCGTCAGTGCCGGATGGAGAATCAACGAGGAGAAGTTCCTCAAGGACGTCGCATGGATTGACAACTTGAAGGTACGTGCAAGCTGGGGACAAACGGGTAACCAGGAGATATCAAACATCGCACGTTACACGCTATATGAGAGCAACTACGGAGAGGCTGGATTCGGCGGACAAAGCTACGGTACAAGCTATGACATCACAGGCTCTAACGGAGGTAAAACACTTCCCAGCGGTTTCAAACGTAACCAACTGGGCAACGATGACCTGAAGTGGGAGACAACAACACAGACCAACCTCGGTTTCGACTTTGGATTCTTCCGCAACGCACTCTACGGATCATTTGAATGGTACTTCAAAAAGACAAAGGACATCTTGGTCAACATGCCCGCAATCGGCGTTATGGGCGAAGGAGCCAGCCAGTGGATTAACGCCGGAGAAGTGGAGAACAAGGGTATCGAGTTCAACGTAGGATACCGAGGCAAGATACGAGACTTCCAGTATGACTTCTCCGGAAATATCGGAACATACCGCAACAAGGTGACAAAACTGCCTGAGACCATCGCGGCTAACGGCAACTTCGGAGGAAACGGCGTCAAGAGCGTAGTCGGTCACCCTATGTACTCACAGGTGGGATATGTATATGACGGAATATTCAAAAGCCAGGAGGAAATTGACAACCATGCAGTTCAGAACGGAGCCGGTCTGGGACGAATCAGATGGAAGGACCTCAACGGCGACGGAATGATCAACGAGTCAGACCAAAAGTGGATTTACAATCCGGTACCTGACTTCTCTTGGGGTCTGAACATCTACCTTCAGTACAAGAATTTCGACCTCACCATGTTCTGGCAGGGAATTCAGGGAGTTGATGTGATTAGCGACCTGAAGAAGGAGACGGACCTGTGGAGCGGTCTGAACATCTCCAACCTCAATAAGGGCAGCCGCCTTCTCAATGCCTGGACACCGTCCAACAACGGTTCCGACATCCCGGCCATAAGCACGATGGACAACAACAACGAGAAGCGTGTCAGCACATACTTCGTCGAGAACGGATCGTTCGTGAAATTACGCACGATTCAGTTCGGCTACAATTTTCCTGAGAGCCTCTGCACAAAGATGCATCTGCAACGCCTGCGTATGTATCTGTCTGCTCAGAATCTCCTTACAATCAAGAGCAAGAACTTCACCGGTGTGGACCCCGAGAACGCAAACTTCGGATACCCTATTCCTCTGAATGTGACGTTCGGATTGAATGTCTCTTTCTGATAGTATAATGAAACACCAACAAGTAAAACAGAATGATATGAAAACGAATATATTGAAAAAGAACACAAACTGGATCCGTTCAGCGGTGGCATTAACTTTAATTGCTGGCGGCAGCTATCTATCCTCTTGTTCTGACTTTCTGGACGAGCATACGCCACAGGGAACTCTTAGCAATGAGCAGGTGAAGGACCCAAAGAACGCAGAGGCAATGGTCGTGTCGGCGTATGCTGTCTTCACTTCGGCTGAGGATATCAACTCGTCCTTCTCCATGTGGAATTTCGACGTGCGCTCCGACGACGCCTACAAGGGAGGCAGTGGAACAAGTGACGGAGACGTTTTCCACCAGCTTGAGGTACAGCAAGGGGTGCTTACCACAAACTGGAACATCAATGATATGTGGGTGAGGCTGTATAACTGCATCTCACGCGTCAACACGGCCATCGCGCTGCTGAACGAGACTGACGACAGCTTCTCCATGAAGCAGCAACGTCTGGCTGAGATGAAATTCCTCCGTGCATACGCCCATTTCCTGCTCAAGAGGCTCTATAAGAACATACCGTTTGTCGTGAGCGAGAACCTCTCGTACGATGAGTACAACTCTCTTTCCAATACCACCTATTCCAACGATGAGGGATGGCAACTCATTATCGACGACCTCATGCAGGCATACAACACGCTCCCAACAACTCAACAGGACAAGGGAAGACCGACAAAGGCATCAGCAGCGGCATTCCTCGCAAAAGTCTATCTCTACAAGGCATACCATCAGGACAACGCCAAGTCGAACAAGGTGACATCAATCGAAAAAGCTGACCTCGAGAAGGTCATTGAGTTCACGAATCCAGATCTTTATGCTGGCTATGGCCTGGAAGACGACATACATAACAACTTCAGACCAGAAGAGAAGTATGAGAACGGAAAAGAAAGCCTATGGGCTATCCAGTACTCCAAAAACGACGGTTCCACTTTCGGTAACCTCAACTGGAGCTACGGACTGATACCGCCGAACATCCCTGGGGCCACGGACGGTGGATGCGACTTCTATAAGCCATCGCAAAACCTCGTCAACGCATTCCGAACAGGACAGGACGGACTGCCTCTCATTGACAGTTTCAACGCCAAAGACTACGACAAAAGGGCTGACAATGCAGACCCACGCCTATTCCTCACTGTGGGTATGCCGGGACTACCCTATATGTTCAACAAGAAGTACATGATGGAGGAAACCAGCATCTGGAGCCGTTCCAACGGCATGTACGGCTACAATGTGTCACTGAAGCACAATATTGACCCCGCGCTCATCGGCAAGTATCTCATCAAAGGGTCGTACTGGGCGTCTTCGATGAACCGGATCGTTTTCCGATATGCAGACGTGCTGCTGGAGCGCGCGGAAGCATATGCTCAACTCGGAAACTCAGACAAGGCCATCGAGCTCGTCAACCAGCTCAGGACACGTGCTGCGGCCAGCACACAGATGATCAAGGCATATCCTAACAATTACGGTGTCAAGTTCTATGTCACAAACTACAAAGGAAGTTATTCCAAGGACGAGACCATCAAGATTGTCAAGATGGAGCGACGACTCGAGCTGGCCATGGAGTCAGAGAGATTCTTCGACCTCGTCAGATGGGGGGACGCCGGTTCGGTAATCAACAAATTCTATGACGAGGAAGTGGACAACTGCCCTATCTATAGCGACGCAAAGTTCACAGAGGACAAGGACGAGTACCTCCCTATTCCGTTCACGCAGATCTCAGCCTCAAACGGCAACTATACTCAGAATATCGGTAACTGGTAAGCATTTTATATAATCAAGCAAAACGATTTTTCTTATGAAGACAATATATCATTTAGTATTTGTTTGCTGTCTGGCTGTTGCGGTGGGATTGTCATCCTCTGCATGCAGCGAAGACAACACAAGCGATCTCCAGCTGACAGGCGACTGTTTGGTTGAGAGCATCATGCTCGACAACTATGAAGGAATCATCGACCTCAATTCACGCTCCATCTTAGTGAGGCTGCCGAAGGTGTATGACGCGTCGGCAATGAAGGTCACAAAACTGACACTCTCAAACGGAGCTTCCTGCAACATAGCACAGGGAGAGACCCTGAACATGGATGCAGCCAAGGTGCTTCATGTCAGCAGCGGTGACGTGTTCCTGGACTGGACGCTGAGTGTTCTCCACGACGAGGCACGTATCAGCCAGTTCGTCATTAACGACGTCTATACTGGAAGCATCGACCAGGAGGCAAAGACAATTACTGTCTATGTACCAGCTTCTGAAGGTGTTGATGAACTCGTGCCCACCATCACTTACAGCCAATACGCCACGATCACACCATCGTCCGGAGAGGCACAGGACTTCACGAACCCTGTCACTTATAAGGTCACGAACAATTCAGCTGAAGCAACATATACCGTCACCGTCATTGCCATCGACAAGCCGTCAGCTCTCTTTGTGGGATCAGCCGACGTGATGAACAACCTCGACCCTGAGGCCAAGGCAGCCTGCGAGTGGATGCTCGGAAATGTAGAGAACTCTCTCTATGCGTCGTTTGCCGACATGAGAGCGGGCACGATCGACCTGTCCGACTGCAAGGTCATCTGGTGGCACTATCATGTGGACGGAGGTGTCGACGGGCACGATGTCTTCATGGCAAAGGCAACGGACGCCCTTGAGACGAAAAATGAGCTGAGGGCGTACTATGAGAACGGAGGCGCGTTCTTCCTCACACGTTACGCAACTAACCTGCCTTCGTTCATCGGTGTGACCGGTGATGACGAGTGGACCACACCTAACAATTGCTGGGGACAGAATGAGGATGCCGCGGAAGTATGCGGAGGTCCTTGGACATTCCAGATATTCAACGGTCAGAACAATCATCCGCTCTGGGCCAACCTCATACAGGGAGACAACCCCAACGAGGTGTATTGCACGGATGCCGGATACCATATCACTAACTCCACCGCTCAGTACCATATCGGAACAGACTGGGGAGGATATGACAATCACGAGGCATGGGAAGCCCGGACCGGAGGAAAAGTCCTTGGTGTAGGAGGCGACGGTGCTGTAGTGGCTTGGGAATATCCGGCCAACAACGGGAAAGGTGGAATTATCTGCATCGGATCTGGATGCTACGACTGGTATTCATACACTTATGAGGCAGGATATGCCGAGAATTTCCACCACAACATAGAGATAATCACCCAAAATGCATTTAACTACTTAATGAAGTAAACCGTTATGAAAAAGACATTAATATATTCATTCGCTCTCATGTTGTCAGCCTCTGGGCTGACGGCATGCAGCGACGACAGCTACGGACCTGACAAGCCAAAGGACTGGAACGGAACGTCCTATTTCTTCACACCTGAGGACGAGAAGGGCTTCCTCACCTATTTCAACCCGACTGTCGGAAGATGTGGAGACCCCATGCCGTTCTACGACCAGAAAGCGGGTGAGTTCAAGGTGCTCTATCTCCAGGAGTACGAGAACAACGCCACGTATAACTATCATCCATTCTGGGGAGTATCCACGAAGGACGGAGCTAACTACGAGTCGCTCGGAGAAGTCCTGCCTATAGGCACTTCCCCACTGGAGCAGGATGCTGCACTCGGAACGGGATGCTGCGTCTATAACGATGCTGACGGACTCTACTACATCTACTATACAGGCCATAATCCCAACTGCGCTAACACCGAGGTGGTCATGCGTGCCACTTCGTCAGACTTCAAGAATTGGAAGAAGGACAATCTCTGGGTGTTGAAGGGTGATGACTTCGGATATTCAACGGTGGATTTCCGCGACCCCCAGGTGTTCAAGGTTGACGACGGTTCATACAGAATGGTCATCTCGAGCAACCTGAAATTCGCCGAGTTCAAGAGCAATGACTTGAAGACATGGACACATGTGGGGCAATTCCCCATGATTTGGGACCGAATGCTCGAATGCCCCGACATCTTCAAGATGGGTAACTATTGGTACATGGTGTATAGCGAGGGTTACCGAGCATCTTGGAGCCGTAAGGTGAAGTACATGATGGCTGAATCTTATGAAGGTCTGAAATCATGCTTCAACGACCCTGGAGCCAACTGGCCTAAAGACGGACATGAGGGCGTGCTCGACAGCCGTGCATTCTATGCAGGAAAGACCGCCTCAAACGGCTCAGACAGATTTATCTGGGGGTGGTGCCCTTACAGGACGGGAACGACCATCCACGACAAAAACGTGAACGTTGGCGCAGGAGGAGAGCCTAACTGGTCGGGCGCACTGGTATGCCACAAGGTGATTCAGAAGGCTGACGGAACGCTCGTTCTGGGTGAAGTGCCCGCTATGGCTGCCAAGTATAACCAGGCACAGAAACTTGAGGTCGTAGACTCAAAGGGGGTAGACATCAATGGCACTGAGATGCAACTCACAGGAGATGGTGCATTCGTGCTCTACAACCGACTGGGGTTCCACAACCATATCTCCATGACGGTGAAGACATCCAACAACTGGGACAAGTTCGGTATCTCGCTCGTACGCGGATCTGACTCTGGAAAATACTACACGATGGTGGTCAATCCGGAAGGCGAGGACAGCCGTAAGATCAACTTTGAACAAGAGGGTGCTGAGGGAGCCGGATTTATTGAAGGTATCGACGGATATGTATTCCAACGACCTTCCGACAACACATACAACATCAATATCTACACCGACAACAGCGTCATGGTCATGTATGTGAACGACGTCTGTGCTTACACGAACCGCATCTACGGCATTCAGAAGAACTGTTGGAGTATCAACAACTATGGCGGCAGCATCAGCGTAAGCAATGTGAAGGTTCAGCAATATTGACAGAACGAGAAAAAAAACGCTTTTACCCTGTTTACATAATCCACGTTTGGAAAAATCGTTCAAATATGACTGGAAATCATCCCTATGAACGATTTTTCCACACAAAAGTATCATTTTTATTGTTTCTTTAATGGAATTATCGCATTTTTGCAACGTAATTCTTTCTCATCAAAATCAAGGCTAAGACATGAGAACATTATTTATAGGCATCATAACCGCCATGCTGACTGCCACAAATGTCAGCGGTCAGGTCAATCCGATGGTACTCAGCGACCATCAGGCGATGGTGAGGGTGGACGAAGGAAAAGCTTATCTGCTCCTGCCTGTTCAGGAGAAAGAAGAATATGCCAATGTCCGCATGATAGTAGGGAACGAGAACGTGAGGAGTTTCAACGTCAGGCTTGCAGTCGACAAGGTGGACTACTACGTTCCCCTGAAGGTGTCAGGCGGAGAGCTGCTTGACATCACCTTCCATGGCGACAGGCGCACCACAGGCGCCGTCCGTGAGTTCGCCTGCTGGAGAGAGATGAAGCGTTCTGACTCCTTCGACACAGCTAACCGTGAGCGGTTCCGTCCGCTATATCATCACACTCCAGCCTACGGATGGATGAACGACCCGAACGGTATGTTCTACAAGGACGGTGTCTGGCATCTATACTATCAGTTTAACCCTTTCGGATCTCAGTGGGAGAACATGACCTGGGGGCATTCCACGTCGAAGGACCTGCTGCACTGGGAGGCGCAGCCAACAGCTATCGAGGCCGACGCGCTCGGAACCATCTTCAGCGGTTCGTGCGTTGTCGACAAGAAGAACACAGCCGGATTCGGTGAGGGCGCCGTCATCGCTTTCTACACCTCAGCCGGACAGAGTCAGACACAGTCCATGGCCTATTCCACCGACAACGGACGTACTTTCACGAAATATGCGAAGAACCCGGTGCTTGTCAGCGACGTGCCTGACTTCCGCGACCCGAAGGCTTTCTGGAACCCGGAGATCCAGAAGTGGAACCTAATCCTTGCCGCTGGGCAGGAGATGCGCATCTATTCGTCGCCGAATCTGAAGGACTGGACCTACGAGAGCAGTTTCGGAACAGGTTATGGCAACCACGACGGTGTCTGGGAATGTCCAGACCTGATTAAGCTGCAGGTACGCGGCACAGACCGCCAGAAGTGGATGCTCATCTGCAACATCAACCCGGGAGGTCCATTCGGAGGAAGCGCAACCCAGTATTTCGTCGGCGATTTCGACGGAAAGACGTTCACTTGCTCCCAGACAGACACCCGCTGGATGGACTACGGCAAGGACCATTATGCCACCGTGACCTTCGACAACGCACCCGACGGACGCAAGGTCGCTATCGCATGGATGTCGAACTGGCAGTATGCCAACCAGGTTCCCACCCAGCAGTACCGCAGCGCCAACTCAGTTCCTCGAGACCTCGACCTCTTCGAATACAAGGGTCAGACCTACTGCGGAGTCACACCATCCCGTGAGCTGACTGCGTTGAGAGGAAAAGCCACGAACAAGCTGTCGCCCACATGCGAGTTGGTTATAGACATGAAAGGCAACGCCGACATCACGCTCTCAAACAGCAAAGGGGAGCAACTGACAATGCAGTACGACGAGACTGCCGGCACATTCTCCATGGACCGCACCCAGAGCGGAGAGAAGAGTTTTAGCGAAGCTTTCCCTGCTGTCACTGTGGCCCCGACTCACGGAGCCATCAAGCAGCTGCGCGTTTTCATTGACCACTGCTCCGTCGAGGCGTTCGACGCAGAAGGAAAGATGGCGATGACCAACCTCGTCTTCCCTTCCATGCCATATGACCAGATTAAGGTGAAAGGCGGAAAATTCACTGTCTATCCTGTCCTGTAGCAACTATCCTACAGTAGAAAAGACAGCGTCTCCTTATCTAAGTAACTGAAAACTGAAAACTGAAAACTAAAAACTAAATAACATGGGTCAAACAAAAAAATTTGCTATCATCCCGTTGATGCTCTGTTTCTTCGCAATGGGATTTGTCGACTTAGTTGGCATCGCTTCCAACTACGTGAAAGAAGACCTGCAGCTGAACGACTCCACGGCAAACATCTTCCCGTCGCTGGTGTTTTTCTGGTTCCTCATATTCTCTGTCCCCACAGGCATGCTGATGAACAAGATAGGAAGGAAAAAGACGGTGATGCTCTCTCTTGTCGTCACAATCGTCTCTCTGTTCATACCGCTCTTTGGCAATAACTTTGCCATCATGCTCACTGCCTTCTCCCTGTTGGGAATCGGCAACGCACTTATGCAAACATCACTCAATCCACTGGTGGCAACGGTGATGGGGGGCGGAAACCTGGCTTCAACACTCACATTCGGACAATTCATCAAGGCAATCGCTTCCTTCCTTGCCCCCTATCTCGCAATGTGGGGAGCCACGCATGCCATACCCTCATTCGGATATGACTGGAGGGTCCTGTTCCTCATCTACCTTGTGGTAGGGATTATCTCGGCATTGTTCCTCGGCGTCACCCCAATAGAAGAAGAGAAAATCGATGGCAAGGCATCCACGTTTGTGGAATGCTTCAAACTGCTCAAGACCCCCATCGTGTTGCTATCTTTCTTCGGAATCATGTGCCATGTCGGCATTGACGTGGGAACAAACACCACTGCGCCGAAAATACTCATGGAGCGGCTTGGCATGACACTGAATGACGCGGCGTTCGCAACCTCACTTTATTTCATCTTCCGTACTGTCGGGTGCCTCACGGGGTCATTCTTCCTCAGGGTTCTATCCAACCGTACATTCTTCGTCATCAGCGTCATCATGATGGCACTGTCTATGGCCGGACTCTTCGTCGGAACAGAAAAGTGGCTGCTATACACAGCCATCGCACTCGTGGGTTACGGAAACTCCAACATCTTCTCCATCTGCTTCGCTCAAGCAATCACATCTATGCCACAAAAGCAGAACGAAGTCAGCGGTCTTATGATCATGGGACTGTTCGGCGGAACCATCTTCCCGTTGCTGATGGGATTTGCCAGTGACGCCATCGGGCAGTCCGGAGCTGTCATCGTCATGGCTGTCGGAGTCGTCTATTTATTCACGTATATCAAACAAATCAAAAACTAATAAACACACAGATTATGAAACGTTATATCGTTGGACTGGGAGAAGCGCTTTGGGATGTTCTCCCTGAAGGAAAGAAATTGGGCGGCGCGCCAGCTAACTTCGCTTATCACGCAGGACAATTCGGACTCGACACCATCGCAATCAGCGCCCTTGGTGAGGATGCGCTCGCGGACGAGACCGTCAAGGCTTTCGAGGAGCATAACCTGGCATATCTGATGCCGTCAGTTCCATTTCCCACGGGCACAGTGCAGGTGACACTATCGGGGGAAGGTATTCCTTCTTATGAAATCAAGGAAGGTGTGGCATGGGACAATATCCCGTTCACTCCTGAGATGGAAGCCATAGCTAAGAGCGCGCGGGCAGTCTGCTTCGGGTCACTGGCCCAGCGGAACGAAGTCAGCCGGTCCACCATCCGGAAGTTTCTGGCATCTACACCAGCGGACTGCTTGAAAATCTGCGACATCAACCTGCGTCAGCAATTCTACTCCAAGGAAATCCTCGAAGACTCCTTCAATCTATGCAATATTCTGAAAATCAATGACGAAGAGCTTGTGGTTGTCAGCCGTATGTTTGGATACGAGGGCCTCAACATGAGCGACACCTGCAAGAAAATAGTCTCGGACTATGGATTGAAGATGCTCGTTCTCACCTGCGGGACCAATGGGTCGTATGTCTTCACCGATGACGGTCTCACTTCATTCCAGGACACACCCAAGGTCGAGGTGGCCGACACGGTCGGAGCCGGCGACTCATTCACAGGTTCTTTCTGTGCTTGTATCATCAACGGAAAGCCAGTGCAGGAGGCACACAAGACAGCGGTACGTGTCAGCGCTTTTGTCTGCACCCAGAACGGAGCCATGCCTGTCGTACCTGAAGAACTGAAGGCATAACCACAACTGTCTACTTACAGGTATGGGTACAATTGTACACCACGACACTTGTCAGGACAAAGACATTGATTGCATCACAATTGGAGCCGTAAAACCTACGGCTCCAATTATTGTTTATCATCGCTTAACAAAACATTTCAAAATGTCACAATTCACAGCAATATCAAATCAACAGGAAAGCATATTTCATATTTTCCTTACAAAACGTCAACCAGCATCTACTTTTTATTAGATTTAACATAATTTTTCTCCCTATCTCATGAATTTGTTGTAACTTTGCAACGGAAAAGATGTCATGCAGAGTATTTTCTAAAAAAAATAATTCAAAAAAAGGATTGAAACACATTGACAGTTCAATAATTTCAAGCAAGCAAGAATACGCTGCAGTTCAATCCTAAAATCAAAGTTTAAACATCAAATTTCAAATAATCTATGTGTGGAATTGTGGGATATATCGGTAAGCGTCAGGCTTACCCTATCTTAATCAAGGGACTGAAGCGACTGGAATACCGCGGATACGACAGTGCGGGCATCGCCCTGATCACGGAGCAGTCTGGGCTTCAAGTATACAAGACAAAAGGAAAGGTGGCCGACCTGGAGAAACATGCCGAAGGAAAGGACATCAGCGGCACGATTGGCATCGCCCATACGCGGTGGGCCACCCACGGAGAACCGACAAGCACGAATGCCCACCCCCACGTGAGCAGCACTGGACGGCTGGCCATTATCCACAACGGCATCATCGAGAACTATGCCGTGCTGAAAGACCAGCTGAAGGAGAAAGGGATTGAGTTCCACAGCGACACCGACACAGAAGTGCTCGTACAACTCATCGACTACATACGCACCAAGAAGGAGCTCGACCTGCTTACCTCTGTACGTATCGCACTGCACCAGGTCATCGGAGCGTATGCCATGGCCATCATCGACAAGGACAACCCCGACCAGATTATCGCAGCCCGTCAGAGCAGCCCGCTCGTGGTCGGTATCGGAGACGGCGAGTTCTTCCTCGGAAGCGACGCATCGCCCATCATCGAATACACCAACAAAGTGGTGTACCTCGACGACCAGGACATCGCCGTGATTGACAGGAACAAGGAGAACGTGGAGTTTGTCAACATCCACAACGAAACCATAGAGCACGAAATCAAGAAAATCAACCTCAACCTCTCTCAGATAGAGAAAGGAGGTTATCCCCACTTCATGCTGAAGGAGATTTTCGAGCAGCCTGAAAGCCTGAAGGACTGCATGCGCGGCCGTGTGAACGTGGACTTGAACAACGTGGTGCTGTCGGCTGTCATCGACTACAGAAAGGAGCTGATCAACGCACGGCGGTTCATCATCGTGGCCTGCGGAACAAGCTGGCATGCCGGACTGATTGGCAAGCAGCTGCTGGAGAACTTCTGCCAGATTCCCGTGGAGGTGGAATATGCCTCTGAGTTCCGCTACAGCAATCCCGTAATCAACAACCAGGACGTGGTCATCGCCATATCCCAGTCTGGAGAGACCGCCGACACGCTGGCCGCAGTGGAGCTGGCCAAGAAAAAGGGAGCCTTCATCTTCGGTATCTGCAATGCCATCGGCTCCTCCATTCCCCGTGCCACCCAGACCGGATGCTACATCCACGTAGGTCCTGAGATTGGTGTGGCATCCACAAAGGCATTCACGGGACAGGTCACCGTCCTGACAATGCTCTCACTCGCCATCGCCAAGGCCAGAGGCACGATAGACATTCGTGAATACGAAGAACTGGTGAAGGGACTCAACGACATCCCCGAGAAACAGAAAGAACTGCTCAACTCCTGCAACGAGAAAATCCATGAGATATCCAAGATATTCACCTATGCCCGCAACTTCCTGTATCTGGGCCGCGGCTACAACTACCCTGTAGCCCTGGAAGGGGCACTGAAGCTGAAGGAAATCAGCTATATCCACGCGGAAGGCTATCCTGCCGCCGAGATGAAGCACGGTCCCATCGCACTCATCGACGAGGAGATGCCCGTGGTCATCATCGCCACAAAGAACGCCCTCTACGACAAGCTGATGAGCAACATTCAGGAGATCAAGGCACGCAAAGGCCGAGTCATCGCACTCGTGTCGGAGGACGATGAGAAAGTGAAGGCGTTGGCCGACGAGTACATCGAGCTGCCCAAGACCTTGGAATGCCTCGAGCCGCTGCTCGCCACCATCCCGCTGCAGCTGCTGGCCTACTACATCGCCATCTGCAAAGGCAAGAACGTGGACCAGCCACGTAACCTCGCCAAGTCAGTGACTGTGGAATAAGAGTATTTTGAAATTTGAGGTTTGAGGTTTGAAATTTGAAATTTAGCCGTCCGGACGAGAGTAGAGACGCCCCGCGGGGCGTCTTCTAACTTTCCCACATATTTTCAGATTTTCCAGCTGAACATAAATCAAACGGGGATACACCAAAAGTGCATCCCCGTTTGACTTATATCTTTCTTTCAGAACCAAGTTATTCATGTATCACGCCGCCTTCGGTCCAGGTTTCTTCAGGGTTATATGCACCCCCGTTATATCCGGGATTGCCTGACGGCATGCTGCCTTCAGAAGGAGCCACGTCCTGCCAGTATTCGCTCATCTGCTGGCGTGCCAGCTGGTCGAAATAAGCCTTATCAGCCGCCAACAGCTTGCGGCATTTCTTGAAAGCAAATATAACCATGAACACACATGTGGCAAGGAAGCCTGCTCCACACATCACCGATATGTCGGGACGTGTAGCCAGCGACGCGTCCATCACCATCAGGCAAGCGTCGTAGGCCCCATGAAGAAGCACAGGGACTGCAATCACACACACCTTGTTGAAGAGCGCGTCTTTCTCCGTCTGATGATAACTGAAATGTACGAGAGAGTAATAATAACCCATCGCCACGGCGAAGAGGAAATGCGCAGGAACAGCAAACACGCCGCGGGCGATGCCAGTGGCAACCCAGTCCTCATCCTCAATCAGATAGACAATATTCTCAATCCCCGCAAAGCCCATGCCGACACAGACGGCATATACGATTCCATCGAAATACTCGTCGTAATACTTGTTATTGCGAAGCACCAGCCAGAGCATCAACAACTTCACAGCCTCCTCAGGTATGGCCGCATTGACAAATGCGTCGAGAAACGCACCTACCATCGAAGTGGAGTCAAAAGTGATGTTCAGCAGCATCAGCACATGAACCACCAGCAGGGCCGATACAGCACCCGCTCCAACTGCCTTGAAAATCTGGCTCCAAGGCTCGTGCTGATATTTGTCCACAAAATAGATGAACAACAGCAACACAACGACCGGCAATAAAGCTAATAATA
>CAMOTI010000102.1 GCA_946625675.1 uncultured Prevotellaceae bacterium | reverse complement strand
GAGAATTTCAATCCTGAGGATTTCTATCCTAACGAACAGGTGGTCATCACGATTTCACACCTCGGATATATCAAGCGCACACCGCTCTCTGAGTTCAGGACACAGAGTAGGGGCGGAGTAGGGTCGAAAGGCGGATCGGCGCGCGACCAGGACTTCATCGAGTATATTTTCCCGGCTCAGACTCATAACACCATGATGTTCTTTACCACCAAGGGTAAGTGCTTCTGGATGAAGGTCTACAATATTCCGGAAGGAAACAAGACGTTCAAGGGAAGGGCTGTGCAGAATCTGCTCAACATCGAGTCCGACGACAAGGCGACGGCTTTCATCTGCATCAAGGATATCAACGATCAGGACTTCGTAAAGCATCATAACCTCATTTTCTGCACGAAACGGGCTACGGTCAAGAAGACTCGCTTCGAAAACTATGCACGGCCAAGAACAATCGGACTTATAGCTATTAAACTTCAGGAGGGTGACGAAGTCATAGATGTACAGATCACCTCTGGAAACGACGACATCATCATCGCAAACAAGAACGGACGGGCTATACGATTCAATGAGAACAACGTACGTGTCATGGGACGTAATTCTACGGGTGTCAGGGGTATGAGGCTTGACGGACCGGAGGATGAGGCTGTGGGCATGCTTGTCATGCAGTGCAACGAGGCTCTTTCTGAGGAGCAGTGGAATGCACTCGACGCTCAAGTTCAAGATAATGACAACGAGGAACTTGCTGATGTCGAAAACATTCAGGCTGCCGATGTGGAGGAGACTGTGGAGGACATCGCTTCCGATGACGAACAGGCCGTTAAGGGCGACTCTTTCTATCAGAGCGTCATGGTGGTCAGCGAGAACGGATATGGCAAACGGTCCGCGCTTGAGGATTATCGAATCACTAAACGTGGAGGTAAGGGTATTAAGACACTCAATGTCACGGAGAAAACCGGACATCTTATTGCCATCAAGGCTGTGACGGACGAAGACGACCTCATGATTATCAACAAAAGTGGTGTGGCCATTCGTCTTGCCCTCAGTTCTCTGCGTATTCAAGGACGAAACACCCAAGGTGTTATGCTCATCAACATCAAGAAGCGCAACGATGTCATCAGCAGTGTATGTAAAGTACAGCATGTTGAGGAAGAAGCGGAAGAAAATGAAACCGCTATTGAGGAAAACGAAAATATTTCCGACGACCAAAACAACATTTCCACTGACTCTGACGTTATTAATGAAAATAATTCCGATACGAATCAAGAAACAGGTAACGAAGAATAATTCAACTGTTCGATGGTTTAAATACTTTGTATATGAGCGGTTCCGTACGCCGCGTTGCCAACGCGGCATACTTCCCCTCATAAATCCTTAAATATTAAACTTAGCATTAAACTTTAAACTAAATAAATATAACTTAAAATCTACTAACATTATGAAAAAAATTATCTTTATCTGTGCTGCTTTGGCACTTGGCACTTCTGCCTTCGCACAGAAGTCTAATCTGAGAAAGATTGAGAACATCACTTATGGTGTGACCAATCTGCAAACTCTTGAACCGGAAAAATGGACTGAGATCAAGCAGCTTGTCAATGAGGCAAAAGCTAATCCAGAAACTGCTGAGAACCACCAGACATGGGAATGGATTATCAAGTCGTATGTCAACGACAGATTCAATATGCTCAAGGAGTATCAGGCTAACAATAACAAGTTCTCCGACATGAAGGCCTTCTTCATGAACGAGAAGGCTATTGTTGACGCTTGTGAAAAATACTACAAGCTCATTCAGACTCCAAACGAGAAGGGAAAGATGCCTCTTAAGGAAAAAGAGCTGGAGATTCAGAAACTTTGGACAAAAGAGAATGCCAATGCTTGTCGTGGTAACCTCTATGTAGGAGCAACTCAGTTTGTCTACAATGAGCCGGAGACTGCTGTCGGATTGCTCGAGTCTTACTATGCGTCTTTCGACTCGCCTATGTTTGCCGGTGATAACCTGAAGGAGACCGACAAGAACTACAAGGAGTCTGCATTTGTTTACGCATCTGCCCTTAAGGGGGCTAAGGCTGATGAGGCAAAAGTTGTTGAATGGATGGAGAAGTCTCTCCAGACCCAGAACGGACCTCTCGCTTGCCAGGAACTTATCACGCTCTACCATCAGAAAGAAGACAAGGCCAACGAGACTAAGTACCTCCAGTATGGATTCGAAAACTTCAAGCAGACTAACATCTTTGGTATCAACCTGGCACAAGCTGCTATTAACGACCGCGAATACGATAAAACTATCCAAATTTGTGATGTCTTGATTCAGAGACAGGAAGACGGAACTACTCCTGTTACTGACGATGCAGGCAATGCGCTCGAGAATGTATGGTTCCCTTACTATTTCAAGGCTGTTTCTCTCTTCAATACTGAAAAATTTGACCTTGCACACGAGGCTTTCGTTAAGGGTGATGAGAAATGTCCGGGACATATCGAACTCGTGATGGGAGCTGGTACCTCTGCTGCTAAGTATGGCAACGACCACTTCACGGATAAGGCGGTTTGCAAGCCTTGGTTTGAGAAAGCAGTAACGTATTTCCACAAAGCTGAAGAGGCTTGGCCTGACCAGTCTGACCAGTGGGGATATCAGATGTACGCTTGCTACCATAACCTCGAAAACAAGACAATGGAAGCTAAGTACAAGAAATATGCTGAGAAATAATACTTCTAAATATTTATTTGGAGAAGGCAGGAAATTATTTTCCTGCCTTCTTTGCAATATTCCGGTTGCTATCTTCGTTATTATATTCGATGTTCCAACGTGTGCGTAACATAAAATTTGTTCTTGTGGTGGTGGCAATCATTATTGCCATCGCTTCATTGCTTACGTCGCATTTCCTTACCAACGACCTGCAGGAAGAGGAAACGAAGAGCGTGGAGGTCTGGGCGGAGGCTATGCGCACACTCAATGCTGCCGATGAGAACACCGACCTCAATCTCGTCCTGAAAGTCATCAATGGAAATAACACGATACCTGTCATCGTCATAGACCGGAACGGAAATGTACAGATGCACAGGAACATAAACAAGACTTTCAGCGAAAAGGAAGATTCCATTGCTTATTTGCAGCAAATGGCGGAATCCATGAAAAAAGAAGGAAACGTTATAAAGATTTTTCTCAATATGCCTCAGGATGACGAAGTTGAGTTGCAGAATGAGGAAATCAACCGATATGTCGATTCGGCTAAGGAAGAGGCTACATCGGTCACGGTTATCACACCGGAACAACAGCAGCAGGGGGACTTTCTCGAAATCTGTTATGATGAGTCGGTTATGCTGAAACGTCTTGCGGTATATCCTTATATTCAGCTTGCTGTTGTTGTTATCTTCGTCATCATCGCCATCTTCGCGCTTTTCTCCATGATGAAGTCGGAACAGAACAAGGTGTGGGTCGGACTGTCAAAAGAAACTGCCCATCAACTTGGCACGCCAATTTCTTCTCTGATGGCGTGGTCGGCAGTGCTTAAGGAGGCTTATCCCGATGATGAGCTGCTTCCGGAAATGGAGAAGGATGTCAGACGACTCGAGCGTATTGCAGAGAGATTCTCGAAAATCGGTTCTATTCCAGAGCCTAAACCTGAGGACCTGTGCGAAGTCATAAAAAGGGTGGCGGACTACATGGACCGCAGAACATCCAACAAGGTGAAAATCACTTGTCATGCGCCTGCTGAGCCGGTCATTGTCAACATGGTGGCGTCTCTCTTTGAGTGGGTTGGTGAGAACCTGTGTAAAAATGCTGTAGATGCGATGTCGGGCAGTGGAAATATTGATATCTACATCAAGGAGAAAAACTCGCAGGTCGATATCGAGGTCGTGGACACAGGGAAAGGAATACAAAAAAATAACTTCAAGTCTGTCTTCAAGCCGGGATTCACCACAAAGGAAAGAGGGTGGGGACTTGGACTCTCCCTTGCTAAAAGAATTATTGAGGAATACCATAAAGGAAAAATATTTGTAAAGTCTTCTGAAATTGGTGTGGGCACCACTTTTAAAATAGAGTTGCCAAAATAACACGGCTTTTTTGCTGTAAAATACCCAAAAAACAAGAAAATTAATGACTTTACATAAGAAATAACCACCTTTTTTAGCATATTTGAGATTTTATTCGTAAATTTGCAACTCGAATCAGAATTTGAACTTTTGTTCCTTTTGAGATAACATGGAAAATCAACACTTTTTCATTGAGCTCAATGACCGTGACATTCTTGAGAAGTCCTTCACCACTGATCTGAACGACCAGTTCTTTCAGGAAATGGGAGGCTACATCAACAAAGGAAATATCAAGGCGGTGGCAGTATGTAAAAAGGCTGCTGGAAACGATTTCACTTTTTTGATTCATTCGGTTGGTTTCGTCTCTACACCATGCGACAGATGTCTGGATGATGTCGAATTGCGGATCGATATTCAAAATAGCATTGAGGTCAAAATCGGTGAACAGGACGAAGACGATGGAGATTCGTTGATTGTGGCTGCTGAACATCATGCCTTTGATCTGAATTTTCTCGTCTACCAACTTGTAGCGCTTAGTCTGCCAATCACTCGGGTTCACCAACCTGGTAGGTGTAACCAAGCTATGATGAAGATTCTATCTCAACATCAAGTTGCCCGAAGCAACGAGGAGACAGACGACGTACCCGACAATGAACCATCTCAGGACGATAATTCCGAACAAGTTACCGACCACAGATGGGATAAGTTAAAACAATTATTAAACAAATAAAATCAATTTTCTAAAATGGCACATCCTAGACGAAGACAATCTAAGACGAGAACTCGTAAAAGAAGAACTCATGACGGAGCTGTAGCTCCTACATTGGCTGTTTGCCCGAATTGCGGTGCCTTCTATGTGTACCACACCGTTTGCGGTGAATGTGGATACTATAGAGGTAAGGTCGCTATCGAAAACAAAGAAGCGATTTAAGTCTATTTGGAGTTTTATGGAATACGGGACAAGAATGAATTTGTTTCGTATTTCATTTTCTTTTTTTCTATTTCAACGACATTTTTATCAGAACCTTTGTTCACGTATATATGGAAAAAATTAATGCAGTCATCACTGGAGTTGGAGGATATGTTCCTAAGTATATTCTCGACAACGACGAAATGTCTAAAATCGTCGATACTTCTGATGAGTGGATCATGGAGCGAATTGGTGTGAAAACCCGCCACATTCTCAAGGATGATGAAAGACAAGGGGCTGGAGTGTCATATATGATGACCAAGGCTGTACAGGAATTGCTGCAAAAAACGCAGGTCGATCCCGACACGATTGAAGCTGTTATTTGTGCCACTTCTACTCCGGACTATGTCCTTCCTTCTACTGCATCACTTATTATCGGTAATGTGGGACTCAAAAACGCTTTCGGATTTGATATGGAAGCGGCATGTGCCGGATTCCTATATGCCATGGAGATGGGAGCGGGCATGATTGCCAGCGGAAGATTCAAAAGAATCATTCTCTGTGGAGGCGACTTCCTCTCAGCTATCACCAATTACGAGGACCGAACCACTTGCCCTATTTTCGGAGATGGAGCTGGATGCGTCATGATGGAGGCTACGACCGAGAATTATGGACTCATCGACAGCTATCTCAGGACTAACAGCCATTACGACCCGCTTCATGTGGCTGATGGTGGCACTGCCAACGGACAAATACAAGAGTCGGACAACCCTCGTAGAAGGATTATCTATCAGGAAGGCAGGTTCGTTTTCAAGCATGCAGTGACTAATATGTCAGATGCTGTGGAGTTCATTGCTAAGAAGCATAATCTCACTAATGATGATATTGCCTGGATCGTTCCTCATCAGGCTAACATCAGAATTGAGGAGGCTGTGGCCAGACGCATCAACGTGCCTAAGGAAAAGGTCATGATCAACATTGAGTCTGTGGCCAACACCTCTGCAGGAACACTGCCACTTTGTCTTTGGCAGTATGAGAAGCAACTCAAGAAAGGGGATAAACTGATATTCACCGCTTTTGGTGCTGGCTTCTCTTGGGGCGCATCCTATATGATTTGGGGATACGACGGCAGCAAATTCCATAAAGAATAAATTCTGACTTCGTTTATTCATACCGCGGAATTCGCGGATTTACGCTCTTTCTTTGCAGAATCCGTGTAAATCCACGAATTCCGTCTGTGTTTATTATAAGGGAGCTAATGGGAGAAACGGATACCCCGTCAAGATTGATCGGTCATATCATCCATCACCCATTATCCGGATCCCATCTTCAAACTTTCATCTTTCAACTTTCAACTCTTTTAAATGCATAAATCTGGTTTCGTTAACATCGTCGGAAATCCGAATGTCGGTAAGTCCACACTCATGAATCTTTTTGTGGGTGAGCGTATCTCTATTGCCACGTTTAAGGCACAGACCACTCGGCACCGGATCATGGGTATACTGAATGACGAGAACTACCAAATCGTTTTCAGTGACACTCCTGGAGTCTTGAAACCCAATTACAAACTACAGCAGTCGATGAGAAACTTCTCGGAAAGCGCACTCGTCGATGCGGATGTGCTCGTCTATGTCACTGATCCCATCGAGAAGCCAGATAAAAACGACGACTTCATTGAAAAAGTCGCCAACATCGAGGTGCCGGTCATCGTGCTTATCAACAAAATAGACCTTATCGATCAAAAGAAGTTGGTGGAGCTCGTTGAGCTCTGGCACAGCAAATTGCCAAAGGCCGAAATCGTGCCGGTGGCTGCAATCGCAAAGTTCAATGTAGAGCCTGTCCTTAAAAGAATCAAGGAGCTTTTGCCTGAAAGCCCCCCATTCTTCGATAAGGATCAACTCACCGATAAGCCGGCCAGATTCTTCGTCAGCGAAATCGTCAGAGAGAAGATCCTGCTCTATTACGACAAGGAAATACCTTATTCTGTTGAAGTGGGGGTGGAATCATTCAAGGAGGACGACAAACATATTCACATCAATACCGTCATCTATGTGGAGCGTGATTCGCAGAAGGGAATTATCATAGGCCATCAGGGCAAGGCCATCAAGAAAGTGATGACGGAAGCCAGGAAGTCATTGGAGAAATTCTTTGGAAAACCTATCTTTATCGAAACTTACGTGAAGGTTGACAAGGACTGGAGAGACTCCGACAAGGAACTGAATCTTTTTGGGTATAATCCGGAATAAATAGTTCTTTAAGGCTCTTTCGGTATGTAAAAATACTGTTTCTGTTAATTAGTCTCGTTTTGTATAATTTAATTGTAATTCGTAAATTCTGAAATCATAAATATTTATTGGGTATGGGAAATCTTGTAGCTATTGTCGGAAGGCCTAATGTGGGAAAATCAACCTTGTTCAACCGCCTTACTAAAACCAGACACGCCATCGTCAGCGAAGAGGCTGGAACTACTCGCGACAGACAGTATGGTAAGTGTGAATGGGGTAATAAGGAGTTCTCTGTTGTTGACACCGGCGGATGGGTCGTCAATTCCGACGATATTTTCGAGGAGGAAATCAGAAAGCAGGTGCTGATTGCGATTGAGGAGTGCGATGTTATTCTCTTCCTGGTGGATGTCAAAACGGGTGTCACCGACCTTGATATGCAGGTGGCGCAAATTCTGAGACGTTCTAAATTGCCGGTTTTTGTCTGCTGTAACAAGGTGGATTCCAACGAACTGAGATATGACGCGGCCGAGTTCTACAGTCTGGGACTCGGAGATATCTATTGTGTTTCTTCTCTTACTGGAAGTGGCACAGGCGACCTGCTCGATGCCGTTGTCGCATCATTCACAAAGGACATGGAGGAGGTTATACAAGAAGATATTCCAAGAATCGCGGTTGTCGGCAGACCTAATGTCGGAAAGTCATCATTGGTCAATGCATTCCTCAACGACGACAGAAATGTCGTAACAGATATCGCTGGAACTACACGTGACTCCATATACACAAAATACGATAAGTTCGGATTTAATTTCTATCTCGTCGACACTGCTGGAATTAGGAAAAAGAATAAAGTCAATGAGGACCTGGAGTATTATTCGGTCATGAGGTCAATACGGGCTATTGAGAATTCTGATGTCTGCGTGCTCATGGTGGATGCCACCAGGGGAATTGAAGGACAGGACATCAACATATTCCAGGTTGTCCAGAAAAACCAGAAAGGAATGCTTGTCGTTGTCAACAAGTGGGATCTCGTCACGGATAAGGACCAGGAATCTATCAAGCACTTTGAAAATTCTATAAGGCAAAGGATGGCTCCGTTCACGGATTTCTCCATCATTTTCGCTTCTGCTCTTACTAAACAACGGATTTTCAAAATCCTTGAAGAAGCACAGCGAGTTTATGAAAACAGGATTAATAAGGTGTCCACGGCTAAGCTCAATGAGGTGATGCTGCCGATTATCGAGGCCACACCGCCGCCAGCCATCAAGGGAAAGTATATCAAAATCAAATATTGTATGCAGATTCCGGGAACCAGAGTACCTTCTTTTGTGTTCTACGCAAATCTGCCACAGTACGTAAAGGATCCATACAAGCGATTCCTTGAAAATCAAATTCGTGAACACTGGAATTTCACCGGAACACCGATCAATGTGTATATTCGACAGAAATAATTGGATAAGACTCTCGCTTTTTGCCCTCCTCTGCTATGGATGCATTTGTTGTGGCTCCAATGCTGAACAGGAGAGTCAGGCGGTGGTCGACTGCGAGCAATGGACAACTCTGAGAAGCGCATTCAATACGCTCCTGAAAGAAGATTATGACGCTTTTCTCGAGTTTGTCGACACTGCGCAGAATGGTAATATGGATGGGGAAAGGCTGAGACAGGCTCTCAGGCAAAAATATGCAAGAGAAAACTATAATCCGAATTGCAAGTTCATGTTCTCTAAAATGAATCTCATTTCCGAGGATACAGCTGAAGTCTATTATTCTCTTATTGCTGAGGACACAGTCTTTGATATGCAGAAAATGAGACTCGACAACGGTAAATGGAAGATTCTGCTTTTCTGATTCATCCCTTGTTTTTCTTTCTGCACCCATCTCTCTATCCCCAACTCTAAACTCTAAACCACAAAGAGTAACTTCACTCTAAACTCTAAACTCTAAACTTTCAACTAAATATAATACTATGTCTGAAATCAAATGTATAGGTCTCGTTACTTCGGGTAACGATGCGCCAGGCATGAATGCCGCAGTCAGAGCGGTAACCAGATCCGCTATTTATAATGGACTCAGGGTCAAAGCTGTCTTTAGAGGATATAAAGGACTTATCGACGGTGATATACATGAGTTCCAGACTCAGAACGTGAGCTCTATCATTCATCGTGGAGGAACCATCCTGAAATCCTCACCAAGCAAGGACTTCCGGTCGGAAGAGGGAAGAAAGAAAGCCTTCGAGAATATGGAGAAGGAGGAAATGGACGCGCTCATCGTCATCGGGGGTGACGGATCGATTACCGGTGCTCGTATTTTTGCACAGGAATACGACATCCCTTGTATCGGAATACCTGCCACGATCGATAACAACCTCTTTGGAACGGACACTACCATCGGATACGACACTGCGCTTAACACCATCATGGAATGTGTTGACAAGATTCGCGATACAGCCACGTCGCACGAGAGGCTGTTTTTCGTTGAGGTTATGGGTGATGATGCTGGATTCCTCGCACTTAATGGAGCTATTGCGTCTGGATGTGAGGAGGCCATCATTCCATCAGTCATGACGAATGAGGAGGAACTCACCAATTTCATTCATAACGGACTAAGAAAATCAAAGTCCAGCAGCATCGTGTTGGTGGCAAGAAGCGAAAACGACGGAGGGGCCATCCATTGGGCTGATGTCGTCAAAACGAAATATCCAGATATTGATGTGCGCATCTCTATTCTCGGACACCTCCAAAGAGGTGGTACGCCCACGGCTCACGACAGAATCATAGCAAGTCGCATGGGAGCTGCCAGCATACAGGCTCTCAAGAAAGGACTGAGAAATATCATGATCGGAATCGATAATGACGCTATCGTTCATGTTCCTTTTTCAAGGGTCATTCGCGAAAACAGGAAAATCGACCATTATCTACTCGACATACTCCATAATATTTCTATCTGATGATACTCATAATGGCTCGCCATTTAAGTTCTGAAGCTATCTGCGAGTTCATAATTAATTTGCATATTGTAAATTGTAAAACGTAATTAATAAATCGTAAATCGTAAATTTTATTGTCTTTTTTACACTTATTATTAAGATTCTGTGACATTTGTTTGCCAGAAACAAGAAAAATGTGTAAATTTGCATTCTATTTGGGAAAGATTGATTTTTAGTAATTTCACAATAGTAATTTAAAATGAAAAAGTACAATTTCAACGCAGGTCCTTCGATTCTCCCGAGAGAGGTGATTGAGGCTACTGCGAATGCGTGTTTGGATTTTAATGGTTCTGGACTCTCGCTCATGGAAATCAGCCACAGAGCTAAGGATTTTCAGCCGGTTGTCGATGAAGCCGTAGCATTGTTTAAAGAACTTCTTGAGATTCCGGAAGGCTATGCGGTGATTTTCCTCGGAGGTGGTGCAAGCTTGCAGTTCTGTCAGGTGCCTTACAATTTCCTTGAGAAGAAAGCGGCATATCTCAACACGGGTGTGTGGGCCAAGAAGGCAATCAAGGAGGCTAAGCTCTTCGGTGAGGTTGTGGAAGTGGCTTCTTCTGCCGACAGCAATTACACGTTTATTCCGAAGGATTATGTCATTCCTGCTGATGCCGATTATTTCCACATCACAACCAACAATACAATCTACGGTACTGAAATCAGAAAAGAACTCGATTCGCCCGTGCCTATGATTGCTGATATGTCTTCCGACATATTCTCTCGTCCTGTCGACGTGTCTAAATATAACTGCATCTATGGAGGTGCGCAGAAAAACCTCTCTATGGCTGGTGTTACTTTCGTTATCGTCAAGGAGGATGCTCTCGGTAAGGTGTCAAGACAGATTCCTACTATGCTCGACTATCGCACGCATGTGGACAAGGGTTCTATGTTCAACACGCCTCCTGTTGTGCCTATTTATTGCGCACTCCAAAACCTCAAATGGATCAAGGCTAACGGTGGTGTTACTGCTATGGATAAGAGAGCCAATGAGAGAGCTGCTATTCTTTATGATGAGATCGACAGAAACAAACTCTTCCGTGGCACTGTGCAGACTGAGGACCGTTCGGTCATGAACATCTGTTTCGTCATGAACGATGAGTACAAGGACCTCGAGGCTGAATTCATGGCTTTCGCCACTCAGAAGGGTATGGTAGGAGTTAAAGGACACCGCTCTGTTGGTGGATTCCGTGCCTCTTGCTATAATGCCATGTCGGTCGAGGGTGTCAAAGCTCTTGTTGAGACGATGCAGGAATTTGAGAAAGCTCATTAATTCTTTTTATATTGTACGGTTTGGCGGTTGTGCGGGCACAGCCGCCCAATCGTACAACTGTTTTTTTTATTTTTATTTCTTTAAATCATGAAAATTCTTATTGCTACGGAAAAACCTTTCGCTCCGGTTGCCGTGGAAGGTATAAAGAACGAAATTGAAAAGGCTGGTTTTCAACTCGCTTTGCTTGAGAAGTACACTGAAAAGAAGCAACTGATTGAGGCAGTGGCGGATGCAAACGCTGTCATTATCCGTTCCGATAAAATCGATGCCGAAGTACTTGATGCTGCCAAAGAGCTTAAAATCGTAGTTCGTGCTGGAGCCGGATACGACAATGTCGACCTTGAGGCGGCTACTAAGCATGGAGTCGTTGTCATGAACACTCCGGGACAAAACTCTAATGCTGTTGCCGAGCTTGTTTTCGGACTTCTTGTTTTCGCCGTGCGTAATTTCTATAACGGAAAGGCTGGCACTGAGCTCATGGGAAAGAAGCTGGGTATTCTCGCATTTGGCAATGTCGGACGTAATGTGGCCAGAGTGGCTAAAGGATTCGGCATGGAAGTTGCGGCATACGACGCATTCTGCCCTGCTGAGGTTATTGAGGCTGCAGAAGTTCATGCAGCTAAGAATCAAGAGGAACTTTTTGAGACTTGCGACATCGTCAGCCTCCATATTCCAGCTACGCCTGAGACCAAACAAAGCATCAATAAGGCTCTCGTCGGAAAAATGAAGAAGGGCGGTATCGTTGTCAACACAGCGCGTAAGGAGGTTATCAACGAGCCTGAGCTGATTGAACTGATGAACGAACGCCAGGACATCAAATATGTTACTGATATCAAGCCGGATGCTGATGCTGAGTTCGCTCAGTTTGAAGGTCGTTATTTCTCCACTCCTAAGAAGATGGGCGCACAGACTGCCGAGGCTAACATCAATGCAGGTATTGCCGCTGCTAAGCAAATCGTTGCTTTCTTTAAGGAGGGATGCACGAAGTTCCAGGTGAATAAGTAGTGACTGTATGGCTATCGTAAAACCATTCAAAGGCTTAAGACCACCGAAAGACTTGGTCGAAAGAGTTGAGTCCAGACCTTACGACGTGCTGAATTCCGAAGAGGCAAGAAGCGAGGCTGGAGACAACGAGATGTCACTATACCATATCATCCGACCGGAAATCAATTTCCCGGAAGGAACTGATGAACATGACCCGAAGGTCTACACCGCGGCTGCTGACCAGTTCAAGAAATTCCAGGAGAAGGGATGGCTTGTGCAAGATGAAAAAGAGCATTATTACATCTATGCGCAGACCATGAACGGAAAAACTCAGTACGGACTTGTTGTCGGAGCCTATGTGGAGGATTATCTCAATGGCGTCATCAAAAAGCACGAACTGACAAGGGCCGACAAAGAAGAGGACAGAATGAAGCATGTCAGGGTTAACGATGCGAACATCGAGCCGGTATTCTTTGCTTATCCTGATAATGAAGTGCTCCTTCAGCTCATCAATCGGTATGCACAGACTGAGCCTGTCTATGATTTTATCGCTCCTATCGATGGATTTGGACATAAGCTCTGGGTTATATCCGACGAAAATGACATCAACACCATCACCGCTGAGTTCAGGAATATGCCAAGTCTCTATATCGCCGACGGCCATCACAGATCGGCTGCGGCGGCGTTGGTGGGGGCTGAGAAGGCTAAAAACAATCCTGACCACAAAGGGGATGAGGAGTACAACTATTTTATGGCTGTATGCTTCCCGGCCTCACAACTCACCATTCTTGACTACAACCGGGTGGTGAAAGACCTCAACGGGCTGACAAGTCAGCAGTTCCTCGATGCATTAAGCAGGAATTTTGAAGTCGTGAAGAAGGGGACCGACAACTATAAGCCGGCTAAGCTGCATGAGTTCTCTCTTTATCTCGATGGAGAATGGTATGCGCTCAACGCTAAGCCTGGAACATTCGACGATAACGACCCGATTGGAGTGCTTGATGTCAGCATATCATCGAAACTTATTCTCGATGAGATTCTCGGAATCAAAGACTTGAGAAAGGATAAGAGGATTGATTTCGTGGGAGGCCTTAGAGGACTGGACGAGCTAAAAAGAAGGGTGGACTCTGGAGAGATGAAGATGGCTTTGGCCCTCTATCCGGTCACCATGAAGCAAATCATGGATATTGCTGACTCAGGTAATATCATGCCGCCTAAAGCCACATGGTTCGAACCAAAACTGCGGTCCGGACTGGTCATCCATAAACTCTCTTAGAACGTGGCGGAAATCTTTTCTGCCTCATTCCCTATTGAGTGGCGAGCCATATCTTGGATCGCATAACAAACTACATTTATGGATACATTCCTCACCATTAAATCTCCATCTGAAGGATATTACACGGAGAAGCGAAGCAAGTTTCTTGCCTTCGCTTTTCCTGTTTCTACTATCGAGGAGATTAAGAATAAGGTTGCGGAGTTCCAAAAGAAATACTATGATGCAAGGCATGTATGTTATGCATACATGATTAGCCCGGATCGGACCGTCTTCAGGGCTAACGACAACGGTGAGCCTTCTGGTACGGCTGGTAAACCCATTTTGGGACAAATCAACTCAAACAACCTTACGGATGTTCTTATCATTGTCGTAAGGTATTTTGGCGGTGTGAAGCTGGGAACGGGCGGACTTATAGTTGCTTACAGGCTGGCGGCTGCGGAGGCGATTGCCAATGCGGAAATTATTGAAAAGAAAGTTGAACTGTCCGTCTCTTTCAACTTTGAATATCCATACATGAATGATGTCATGAGAATTGTCAAGGAGGAAGGACCGGCAGTCGTTGCTCAGCAGTTCGACAATGATTGTGAGATGACTTTACGCATTCGTAAAGACAACATGCCAAAACTCATCGCAAGACTTGAGAAGGTTGAGTCGTTAAGGTTAAAGCAGGAAGAGTAATCTGAAAATCCATTTACACCCCTGTTTGATTGACCGCATCCGTCCGAGTCTTTGAGTTACGCCTCCAACATCCTTTCTAATTGACTCACTGCATTCCGTATGTCTTCCTCAAAACTATCGTGACTCCTCAGATAGTCATTCCGGCCGCACGACAACAAGGTGTATAATTCTGAGTTCATTCCGTCAACGTATGAGCTGATGGCCACTTCTATGTCATCTCGTTGCCATGCCATCGACGAATGAATGTAGACACGCATCTTCTGATGCATGAAACTGTAGGCGGTCTCTATGCTGTCTTTGCTGATCATGATTCGGAGGAGTCATATCCTTCTGGACGGAATTGTAGTTGCTTTTCGCTGTATATGTAGCCATTTGCTTGCAGATATGACTTTAGTTTTTCTGGCTCTTCATCGAAACTATAGCATAACGATTCCAAGGTGTCAAACTCTTCATCACGCAACAACATATTTATGCTTGACACCAGTATGGCTGGATCTTTTGGTAAGTGTTCCATCTCTTTTTTTGAAAATTTTTGCAAAGTTACGAATTTTTTGTCGCTTTTCCTCGCTTCCTTTTCTTCTTTGTCTTTTTTTTCTTAACTTTACAGATATTTTCATTTAGAATGACTCACGACTTTACATTTAAATTACTTGAATGGTTCCGTGTCAACAAGCGTGCGCTGCCTTGGAGGGATACGAAAGACCCTTACGCCATCTGGATTAGCGAAATCATTCTTCAGCAAACGCGCATACAGCAGGGGACTGCATATTGGGAACGTTTCATACGAAGATGGCCCGACGTTCGGATGCTTGCAGATGCATCTGAGGATGAGGTCTTGAGGATGTGGCAGGGGCTTGGGTACTATTCCAGGGCACGCAACCTGCATCAGGCGGCAAGACAGATCGTAGACCTCGGACATTTTCCGGATTCTTTGGAGGAAATCAAGAAGCTGAAAGGGGTGGGGGACTATACGGCGGCCGCTATCGCGTCCTTTGCTTTCAATATTCCGGCTGCGGCTGTCGACGGGAATGTCTACAGGGTTCTTGCCAGATATTTCGGCATTGACACTCCTATCAACAATGCAGACGGGAAAAAAACTTTTGCTCTTTTAGCGCAACAGCTCATTCCTGAGAATCATCCGGATGACTTCAATCAGGCGATGATGGATTTCGGAGCCGTACAATGCACGCCAAAATCTCCTGACTGCATGCGTTGCCCGATGATGGAGACCTGTGATGCTGTCAGGACGAATCGCGTGGAGGCTCTGCCTGTCAAATTAAAAAATATAAAAATACGAGAACGTGAATTCTCGTATTTCTATATCCGTTGCAGAATGGAGAGGCAAGTCTTCGTGGCTTTCAGAAGACGACCGGCCGGAGATATATGGCAGGGACTTTGGGAGCCTGTTCTTATCGAAGAGCTTGTTGACATGCCTGATTATCATGGGACAGTCTCAATGATTAGGAAGAAAGTGAAGCATGTTCTCACTCATCAGGTGATTTTCGCTGACTTCTACCTTGTTGAGGCTGGTTCAAAACCGCAGCTGCCAAAAGAATACATCTGGATTCGTGAGTCTGATATTGACCGCTATGCTCTTCCTCGGCTAGTGGAGATGATGGTCAATGCAATTCAGTCGTCCTGACGTTTGAAATTCCACTTTGAATTGTCTGACTTGAAGTCGTATTTTGCCAGTGTCGGTGTGCTGTCGCCGGCTGAGTAGACTACGTATGTCGTGTTAAGGCCTGTCTCGCCGGGGATGCGCTTGGGCATGATTCGATAGGTGCCGTCGGTCAGTTGCTCTATGCGCCATAATTGCTCGTCTCCACCGCTGAATGTCGCCACTGTCGTCAATTCTTTGCTGCTTGTGGCGGCAAGGGCTCTTTCTGTGCCTGCTATCACTATCTTATAATAGGGACCGCCTAAATAGCCGCCGGCTTCCTTCACGGGGATTACGCTCCAATGCTGATGAGGACGGAACATATAGTCACCGGCACGTACGCCAATCTCACCGCTTGGCCATCCGCTGATTACGTCTTCCAGTTTCTGTGATTCTAATTTCACTAAGGGCTTGCTCGTGTCCATGCTCCAGAACCGCTCTCGTTCTTGTGGCAGACGGACAAAGTCAACGGCCAATTCGAGTGAATAGCCTCGGCGTTCTGACTCTATCTCGTAAGTCCCTGACTTGATCCGCTCACCGGCTATGGGCCAGTCATTCTTCCATATCAGCGGACGGATACCAAGGACACTACGGCCGCTGCGGTCAAAGTCGGCCTCGTAATGGCACGACATGATCTCCACACCTTCGTCTATGATTGTCCTGCCAAAATGACCAGGACCACATACGCGGTCGCCTGCGTTTATCACCATCTTGCCGCCACCATGAAACATGTCACGGCCTACATTGTCAACATAAGGGCCGGTCACTTTTTTCGAACGACCTACTACGATGTTGTAGGTGGAGTTCACTCCGTCACAGCAGGTTCCATGGGTGCCAAGTAGATAATACCAGCCATTGCGGTAAATCAAGTCACTTGCCTCACAGTCTATCGCAATGTCTTTCTCTTTGTTGCCTTTTTTTCGGTATCCTGTCTTAGGGTCAAGCTCTATCAAGCGGATTGTGCCGAAATAAGTGCCATAGCTCACCCATAGCCGTCCGTCCGGATCGAGGAGCAGGCAGGGGTCGATGGCATCGTTGTCTTCCATGCCGTCACTGCAGGCCACTTCTACGGCCTCTGTATACTTGAAATCGGGAGATTTAGGATCCAGGGTCTTGTTCCACATGGTCAGGATTCGTCCGTTATGACCGCCGCCCAGGCCGCCTCCTGTTGCACCATAGATGACGAGATACCGGTCGCCAATCTTCATTACGTCTGGGGCCGCACCTCCGCCGGGACGCTCAGCGCCGCCTTGCCACACCCATCCGTCCTCACTGATCAGACCGCCGCCACCAGTGCCGAACGTATAGTATTTGCCGTTACATTCAGCGATTGTCGAAGGGTCGTGTATATATGGAGCCCCTTCCTGGGAGTTTGCACTTATTGTAAGCAGAGATAATAGGATTGTGCTGATTGTCGTTTTCATTTGTCTATGTTTATTGTATAGTTTCTTACTGGATTTCCACTCTCATCTATGAATCGAACGCAAAAGTCGCTCATGCCAGGACCGTTTATCACCGAGCAGCGAAGGATGTTACGCCCTTTCTTCAGGGTCAGTCGAGATGACATTCCGTCGTCTTCCACCATGCGGCGGTCGCCAGACAGCAACAGGACTTCTTCACCGTTAAGCCACCAGCAGGAGGCACCGTTGCTGCCGGCGGCAAGACGTACATTCGGTATGTCTTCCTCACAATCGATCACTGTCACACACCAGAACATCACACCATACGTCTGTTTCTGATTGAGGTCTGCGAATCGGAATAATTTCACGTTGAACCGCTCGCTGTCAAGGCCGTGCCATGTCAAGGTCTGCTTTTCTACTTTTTCTTGTTTGCCTGGCTTTGGTACATCTGTGAACTGGCTGGCAAAATATTCTTTCTGAAATTGCTCTTTCAGGTAGCTGTCAGTGAATACGGTGTTCGAACGGTTGGGCTTGTCTATCGGATCAAGTAGAAGCCAGCGGCGGATGAATCCATTGTCGTCAGGACGAAGGCTCGATGTGTCTGACGGACGGAAATAGGCATCACGGTTCTTGAACTGTACCCAGTCGATACTCAGACCGCCTTCTTCGCTGCTTATATATAAATCACTGATGCCCTGCGGAACATGCTCTAATGCTGCGGTGACCATCATCCAGCGTCCACGGTTGTCGCGACGGAACTGGCCTTCTGTCATGCAAACCACCTTGGCACGGCCTATGATTTTCCCTTTGGCGTTTTTCTCGCGGATGATCAGCTCTGTGTTTTTCTCGGCTTTCACCTCGGCTATCATATAGCTGTCTGAACGCACACCTGTGAAATCAACATCTTTATATACTATCCAGTCCTTTTTTTCCGGCAGAGTGGCATACCACCCCTTGAACGTGTTCGTGGTGTCTACGTATGAAATGCTTACGTCTTTACTTGCACTGCTGTATCGGTCTACGTCTATCTTGCTCGTCGAAGGGTTTATTCCTACACCACGGAGTGTCGGAACAACTTCAAGTATCTCGCCTTTCTTGCCAAAATGCAGGCGGTCTATACGGGCGGCACGCAATTTGTCGAACTTCGGCGAGTAGTCGTTGTGGTGATAGAAAAGATACCATTCCCCTTTGTATTCCAAGATGGAGTGATGGTTGGTCCAGCAGCCGGTGGGAGATTCTGGCATGATTATACCTTTGAAGTCCCATGGACCCAAGGGGGTGGAGCTGGTGGCATAAGCCAGGGTCTCAGTGCCACCTTCTTTCCGTACCCACGGAAAGGTCAGATAGTAAATACCCTCTCGCTTGAATGCGAATGGGCCTTCCTTGAATCCTTCTGGCAAGCCTTCCATCTGCTTGGACTCACCATCCAATTCTGTCATGTTTGCTTTCAGCTTACCACCACGGATGCCCATTCCGCTCCAGTAGATATACGACTGGCCGTCATCATCCACCAGTACGCAAGGGTCTATGCCCATCACGCCTTTTATGTTTTCTTTCTCAAACTCGAACGGACCTTCAGGACGGTCGGATATGCCCACTCCTACGCTGAACCCGCGTCCACCTTTGGGAGCGGCGGGAAAATAAAAGTAGTACTTGCCGTTTTTTTCAACACAGTCGGGGGCCCACATCGCATAGCTCTCAGGACGGACCCATGCCACATCGTTGTGGGTTACAATCACCCCATGGTCTTCCCATTCTGTCAGGTTCTCTGAGGAAAACACGTGGTAGTCGGCCATGCAAAACCAGTCCTGACGCTGACCTTCGGGAGCAGGGATGTCGTGCGATGGATATACATATACCTTCCCGTTGAACACGCGGGCAGTGGGGTCGGCGGTAAACTGGTCGCGGATTATTGGATTCTGGGCACTGGCCATTTGTGATGTGCACAGAAAAAATAATAATAGTTTTTTCTTCATATTTTCATATTATTGGTTTGCTTTTTCGTTTCAGGTTGCAAGTTACAACTATTTTTTCATTCCGAAGTGTACATTTGTTACAAATACTTTCAAATTTTATTGATTAATAAAAATCCCCGACTCTTTTGAGTCAGGGATGCAGTAATTGCGAGCTGAAAGCTCTGATAT
>CAMOTI010000101.1 GCA_946625675.1 uncultured Prevotellaceae bacterium | reverse complement strand
AGGGTGCCGTCGGCAATGACACGCCGTTCGCGGTCGCCGAGCAGTTGGTTGTCTACGAAGGTGCCGGTGTTGCTGGGGCCGTCGCGCAATACGTATTTGAGCCGACCATGTTTGTCGCGGCTCACGTTGACAACGCAATGGGTGTTGTCAACACTTGGGTCTACCGTTTCGATGGGCGTATTGATGGGGTTGCCTTTCTGGTAGCGTCCAATCACGTTGTCGCCCATCTGCAGGGGAATGACCTGCTTGTAGTGGAACACGTTCTCGATGACGATAAGTGCGCCGAGCTTTCCTTCGCCCAGCCTCTCGTCGGGGTTTTCCTCCTTCTGCCTGTTATGCAGCTTTGACACGCCCATTCTGATGCCGAACTGCTTGCCGCACTGGGGACAGGCAAAGATGAGGCTCTGGCCCTGGGTGTACTGTGTTTCGTCGAACGTGATGTAGTTGTCACATTTGGGACATCTCACTCTTTTCATGTCTTCCTGTTCATAAATGAAAAGCCCCTCCTTGTGGTGGGAGGGGCTTTAGATGATATGGTTGCTTACTTGACTTCTAAAATCCATGCCTCGCGGAATTCGGGATTGCTTCGCAGCGTTGCCAGCGTGTTGTAGGCTTCGTTGGCATTGGCGTAGTGCCCGTAGACCACTTTCCTTGAGTTTCCTTTCTTTTCGAGCACGCCGCCCTCGGCGAATCCCTTCTGGCTGAGCTGGCCTACTAAATGGTCGGCTCCTTCGCGGGTGACTCCGCTGGCCAGCACGATGCTCCAGTAATGGGTGGAGGTTGCCGGCTGTTGGGTGGTGGCTGCTTGTGGCTGGGTTGCCGGTGTCGTGCTCTTCACCGTGGGCTTGGCACTTGGCTTGGCGTCGACAACGGGCTGCTGGCGGGGCGATTCCTTCGGCGAGATGAGGCTGGTGAGCGCCGTGAGGTCGAAGTTGCTGAGCTGTACATTGCCCTTGTCCGACCCCAAAGGTGTCGTGATGAGGAAAAACGCCAGTATAGCTGCGGCGATGGCAAGGGCGTTACGTAGCACGCTGACCGGTATGCTGATGGTTTCTTTCCCGTCTTTATTGCCGGTTTCGAAACTGTCTTCAGTCTCTTCGGCCGCCTGATTGTCGGCGAGTGTCCTCACCTCAGTGTGGGCAAGGGCGGGACGGAGCGAACTGATTGGGTGCACCTCGAACGAGGAGAGACCATAGAGCTCTGGCGTGAGGATGCCGGCCTCGCAGGGGGTGAACTCATAGTTACCCTCTTCGTTGAGCACAAGTGTGCCGATGTCGGCCAGCTCGTAGAACCCTTCATCCTCTATCCTGTGCTTCATCAGCTCCACTTCTTCCTCGATGCGTTCTATGGCATCGGGGTAGCTCAGGTCATAGGCCTCAATGTAGGAGTGCGCCAGAAGATTGTCGTTCAACGTCAGCTTCGGGTTGAAGCCCAGTGTGCGCTGAGGCGGCAGGAACTGGTTGTCCGTGTCGTCAAACCGCGCATCCACATGGTGAGCCATGAAGCCTCCCAGGCCGGGAACCGTCACACAGTCGTTGCTGAGCAGCAGGATTTCTATATGTCTGTCAATCTGAATCACGATGCAAAATTACGCCTTTTCGTCGTAATAACCAAATATTTTCTATCAGAAAAGCAAAAAATATGTTTTTTATCGCTCTCAATCGGAATATTATTGTTACTTTTGCAGAGCGCACAAGATGCTGCACCCAGTGCGACAAGGTGCTGGAGAGCGGTGCTTGTTGCGTCATCCTGACGCGAATGAGAAATTGCTTCTACATATTTATATTATGCATGGTTGCCGTTGCCTGTCAACAAGGCAGCAAAGAAAGCACGCCGGTTGTGCCCGAGGAAGACATGCAGGCCAAGCAGATGCTGCAGGGCATCTGGATGGATGAAGACGAGGAAGCGCCGTCGTTTCGTGCTGAGGGCGACACCATCTTCTATCCCGATACCACCAGTCAGCCTGCACGTTTCGCCATCATCGGCGACACGCTCTTCATCTATGGTGCCCATACTTCAAGGTACCCCATTGTGAAACAGGCGGAGCATATCTTCCAGTTCAAGACCCAGGATGACGAGGTTATCCATCTGGTAAAAAGCCAGAATGCCGACGACATACACTACTTTGACCACTGCAAGCCAGTGGCGCTGAACCAGCGGCAGACCATCAAGCGCGACACTGTCGTGTTTGTTGCCAACGAGCGTTACCATTTCTACGTGCAGGTGAACCCCACCAAGCAGAAGGTGGTGAAGCAGGCTCTCAACGACGACGGGCTGGAAGTGGAGAACGTTTACTACGACAACAGTATCCGCTTCATCCTGTTCCATGGCGCCAACCGTGTATATCAGCACGACTTCCACCGCGAGGACTTCCAGAAACTTGTGCCCCGTGAGGTGCTGCGTCAGTGCGTGCTGAGCGACCTGGTTTACAGTCGTGCCGACACCGACGGTGTGCGCTATGTGGCCCAGCTTGCCATACCAGACAGCCCCAGCAGCTATGAGGTGGAAATCCTCGTGAGCTACCAGGGCCGTATGTCTATGTCGTTAGTGTCTGGCGTTCCAGACAATGCGTCCTATTGATTTGAGTTTCGTCTTCGCGACAGGTGTAAGAAAGAGTCTCCGACATTTAGTGTATCGTCTGCAACTCCTGTACTTCCGAACTTCTGTAACTCCAAGATGAGAGTTATTGGTTTCTGCGCATCGGACGGTTCTTCCTCATTTCCTCCATCTTTTTCTGATAGGCGTCATACTGGCTTTCCGTCATGATGCCCTTCAGTTCCTTGTTGTATTCGTCCATCTTCTTTCTGAATTCTTCCATGCGCTGCTGCCTGTCGCCGTCCATGCGCTGCTGTGGACGCTGCGGCTGAGGCGTTGCTGCGGTCTGCCCATCTGTCGGCGGCTGCATCCTTTGGCGCTGATCCTGTCCGCCGCGCGGGCCACCTGGGCGTCCGCCGCGTGGGCCATGGCGGAACATGTCCGCATATTTCTCATTCAGCACTTTCAGCTTTTCTGCCTGTTGGGCATCCAGTCCGTACTCCTTGACCATCATCTCTGTGCGGTCCATGCGTTGACGTTGCTGCGGCCTTTCGGTCTGAGCGTTGGCCGTGGTCAGCGAGAGGACCAATGCCATCGATAAAAATAACTTTTTCATTGTCTTAACTATTTATATTTATGAATGTAATATGTATGTCGGATATCTTAGCTTTCGAAACACAATAGTAAGACCTTCCGGGCGGAAAGTCGTTTAAAAGCGTGGCCGATTGTTAAGTTTTTTTCAGAGGAACATGGCCTTCTATGTTAAAACCTGTTGAACAAAAGAAGCGGTTTCCCTTCGTGAGAGAAACCGCCTAGCTATGCTTTAAAGGCCGCAGCCTTCAGGACGATCAATACATTCCTAACTGATGGAACAGGGCAGACAGTCCGTAGGCTACGATGGTGCTGACGATGACGCTGATGAGGCCAGGCATCATGAACGAGTGGTTCAGCAGGTATTTGCCGATGACCGTCGTGCCCGACCGGTCGAAGTTCACCGTAGCAATGTCGGAAGGATAGTTGGGGATGAAGAAGTATCCATAGACTGAAGGCAGCACACCCAGCAGAATCCAGCCCTCAATGCCCAGCGAGTAGCCCAGCGGAAGCATGGCCACCACTACGGCGCCCTGTGAGTTGATGAGTACGGAAACGAGGAAGAAGGCGATGGCGATGGTCCACGGATAGGCCGAGACAAGGTCTTTCAGCATGAGTTTCATCTCATCCATGTAGTTGCCGAAATATGTATCGGCCAGCCAGGCAATGCCGTAAATGGCGACCACTGCGACCATTCCCGACTGCCAGACAGCTCCGCCCACAGCCTTCTTGGGCTTTGCCTTGCAGAAGATAATCATCAGGGCGGCGGCCGTAATCATCACAATCTGGATGACAAGGTTCATGGCCAGCGGCTTCTTCACGACCTCTGTGACACCCTCGAGCACCACACCCGACGCTGCCAGTTGCTTGGCAGTCTCCACGACTCCGCCTTCGAGCGTAATCTCCGCGGGACCTCCCTTCACGGCTTGTATCGTATCGTAGGTGGGAAGAATGTTTCCGCCGAACATCTGTACGATGGAGAACATGACGATGACGGCCAGTGCGATGAGGAATACATACACGGCGTGCTTGGCATCGGAAGTAATCTTCTTGTCGAGCGTAGTAGCCGAACTACCATAGATGTACTGATACTGTGCGGGGTCTTTCAGGCGCTCCTGGAACTGCGGGTCCTTATCGAGGTCCTTGCCACGGCGATAGGAAGCGGTAGCGGCGCAGATGAGTCCGCAGAGACAGGCCGGAATGGTGACCATGATAATCTGCAGGTTGTTCACGTGGAAGCCATTGCTGCCAGAGATAGACGCGAAAGCAACGACGGCAGCAGCGATAGGCGAGCAGGTGATACCAACCTGTGAGGCGATGGAAGCCACACCGCAGGGACGCTCGGGACGGATGCCTTTCTTCAGCGCGATGTCGCAGATGATGGGCATCAGCGTGTAGACCACATGACCAGTTCCCACCAGAACGGTGAGGAAGAAGGTGGTGATGGGGGCCAGGAACGTGATGCGGTCGGGATGCTTGCGCAACATCTTCTCGGCAATCTGAATCATCCAGTCCATGCCGCCCGATGCCTGAAGCACGCCGGCGCAGGTCACGGCTGCGATGATGATGTAGATCACGTCAGTGGGAGGCGTGCCGGGTTTCAGTCCGAACCCGAAAACCAGAAGGGCAAGGCCGATGCCGGAAATGGCACCCAGTGCAAGACTGCCGTAGCGAGAACCCACCCAAAGAGCCAGCAATACGATGCAGAGCTGGACAATCATTAGAATACTCATAGGTGTTAAATTTTTAAATAGTTATGTTATGTTATTATTCTGTTTCAGCATAATTTGGTACAAAAGTAGCAAAATAAACTGAAAGACAGGTCGTTTTGTAGCGTTTTTTTTCCTTTTAACCGAAAAACTTCGTATTGTGCTCGGACACACTTGTTTGATGTAGGTCAAAAACGCGAGCCTTTCAACAAAAAAACTTCCCTTCGAGTGTGTGTATTCATTCTTTCGTGTTAACTTTGCATTGTCAAAAGATGACTGACGCGCATATCTCAATGGAAGAGAATTAGAACTAGGTAAAAGATGCTTTTCAGTGATAACGTATTAAAAAGGTAATAGGAAAAATTGAGAGAAAAAAAGCGTAGATTTT
>CAMOTI010000100.1 GCA_946625675.1 uncultured Prevotellaceae bacterium | reverse complement strand
GACAACAAAGGTAACAAAAAAGGCTGGAACCCAAGCGAGGGCTTCAGCCTAATTTTTTCTCGTATAAAAAAGTTTTACCGGACAGCAATAATTTACATCCTTGCCTTCTGCTTCTCGCCGGCACCCGAACCGCGGTATTTGCTCCGGGCCTCGTTGAATTTCCATGTGAGGTCAAGCGTAAATGTTCGGCGGGCACGGTTGAAAGTTGTTATCTCGCGTATGCCGTAAATGGTGGCGCTCGTCTTGTTGCTGTTGAAGATGTCGTGGCAGCAGATGTCGGCTGTGATTGTTCCGAGATGTCGAAGATTGAAATCTCGCTGTATGCCTATAGATGTGTTAAAACGGGTTTTCTCGACGCGGAAGTTATCGTAATCCCCCCTTGAGGTCCATTGTGCTGAAATGTTCAGTCTGTAATTCTTTGGTAGTTCGATGTCATTCTTCCAGGAGGCGGAGAAGAACGGACGACAGAGGGTGATGGTGGAGCCGTCGGCACAAAGGGTCTTGTAGTTCTGCAGAATCGTATATACACTCCAGATGGGATGCCAGCAGCCGATGACTGGACGGAGAGAGGGAACGATGGTCAGACGGTTATACTGCTCCTTTGTGTTGATTGGTCTTACCAGGCTGATGAGTGGGTCCTCGGAGCCGGGATAGGGCTCTGTGGACATTGTCTCGGAGTCCTTTATACGCGCATATTCTAATGTCAGGTTCATCCATTTATAAGCTCCATTAAGCACCAGGCTGTGTGTGTAGGTCGGTTTCAGATAGGGGTTACCGCTCTGATAGGTGTAGCGGTTGATGTAGATGGTGGAGCTTGTCAAGTTACTATAGTTAGGACGCTGAATGTCTCTGCGGTAAGAGAGTGACAACTGAGCCTTTCCGATTGGTGCTGAAATGACAGCCGTTGGAAACCAGTCGCTATAGTTACGACATGTCTCATCCTGACGCTTACCGAAATTATAGTAATCGTTGGTGAGATGCTCGTAGCGCAAACCAACTTGAGCAAACACCCTTCCGAACTACCTGCCATATTCTGCGAAGGCTGCAGTGGATGACTCTTTAATCTCGGTGTCGGTAGTCTTCACAGGAAGTGCCTCACTGGCGTTGTATGTATAGGCGTCAGTGCGGTGGTTATGGGAGTATTCACCACCTAAGGAGAGGTTGCCTTTCCACAACGGATAACTGAGGATGAGTTTGGATGCCCAGAAATTATTGCTGCTTTTTGTGTTACTCTCGATATCACGAGTGATAGTGCTTCCATCCTCTGCCTTGGTGTCCTCTGTCGTTCGGCCTGGGGTGGTGGTTTTATCAAACAGTCCATCCACATTCATGTCGATACTAAGATTGCCAGCCTTGCCGTTGTAATAAGCATTGAATATATGTTTGCGGAACCGGTCGCCTTGCCATATATGACTCTCTGAACGTTCCATATATTCCCCGTTTATGTAGTTGTCGGTATAATATTTTCCATTATATTCACTGCCGGGATGATGGTCGTACTTATAAAAAGCACCGATGCTGTGGTTTTCGTTAAGCATATAGTTCACCTGCAATTGCGGCGACCACCCTTTCCAAACGTTTTTTGAGTCTTGTGTGCTCACCCCCTCATAGCGTTCTGGCCCCATCTGATAGACGAGATTATTTGCCTGGAATGATTTTGCGTGACCATAACGTCCTGCCCAGAAAGAACCGGTGATGTCAAGACCTCCTGTACGGTAATTCATATCAAGGTTGTTGGTAATGGTATGACCATATTGATACACACCAGAAACATAATCCTGAAAACTGAAGCCCTCACCTTGTGCTTTCTTCAGCTGGATACGTACCACGGCCTTCGTTGAGGCTGCATAACGGGCACCGGGATTATGAACCACTTCCACGTATTGTATTTGGTCTGAACGTAGTCTCGAGAGTTCTTTCTCATCGAGCACGCGACGCCCGTTGATATATACCTCGGCATCGCCTCGTCCAAGCACTTTCACGCCGCCGTCGCGTTCTGCTTCCAATGACGGCACTTTCGACAACATGTCACTGACGGTACCGGCTTTCTCCAAAATCGTACCCTCTACAGTGGTTCGCATTGCATCACCTTTGGCATGGGTTCTGGGTAAAGTGCCTTTCACGACTACCTCACTGAGAATCTTGGAATCTACTGCCATTTGGATGGTCAGACCGTCAGCCTCGTGAATTTTTATGTATTGAGTCTCATAGCCCATACACGATAGTTTCAATAGTCCGTCATTTTTGTCGGTCACGATTCTGAAAATACCCTGTTCGTCGGTCACATTTCCCTGTACGAAAGCAGAGTCGGGGAGAGATAGTAATACCACATTCACGTAGGGCATTGGATCACCATTTTCGTCAATCACTTTTCCGCTCACATCCAGTGTCTTGGCGGATGCCATCATTGTCATCATCAGCGCAGTCATCAGGACTGCCATTTTCATTTTTTTCATTTTGTTATGATTATATTTATGTTGTTAATGTGAAACTTAAAATAACTTGGTATATTATAAACTGAATTAATTTTCATTTTTGATACTTACTCCACCTAAAACATTGCTCGCAATGACATGAAGGCAGGGGGTATCTCTGTGGACTGCAGCAGTGGTCTCATTGCCGACTCCACCAATAAAGCTGCGGCTGTTCACTACCACATTCACTGTCGAGGGGACAATCAGCTCAACACCGCCCATAAAGGTATGGATGTCGATTTCCTCATCCTCGTTAATGACGGCTTCGCACAAATTCAGACGGATTCCACCACAATATGCTTCAAGCCGGGCACCATGAAATGGTTCTCCGTGATAAATGTATTCATCACCACCAAAACTCACCGAGCAGCGGATTCGTTTGCCGTCCTCTCCGAGCGGTATGGGACGCTGAAGCCACCGGTCTCGGTTATGCCTGAAACTGCTGATGATGAGACGCACACCTATAAGTAATAATAACAAAGGTGCGATGTATGCGGTCCATGGCTGTTGACAAAGCCAGTCAAAACGTATGATGTTCCATAAATTGAATAGCATCATCAGTCCCGCCATAATACAAATAATACCAATCATTGTTCTTCTATTCATACTTTCAAAATTAATAATTTCAAATAATGTAAGTTGCAAATCATCGTGAATTACGATTGCAAAGTTACGGCACCATATTCTTTCCTGCAAACAAATGGGATATTCTGCGGGTTTATGTGACGAGTGACGAATAAAAGAGGGATAAATGGTGGAAATGTGACGAATGGTTTGGTTTTTTTGTAGATTTATTGTATTTTTGCCGACTGTATGGAACAAGGAAAAAAAGAGACAATCACCATTCGCATAATCAGCACAAGCTTCACGATTCTGGCGCTGGCTGTGTTCAAGCCTTTCGGACTTGATACTTGGCAGTGGCAGGCATACGCCCATCTGCTTGCTATGTGGTTGTTAGGAGTTGCTACATGTTTTATGACGGAAGGCGTTTTGAAATATCTTGTCAAAATGCCAAGGTCATACGAACATGGAATCAGCTATATCATACGACGTAATCTGTGGTTTCAAATCATCAACACGTTGCTCATCACATTGATGATATGTCTCTATCGTCATTTCTTAATGAGCGACAGGGTGGAGAGCAATCGTTTTTCATGGATTAATTTCTTCGAGACACTGCTCATTTTTGCTTTTTGTTCGTTTGCCATTGGACTCTACTGGAGGTTCAAATTCCGCAGTCAGTTTCTCGCTGCGGAACTGGAGGAAACCAGACAACTAAATGAGCAACTCCAGAAGTTACAGCAGACTACTGAGCAACAAAAGACCGAAACACATGTGGCGGAAGCAACAAAATCAGAGGATGGTTCAATTCTCGAAACAGACGATTTGGAGAGAAAGTCTTCCCCTGTTGCTCCAAATTTAGATGATGGCATAGTTCTTACAGGCACGACAAAAGAGACCGTTTCACTTCATGTTTCCGATCTTTTATATGTTGAGGCAGTCGGAAACTATGTGAAGGTTTATCGACGGTCAGCAGGCGGCAACGTGCGTAATGACTTGCTGCGAGCTACATCCAAGCAGATTGAAGAACAACTGAGTGCCTATCCGATGATTGTACGTTGTCATAGGGCGTTTCTTGTCAATCTGCAGCAAGTGGAGAAGATTGAGTCAAAGGCGGGCGTCATGCAACTCATTATTAAGTATTGTCGTGAGTCACTTCCTGTTTCACGAAGCAATATGTCACAGGTGAAAGAAGCCATCAATAGGTAGCATATCTGTAAGTTCAAATTGCAGAAATGTCATAAAAAGGTACTATTTCAACCGTATTCCAGCTTCATACCCTCGACGGTTGGCGCGGTCGGGACGGCCACGCCCACAGTGCAGGCGGCTTTGGTGCGATTTCAGGGGAGACGCCATATATGGATGTCTTTACAAGGCGTACGGTTAATAATCCTGTCCGCCAGTGCAACCCACGCATAGGAGGCGAAGTCTCCAGACTTTGCAAGAAGAAAGGCTGCTGATACGTAAGACTAAAAATCTTTTCTTTGATTCTGCTCACAACGGAACCGATATGTTTCTGCTTCCGACGCCTGGAGACGTCGGCTCCTACAAGGTATACAATTCAGGACTGTTTCAGCAACGGGCTCCCGATTCAGTCAATATTCAGCAGCATTTTTGCTATCTGATAATATTCGCTTGAACAGATTTCTTGAGGAAGAAGACGGTTGTAGTTTGAGATATTTGCCGGTTTCCCTTCGCGTTCAAACAGTTTCTTCACATATTCGATATGGGTGGGGATAACAATCTCGTCCCATTTCAACTCCCCAGTCTGAACAAATCCTCGCAGGTGGCCGAAGATGGTGCTGGGGGTGAGCATCCTTGCGGTGGCAATCTCGTTGTAGTTCATGCCAGAACGGAGCATCTGCAAAGAGGTGCGTTGTGTCGTTCCTTTCGGGGCACGTTTTTTCTTTTCAGTTTTTGGGGTTTTACTCCTGCCTTGTCTCGCCAGCTCTTCTTCTGGCAGTACGGCGAGGGCTTTGTCATGTAGATAGTTGTTCACACTGAAGTTGTGATGAGCGAGTTGCCCCAAGGTGTAACATTTTAGACGCAACTCCAATACCAAACGGTCGAACGAATTCTCATAGCGCTTAGCTGTCTGTTTGTTGCCGATGTCCAGGTTACGGCTACGATTCACCAGTGGAGTAACGTGGGAAAGAAGATAGTTGCAGAAATAGTCAGCTGCTTTGTGGATTCGTTCTTGCAGATGAGGGTCGTCGTTGGTCTGGCCGTTTGCATTCAATATCCGGGTGTACTGCTGCTGGAACGTCTTGGCCACCTCGCCCAGTTTCGTTGGCAACTCCTGCGCAAGCTCTGACCAGGCTTTGCTCAGCTCTCCGTATTTTCGGTACAAAAACTCGTTGAACACGCGGGTAAAGTCGTGTACGCAGCTGATCAGCTTGCCGAATCCGAACTGCTCGTCGAGCAGGCTGAGGAAATAGGCGGACTTCAGTTCGTCGAACTGGTCCATCACTCCTTCCGACTCGCTGGTCTTCTGCTCGATATACGTGCTCACGGCCTCGTCGGAGGTCAACGACTGCACGTACAGCGGGTTGGCCAGCACCAGACCTTCAAGCGTGCGGCAGCGGCTCAGTGCCACATACACCTGACCGTGAGCGAAACTGTAGTTGATGTCGAGGATGGCGTGGTCGAACGTCAGGCCTTGGCTTTTGTGAATCGTGATCGACCAGGCCAGACGAAGCGGAAACTGACGGAACTTGCCAACCACCTTCTCTTCTATCTCCTTGCTCTTAGGGTCAATCTCGTATTCCGTGTTCTCCCATTCAGCAGGTTCCACGCTGATGGGCTGAACCTCGCCATGGCATTGCACGAGGATGTTCTCGTCGCCGAAACCAACCACCTTACCGATTTTGCCGTTGAAATAACGGTTGCCCCCGGCGTCGTTGCGGATGAACATCACCTGCGTGCCAAGCTTCAACTCCAGCAATGGGGAGGCGGGGTAGGAGTTCTCAGGAAACGTACCTTCCACCTTGCACTTGAACTGATGGCTATTACCGGGCAGCAACGAAAGCTGGTGTTGGTTGAACTGGTCCGCACGGTAGTTGTGGGTCGTCAGACGGATATATTCTTCGTCGGGGCCGGGCTGGAAATTCGGGATGTACCGCTGGTTGAGCGCACCGATGGTCTGGGCGTCGAGGCGGCCGTCGCGGATGTTGGCTAAAAGCGAGATGAAATGCTGGTCTTCCTGACGGTAGATCTTTTTCAGCTCGATCGTCACGTAGCGAACCTTCTGAAGGGCCTTGCTGCCGAAGAAATACTGCGTGTCGTAGTAGTCTTTCAGTATGCTCCACTCCTGGTCGTTCGCCACGGGCGCAAGCTGGTGGAGGTCGCCGATCATCAGCAGCTGAACGCCGCCGAACGGCTTCTGGGGGTCACGGTATTTTCGAAGCACGTCGTCGATGGCGTCGAGCAGGTCGCTGCGAACCATGCTGATCTCGTCGATAATCAGCAGGTCGAGCGTACGCATGATGTTTTTCTTCGTGTTGCTCATCGTGAAATACCGCTTCTCGGTCTTCACTGTGCTCCCGGGCACATGGATGCCGATTGGCAGTTGGAAGAATGAATGGATGGTCACGCCGCCGGCATTGATGGCTGCTACACCGGTTGGGGCAACCACAACCATGCGTTTCTGCATCTGCTCACGGAGTTTTTTCAGAAACGTGGTCTTGCCTGTGCCGGCCTTGCCGGTCAAAAACACGCTCACGTTCGTGTCTTCTATGAATTTCCAGGCCATACCCAGTTCTTTGTTCTCTTCCATTTTTTCTTTTATTTTCTCTTCTTTTCTTTAAATTTTTTTCTATTATTCCGAGTCCTCCGAGTATTCTGATTACTCCGAGTATTCCGAGTCCTCCGATTCCTTCGAGTCCTCTGATTCCTCTGATTCCTCCTCCTTAGTTAAAAATTCTTTTTATCAGGTCCTCGCGTCCTATCCGTCGCAGTTCGCGTATGATTTTCTGTTGCTCTTCCCGCTTGTACCAGAAGAAGAACATACGCTGCTTCTCCTTCTCTTTCGCCGTCTTAGCCGAGTACACGGGCTTCAGCGTGTAGGGGTCGAGCCCCGTGTACCACATCTCGCTGCTGATGGTCATCGGCGTGGGCGTGAAGTCCTGCACCTGCTCCAGCTTGAAGTTCAGTGCCTTCGTCAGCACGGCCAGCTCGGCCATGTCGGCGGTCGTGCAGCCGGGGTGGCTGCTGATGAAGTAGGGGATGATCTGCTCACGAAGCTGGTATTTCCGGTTCACCTCATCAAACAGCCGCTTGAACTCGTAGAACAGTTCAAACGACGGTTTGCGCATCAGCTGCAGCACGCGGTCGCTTGTATGCTCGGGAGCCACCTTCAATCGGCCGCTCACGTGGTGCCTGATCAGCTCCTGGGCGTAGCTGCGGTTCGTGGCGTTCACCTTCTCGTCACCGCTGTCGTGCAGGATCAGGTCGTAGCGGACGCCGCTGCCCACGAAGCTCTTCTTCACCTTGGCCAGTCCGTCCACGCTGCGGTAGATGTCGAGCAGCGCGCTGTGGTCGGTGTTCAGGTTTTTGCATACCCTCGGATGGATGCACGACGGGCGGGCGCACTTATGACACAGTTCCAGATTCTTACCGTGCATCGCATACATGTTCGCGCTCGGACCGCCCAGGTCGCTCAGATAGCCTTTGAAGTCGTCCATCTCGGTGATGGCTTTCACTTCTTTCAGGATGCTCTCCTTGCTCCTCGACGTGATGAACTTGCCTTGGTGGGCGGAGATTGTGCAGAAGGCGCAGCCGCCGAAGCAGCCGCGATGCAGGCATACGGAGTGCTTGATCATCTCGTAGGCGGGGATGCGCTTACCTTTGTATTTGGGGTGGGGCAGACGGGTGTAGGGGAGGTCGAAGCTCCGGTCCAGCTCGTTCTGGCTCATCGGCTGATAGGGAGGAAACACCACGGCATTGGTGTCGCCGTAGGGTTGGATGATGCGCCGGGCGGCATATTTGTTAGACTCTTCTTCTATATGACGGAAATTCTCGGCTTGGCACCGCTTGTCCCTCAGGCAGGCCTCGTGGCTGTGGAGCACGATGTCGTCGGGGCGGACGCCTCTCGGAATATCTTTCTCGCTCAGCAGCATCACGGTCTGTTTCTGAGGATGCCGTAGCAGCAGGTTTCGGAATGTATGAACGTCCAAAGCTCCGTCTGTATCGCTCAGCAGCTCGCAAAGCGACTCCATCGGCTTCTCTCCCATACCGTAGATCAAGAGATCGCCGCCGCTGTCTAAGAGGATGCTCCGGTGGAGACTGTCGCTCCAGTAGTCATAATGGGTCAGGCGGCGAAGCGAAGCCTCGATGCCGCCAAGCACCACGGGCACGTCGGGATAAAGCTCCTTCACAATTTTCGTATAGACTATCGTAGGGTATTCCGGGCGCAGGTCATGCCGACCGTCGGGACTGTAGGCGTCTTCACTGCGTAGGCGTTTGGCTGCCGTGTATTTGTTCACCATCGAGTCCATACATCCGGGCGATATCCCGAAAAACAACCGTGGACGGCCAAACTTCTTGAAGTCGCGCCAGTCACCGTGCCAGTCGGGCTGAGGCACGATCGCCACTCGCAAACCCAGCGACTCCAGCAGCCTTCCGATCACGGCACACCCGAACGAGGGATGATCCACGTAGGCGTCGCCACTCAGCAACACCACGTCAAGCTCATCCCAGCCACGAAGCAGAGCCTCCTTCTTCGTCGTCGGAAGCCAGTCTGTCAGTTGTAGTTTCCGTTGGTCCATCTATTAATCTATTTCTGTATCTATAGCCTCCATAGCTCCTATGACCTCTATTTTGCCTCAAACGCATCACGGATCAGCGTGTTGATCATCCGTTGGTCCTTGATGCTCTCTATCGGAAAACCATAAACCGTCACGTTCCCTTTACGGACGCCTGCCGCGCCGATTCCTCCATATTCTGCCACCATGCTGCCGCCTTCGGGAATGGTCAGCACGTCGGGCTCTGGCACGCTGTACATCTCGTCGTTCAGCTCGCGGTAAATCTCAAACTGGCTGTACTGGTTGCTCAGGCTGCAGGGACCGGAAACCACGCCGCTGCCGCTGATACCGAAACGGCTGCCGATACTGCCGCTCTTCATCAGGTTCGCACCGCTCAGCAGCAACGAGCCGCCGTCGGAAACGTAGCCGCTCAGCTGGCTCAGGCTCTGCTCGTTGAAGACTTTCTGAACGCCGTATATCATGTCGATGGCGCGGTAATCCCGCAGGTTGCCCATCCGCTGGAACGCCGACTCGCTCACCGACGCGAACGAATGGCCACCGGCAAGCATGCCTTCGCCATGGATGCAGGGGTAGTCGAATGTGTTGCCCATCACCACCTTACCTTCCAGCTCGCTGTCGCTGTAACCCAGACCGTCGGTGGCCTCCGAGCCCATCGTAGACTTCGTGAACACCTTCTGACGGCCACAGAAGCCGGCAAACGCACCATACTGTACGCCGGGGTCTTTGTCGAGCAGGAAGCCTTGCTCGGTCGCGTTGTTATACCAGGCAGGACCTTCCAGTCGGGTGAAGCCGTTCACGATCAGGGCCGTGCCCTGATTCTGAGAGCAGATACCGGCGCTCAGCACTTCCGACGGAAAACTCCGGCCGCCCTCGTTCAGCGCGCATACTTTAAACGAATAGACGATGTCGGGCTGGAGCGGTATGCTCAGCGACGTGCCCTGAACCACCTGACCGTTGTCGAACCCATAGCGCCCACGGCGGGTGTACACCACGTAACTCGTCGCTCTTGCACTCGGCTCCAAGGGGTCGCTCACGGGGCTCCAGCTCAGCACGGCCTCCTTGCGGTTCTCGTCCAGACGGACGGCGAAGTCGGTCACAGGGAGAGGGGCAACAACAAAGGGCTTGTCGTGCATCGAGCAGATATATCGCAGCACGCTCTTGTAAATCGAGCGGCAGAAGTCAAACTTGAAATAGGGGTCGTAGCCCAGACGCATGTCGGCGAAGTTCTGGTGCGAAAGCATCTCGAAGATGATGCTCGGAACGTCGGCGGCGCGCGATTCACCATAGTTGCGGTTCCACAGTGCGCGCACCTGGAAATTGTATTTCTTCATGTCGCGGTTCACGCCCTCATACAGCAGGCTGGCCAGGTCGCGGCTGGCATGACGGTCCATGCCGCTGGCTAACACGCCGTCGCCCCAGTCGGTAGTGCAGATGGAAAGGGGACCAATCAGCTCGTCGTTGCTGCGGTAGCCGGCGTCGGTGTGGAAGGCCATGCTTATTTCTATCGGAACTTTCCGGCCGTCGCGGTTGGGCAGATACACGCTGCCGCCACCAAGCTCGTTCGTGCATTTCGGACGGCTGTAGATGTCGCTGCGGTACTCGTCGCCGCTGATGCTTTCGTAGCAGCTGTCGGGCATACCATACCACTGAGCGGAGTATTTGGCTGCCTCGGCCCAGCGGGGAAGGCCGCTCAGGCTGCCACCGCGCACGATGTTGCCCATGCCGCCGCCTATCCTCACGGCGTCGGCACTCACAATCTGGCCTTTCCGTCGGCAGATATTGCTCAGCACGATCTTGCCGTTGTCGTTCATGCCCTGGAGGAAGTCGAACTCGCCGAGCAGCACCCAGGTGCCGCCGCCCATGCGCTGGTTCACCTTCACCTCGCTCACGCCACCGGCATGGTGGATCTCATACACCACGTCCTCAGCGCTGTTCTTGAACGACTGATACGACACGTAGACGGGATAGCGCCCGCTCTTCGGTATGTCGGGGATCCACTGCACCAGCGCCATCTCGCTGGCACGCTTCGACGGCTTCACGCTCTTGATCTGGCGACAGTTGCCCTTGCCGAACGGCGTCTCATGTCCGTTGTACAACTCCTTGGCATGACGGAAGCCGGGCTGGGGACTGGTCTCCCATTCGTCCTCGTTCATCGCCACCTCGAAATATTTCATGTCCTCGTCCTGGTCCATGTCCACGATCTCCTCACGGTTCTGCCAGAAGCGGTCGCGGGTGGTATAGACGATGGCGCCGGCGTTCTCCAGCATCGGGATGATATAGGGAATCACAAAGGTCTGGGAAAATAGGTCCTCTGTCGTGCAGAACAGGCGAGGACGCTGCCACACCCATCCGCCTTTCGACGCGTCGTAATAGCGGCCGTGGCTCTGGCACAGGCTGATGTGATGACCGTCGAGCCCTTTCCCTATCTTGTAAGGACGGGATATGTTCGTCACCCAACGCTCGTCCTCGTTGTCGTGCTCTTTCTTCCAGAGCTTGCTCTTCTCCGCCTTTCCTCGGCGAAGGGCATTGGGGACAAGGTATTCTATCGGACGACCGTCGGCAGTGATGTTCATCTTGTATCTGCGGTAATTCTCAGGAAGGCAACTCCGGATATCGCGGTACATCTGCTCCACGATATCGTCCGTGTAGTACATCTCGTCGGCACCACCGCTCAGCGTCAGATCTATCGTCGACTTCCGCTCGTTCACGTCCATCGACTTCACCTGGGCCTTCCTTACCCGAGGATTGCCGGGCAGGCTGTAGCTGCTCAGAAAATGTTTAACGTGTCCCTCAACGCTTTGAATGCTCTGCTCTTCTGTATGTTGACAGTAAACAGCTGATGCGGCTAGCATCAGCAGCATGAATGTTATTTTCCGTTTCATTCCTTTCGTTTTGTGTTGTTCGTTTCCTTTTTTTCTTTTTTCCTGCTTTCTTTTTTCCTGTTTGTCTTCCTTTTCCGTCTTTCTAGTTTCTCTGCTTTTTCCAGGCTCTCCGGACCTCTTCATGCCCCACGGGAGAGGTAGGCGAGACCTTGTGTCTCGCACAGTCGGCCGGTGAAGCACGGCCAAATATAATTTCTAAACTTTAAACTTAATACTGGCATATCCAACCAGATGGTCATATCTCCCGCCGAAGGGTCTGTGGTAGATATACACGCTGTATTCGTTTTCCGTCTGATAAAAACTCCCTTCTGTCTCTATCTCGCTCCCACGGTCGTAGCCGTCGGGCACGAACATATATTGGTAGTTGTAGGATCCCTGTTTCAGAGGCAGAGCAATGATGTAGGCGTTGATGCTGGGGTCATATTCCATCTCGTAATCTTCCGAATAGCTGTTGTAGGTCAAGTCGCCATTCAGATATACTTTTCCTCCCTCTATCTCTGGCATGTCTAATTGGAAATGGGTGATGAAGTAGTCGCTCTCGGTCTCGTTGTCAACGTTGTCGCCGTTGCGCACGAGGAAACGGCCGTCCTGGTCTTCATCGTAGATATAGTTACGCCGCTGTTCGTCGGTCATGATTGTGGCATGGTAGTAAGGCTCGTGATAGCTCATGCTCTCCACCCGCATTGTCGGAACGTACTCGTCCAAAATCTCGAACCTGCGGTATTCGTTTCCTGCTTTGAAGATGAGCTCGTCCTTATGCTCGTAGAACAGCTCGGTGGACTGCAGGTTGCTCGGACGGCCCACGTCCACGCGGGTGTCCCAGCGGCGGTTTTGTAGCACAACCGGACGCAGTTCCTCTTCCGGACGGTGCACGTTGTAGGTGTAGTAGTTCAGGCTCAGGCTCACCTGCTGGTGGCTGGCATACTGGTCGATGTCGGTGTTAGGACTCACCGTCATGCGGGCGTCAACCTTGCTGTCCAACACGCTGAAGCAGGCACGGGCCACTGGCTCGTCGTCGCCGTCCTCGTAGATGTCGACGATGAAGTTGCCGCTCACTTTCAGCCGGACGTCCTCGTTGGGCAGGCGAAGCGTGTAGTGGTTGTACATCATCGTCGTGTTCATCGACGGTTCGTAATTCTCGATTGGGCGGTCGTTGAAGCCGTCGAGATATTCGTTCTCCAGCAGTTCGCTCGGAGTCCAGTCGGCATTACAGTGTGTGATGTGGTAGGTGCGACGCTCATAGCTGTGCTGAAGGTCGTCGAAGCTGATCTCCACGTAGTTCTGGCCGCCAATCGGCACGACAGGGGCATGGTCCCACAGACCGTTCACCTCCACACGCAGCGTCTTCAGGTTGTCCACAAAAACACCGTTCACCTGTGCCGACGCAGGGCCGGCACAGGCAAACAATGTCATCATATATAAAAATATCTTTTTCAAAGTTCTTTGAATAATAGAAGTTTTTGTAGTCTGCGGTTGTTCCATATAGTCCGCAGCAGCATTCATGTACGCCGCGTCACCGTTCCTGTAGGCCGCAGTTGTCTGCGGCACTATTGGCCGGCGAAGCACGGCCTCTTCTGCTGACTAAAACTGAAAATACTGCTTTGCGTTGTTGTAGCTGATGTCCTCAATCATCTGGTTCACGCGGGCTGCCTCATAGCCGCTGTAGGGAACTTCGCCGTTCTCGATGTCGGTGCCAACCAGGTTGCACAGGATGCGGCGGAAGTACTCATGACGAGGGTAGGAGAGGAACGAGCGGGAGTCGGTCAGCATACCTACGAAACGGCTCAGCAGGCCGAGAAGCGACAGAGCGTTCATCTGCTTCTGCATGCCGTCTTTCTGATCGAGGAACCACCAGCCGCTGCCCCACTGGATCTTGCCAGGGCATGAGCCGTCCTGGAAGTTACCAAGCATCGTGGCCAGCACTTCGTTGGCGCAAGGGTTCAGGTTGTACAAGATGGTCTTGGCCAGCTTGCCCTCGGCGTTCAGGCGGTCAAGGAATTTCGAGCATTTCTTTGCGGTGTTGAATTCGCCGATGGAGTCGAAGCCGGTGTCAGGACCCAGCTGCTTGAACATCTTGGAGTTGTTGTCGCGGATGGCACCGTAGTGGAACTGCTGGGCCCAGCCGGCTTCTGCGTCCTGAACGGCGAAGATATACATCATCGCACTCTTGAACTTCAGAATCTCCTCCTGGCTCAGGGACTGACCGCCGTAAACCTTGTCGAAGATGGCCTTGATCTCGGCGTCGGTGTAGTCCTCAGCATAGAACTCCTCGATACCGTGGTCGCTCAGCTTGCAGCCCATCGATGCGAAGAAGTCGTGACGTTTCTGGATGGCGTCGATATAGTCGTTGAAGCCCTTGATGTCCACACCGCTCACCTCGGCCAGCTTGTCAACGTAGGCCTTGAAGTTGGCTGGTACCTCCACGGCCATAGCCTTGTCGGGACGCCAGGCGGGAAGCATGCGGGTCTCCATCGTAGGGTCGGCAGCCACCTGCTTGTGGTACTCCAGTGAGTCTACTGGATCGTCAGTGGTGCAGACAATCTCCACGTTGTAGTGCTTCATCAAGCCGCGGGGAGTGAACTTAGGGTCGTTCTTGATCTGCTCGTTGCACTCCTCGTATATCTCGCGGGCGGTCTCAGGATTCAGCGTCTTCTCGATGCCGAAGGCGGTCTTCAGCTCCAGGTGAGTCCAGTGATACAACGGGTTGCGGAACGTGTAAGGCACGGTCTCGGCCCATTTCTCAAACTTTTCCCAGTCGCTCGTGTCTTTGCCGGTGCAGTAGCGCTCGTCTACGCCGTTGCTCCTCATCGCACGCCATTTGTAGTGGTCGCCGCCCAGCCATATCTGGGTGATGGAGTCGAAGCGTTTGTTCTCTGCCACCATCTGAGGTACCAGATGACAGTGGTAGTCGATAATCGGCATCTTGGCCGCATGCTCGTGATACAACTTCTGTGCAGTCTCTGTCTGCAGGATGAAGTTCTCGTCCATAAATTTCTTCATGTGATCGTCTTTTTTTTAGTGTTAATTAGAGTTTGAATATGATTTGTGAGTTTTGTTGTTTCTTTTTTGCTGTAGGGACTTACTTCATGTATGTCCGTCTCCTGTCCACTTGGATCTAAGATCCGGTCCGCATGGTCAAATAGCTAAAATTAAAAAATGGTCAAATAAATCGTAAATCGTAAATAGCTTCGCATGTGTCCGCTCTCCATTTGAATGAGTAACTACACTTTTCACTATTCACTTTTCACTATTCACTTATTTTTTCCTTTCAATTATTGCAAATTTAATAATAATTTTTCGTTTTATGATAAACTTTTAAAAAATATTCTTTAATTTTGCAGATAAATACAACTAACTAAACTTTTAAATCAAATAATTATGGCATTAAAAGCATTGAATGCACGCACTGCTCCTAAGAGCACTGCTCCTGAGAGAATCATTCAGTTTGGCGAAGGCAACTTCCTCCGCTGTTTCGTAGACTGGATCATCTTCAACATGAACCGCAAGACGGACTTCAACTCGTCGGTCGTGGTCGTACAGCCTATCGAAAGGGGTATGGTCGACTGGCTCAACGAGCAGGACTGCCTCTATCATGTCAACCTGCAGGGACGTCAGAACGGTGAGGCGGTCAACTCACTCGAGCGTATCGACTGCATCAGCCGCGCGATCAACCCCTACAGCCAGAACCACGCGTTCCTCGCACTCGCTGACCAGCCGGAAATTCGTTTCGTCATCTCCAACACCACGGAGGCGGGTATCGCGTTCGACCCTTCTTGCAAGCTGTCAGACGCACCGGCATCAAGCTATCCGGGCAAACTCACGCAGCTCCTCTATCGTCGTTTCCAGACCTTCAAAGGCGACAAGACCAAGGGACTCATCATTATGCCGTGTGAGCTCATCTTCCTCAACGGACACCACCTCAAGGAGTGCATCTACCAGTACATCGAACTCTGGAAGGATGACTTCGGTAAGGACTATGAGAAGTTCAAGACTTGGTTCACAAAGTACTGCTATGTATGCGCCACACTCGTAGACCGCATCGTACCGGGATTCCCACGCAACGAAATCCAGCAGATCCAGAAGAAAATATGCTATGCCGACAACCTCGTTGTGCAGGGTGAGATTTTCCACCTCTGGGTCATCGAGAAACCGGAGAACATGTCCATCGCTCAGCTACGTAAGGAGTTCCCTGCTGAGAAGGCTGGACTCCACGTGCTCATCGCGCCGAGCGAGAAGCCGTACCACGAGCGTAAGGTGACACTGCTCAACGGACCGCACACCGTTCTCTCTCCGGTCACTTACCTCTCTGGAGTCAACATCGTGCGCGACGCATGCAACCACCCGGTTCTCGGCAAGTACATCCACAAGGTGCAGTTCGAGGAGTTGATGGAGACGCTCAACCTCCCGATGGACGAACTCCGCAAGTTCGCAGCCGACGTGCTCGAGCGATTCAACAACCCGTTCGTCGACCATCAGGTCACTTCCATCATGCTCAACTCCTTCCCTAAGTACGAGACGCGCGACCTGCCGGGTGTGAAGACCTATCTCGAGCGTAAGGGTGAGCTGCCTAAGGGACTGGTGTTCGGACTTGCTGCTATCATCACTTACTACAAGGGTGGTACCCGTGCGGACGGAGCGCCTATTCAGCCGAACGACGCACCGGAAATCATGCAGCTGCTTACTGACCTCTGGAACACTGGCGACACGCAGAAGGTGGCTGAGGGTGTACTCGCTGCGGAGAACATCTGGAAGGAAAACCTCAACGAGACTGTGCCTGGACTCACCGCACTCGTGAAGGAGTATCTCGACCTCATCCAGGAGAAGGGTATGCTCGAGGCTGTTAAGACCATCCTTTAATTCCTCACCTCTCATCAAACAACACGCTTGCGGAAAGGACATACCCCATGTCCTCCGCAAGCGTTCTTTGTAGAGACGCCCTGTGGGGCGTCTTGTAACTTTCTCCTTTTGCGTCTTCCAACTATCTGTCTGCTTTGTAGAGACGCCCCGTGGTGCGTCTTGTAACTTCCCTCTCCGCATGGTGAAGATTCTGGAGCAGCGAGTGCAGAGCCAAGCTCGCTTGAGCTATGCCGAGTCGCGACGGAATCCTGCGAAGCGAAACCTCAAATCTCAAACCTCAAATTTCAAACTTTTGGATTCTCTCTCCCCATCCCAGCGTCACAACAACATGGCGGCAATCCACTCCAAAAACACCAAACCGGAGCTGATTGTCCGCAGATACCTCTTTGCCAACGGATTCCGATTTCGACTCAACGATCCCAGGCTTCCGGGCCATCCCGACATCGTCATGCGGAAATACGCCACATGTATCTTCGTCAACGGATGCTTCTGGCACGGACACGACGGATGTCCTGCTTATCGTATCCCAAAGACCAACACCGAGTTCTGGCAAAACAAAATCTCCCGAAACAAAGCACGCGACTCACACACCATCCAGCAGCTCACCGCTCTCGGATGGAACTGCATCACCGTCTGGGAATGTCAGCTCAAGCCTGCACTGCGTGAGGACACGCTTGCCTCACTTCAGCAGACGCTCCTCCAAATCTACCTACACAAAACACAACCCAAACTACCTGCTGCTCCCTACAACCTCGACGAAGAGCTTCCGCTACGTCAGGCTGCCGAACCCCAAACGCCCATTTGACCCATTCGACCCATAAATCAGTTAGCCCATTCGACCCATAAATAACCCATGAAAAATCTTATTTCCTGGATTCCTCCAGACGTTTCTGAAGCAAAGCGAATATCTCCTCTTTCTTCATCGTCAGGTCTTCCACATAGATGAAATCCTCCAGCTGCTCAATTTCATCACCGTCTGAGTCGAATTCTCTCTCCTTCGTTTTCTTGCGGATCACGCCCTCGCTCTCCAGCTGTTTCCTTACTGACTCTTTATATTTGATCTCGATGACGTCTTTACCCTGATATTCCCGCAGGATAAATTCCTCTACATCCGTAAAGAATACGTCCATTTTGAAGTCGTGGTCCACAATCACGCGCTGGTCGGTTATCGTCAACGCGGGAATTGGACCCTTCATGCGTCTGCGGATGAATTTAAAGAGGGTGTACACGCCGTAAGCGAACACGAGGCAGCCCAGCAGAAACATCATGATGCTGAACTCTTCAAGGGGATAGGCCAAACCGACACCCAACAAACATGTCAGGATAATATATAGCAGCTCTTTCGGTGCAGATTTATAGATGATGATTTCTTCCAATATGCCTTCTTTTAGTATTTATCATTTTATGATTATCATTTTATGAAAATTTTTTATTGACATAAATCAACGGAATTGTGCTTTATTTTCGCACAATCACGCTTCCGTTGGCCTGATGGGTGGCGAGTATCAGAACCTCGGCGATCTGAACATGGGCTGGGGCATTGGCGGCATAAACGGCCACGTCGGCGATGTCGTCACCGGTCAGCGGATCGATGCCCGTGTACAGTTTCTTTGCACGGCCTGTGTCACCGTGGAACCGCACATTGCTGAAGTTCGTCTCAACCAAACCGGGCTTCAAGTTCGTCACCCTCACGGCACTCTCGGCCACGTCGATACGCAGACCGTCGGTCAATGCCTTTACGGCCGACTTCGTCGCGCAATACACGTTGCCTCCGGCATAGGCGGCATCGCCGGCCACTGACCCGATGTTGATCACATGCCCACGGTTACGTGCCACCATACCGGGAACCACCAGACGTGTCATCGTCAGCAGGCCCTTGATATTTGTGTCGATCATCGTCTCCCAGTCATCGAGGTCACCCTCATATTCGGGCTCCAGACCCAACGCCAGGCCGGCGTTGTTCACCAGCACGTCTATCTCTTTCCATTCCGAAGGAAGACTCTCAACTGCTGCCGTTGCAGCTTTGCGGTCGCGAACGTCGAACACCAACGGACAAACCTCCGTGCCGCCTGAAGTCAACTCTTCACAAACGGCTTTCAACTTCTCTTCATTCCTGCCGGTCAGAATCAACCGGTCGCCATTCTCGGCGAACTTACGTGCGCAGCCAAGACCTATTCCGCTTGTTGCGCCAGTAATCATCACAGTTTTCTTCATCAGTTTATTTCCTATTCTTGTTTGATTTGTTTATTTTTCAGGGTCTCGTGTAGTGTTTACTTTTATTGTTACCTGTTAGCTTCTTGTTCATCACGACAGAATAGTGATAACCACGTCTGTTTTGCACAGAAGCCCGCCTCCACTGAGTATAACTTCACCAACTTTGCACAGAAGCCCGCCTCCACTGGGGGCGTGGACGTCTCGTCCGCGCCAGCCGTCGAGGGCTCGATGCCCGAAGACGGCTGAATTTCCCTTTTCCAACTACCTCCAGCTACCCCCAACTACCTCCAAATACAAAGTAACTACACTTTTCACTTTTCACTATTCACTTTTCACTTAAAAACTTTTCACTTAAAAAATCTACATCCCGGCTATAATGTTGATGATGGCCACGATGTCGGAGATGTCAACCTTCTTGTCGCCGTTCACGTCGGCATTCGGATAGGTGGCGGTACCGGCAATCTGGTTGATTACAGCTACGATGTCGGAGATGTCAACCTTGCCGTCGACGTTTACGTCTCCTTTCATGCTTTTACGTTTGAATACCACACGCGACGCCTTCACCTCTGAACCGCTTGACATGTCGTAGACATAAGGGAATTTGAATGCCCACGACGATGGCTCAACCACTTGAACGTTCTCCTCCATTACTTCCAAACCACTAACCACCAGTGGACCGTATGTCGCATTATCACCAATAGATTCCACTGTCACATTGCTGTTTGTCACTCCTGCCGTTTCGAAGGGGTCTGAAGGCGTGCTGTTAAAAGCATATGCTAAAGCAGAA
>CAMOTI010000099.1 GCA_946625675.1 uncultured Prevotellaceae bacterium | reverse complement strand
GTATAACGAGTGGATGGTGCAGCAACAGCGGCAGCATGAGGCTGTGATAGAGTTTTTGAGGCAGTATAGAAGCTGAATGTGGTAATCATAGCATCGGTCTAAGGCCGTGGCTGGTTGTTGTTAAAGACAAAACATTTAATTACCGATGAGCAAAGCGAATGGATAAATATGGAACCTGTGTGATTTACATGAATAAACAGAAGCATCGGCTCTGAAAGGTCGCTAGGGTGTGAATGCCTTGAAGTCGCACAAGTCTCTCTATAACCTTGTGGTAGTTGACTCAAAAGGCACTGAGATGGATTTCTCTAATCAGTTGGAATCGCGTAATGAGGTTGCTGTCTATACGAAACTTCCCAATGGCTTCTATATCAATACGTCTGTCGGTCACTATAATCCAGAGTGGGCCGTGGTATTCCATGAGAGAAACAACATTAAGCACATCTACTTCGTGGCTGAAACGAAAGGCTACGACAAAGATAGCCTAAAAGATTATCGTCGAGCAGAATGTGTGAAGATAGAATGTGCAAGTCGCCACTTCGCCACAATCTCTGACAGCCATGTCACATACGATGTGGTAAAGAACTACGATGAGTTGTGGGATATTATAACCAAGCCATAAGAATTTGACTCAATTCTATTATAATTATCTCGGGCGGAAACTGCGATATTTTGCAAGTTTCCGCCCGAATTGTTATACATGGTTTCACCTGTTATAAAACTTCAATTATTATTCCATTAGTCTTGTGGAGTCGCAAATTTTATCGAATCCAACCTTCTTTCTCTCCAGTTATGCACATTTCGGTAACATATAACATTCAACTGAACATAAAATCACATGCCAACGTGGAATTTCGTTAATAAATCAGCGGAATCTTTGCTTTTTTCTATCTTTCCGCTTGTTTTCTCACGAAAAAAGTATTATCTTTGTGGCGAAATTCAAAATTAATGGATGCCATGTTGATTGGTCGAGAAAAAGAAAAACAAATATTACAGAATGCTCATAACGAAGAGTATTCTCAGTTTATTGCAGTTTATGGCAGACGTCGTGTTGGCAAGACTTTTCTAATCAGAGAAGCCTTTGAAAACCGATTCGACTTCCAATTTACCGGTGCTGCAAATTTGACTGCAAGAAAGCAGTTGGTACGCTTCCGTCGTGCCCTCAAAGAACATGGGCAGAAAGATACTCCGGAACTAACCAACTGGGGCGATGCTTTTAGTGAACTCAAACGATTTATTATGAGTCTGCCTGAAGGCAAAAAAGTTGTTTTCCTTGACGAGCTTCCATGGATGGATGCTCCACGTTCTGGTTTTTTATCAGAGTTGGAATCATTTTGGAACGGATGGGCATCTGCACGAAAAGATATTGTTTTTGTGGTATGCGGAAGCAGTACTTCATGGATGGTCAAGAAAATCATTAAGAATAAAGGTGGTTTGCACAATCGCTTGAATCATCGTATATCCCTCAATCCATTCCCTTTGGGATTATGCGAAAAGTTAGCTCAGTCACGAGGGCTTGTGCTGAACCGCAAACAGATACTGGAAGCCTACATGATATTTGGCGGTGTACCATATTATTGGAGTTTATTGCAAAAAGGAACAAGCATAACTGCCGAGATAGACAGACTGATTTTTTCGCCTAACGGAGAGCTGCATGATGAGTTTGAGATGCTATATGCTTCTTTGTTCAAAAAGCCAGAACCATATGTTCGCGTTATTGAGTTATTGGCCAAGAAAAAGATGGGCATGACACGACAAGAGTTGTTGACAGCAGGAAAATTTGAAGACAATGGAGCATTTTCCGACATTCTGAAAGATTTGGAGTGGTGTGGCTTTATTCGTAGTTACACTATGATGGGGTATCGGACAAAATCGGACATCTTCCAGCTAATAGACCATTATACATTATTCTATTATGAATACATAGACGGAGTACGTCAAGGCTCAAACTATTGGCGATCAATGTTGGGAACACCGAAGTATAACACTTGGTGTGGCTTAGCATTTGAGCGCACTTGCCTATGGCATGTTGACCAGATTAAAAAGAAACTTGGTATCAGCGGAATACTGACAAACGAATATGCATGGCGTTGCTTGCCAGATGAGAACATCGGTAGGCCTGGAGTTCAGATAGACCTACTTATAGACCGGAGCGATGGAATAATTGATATATGCGAAATGAAATACTCGAAGAATCCATACACCATCACTTCCGATTATGCAAGTGAACTTACCCGCAAACGAAATGTATTCCAGTCTGTAACAGGCACAAAGAAAGCCATTCATTCCATCATGGTCACCACTGATGGTCTAACTCGGAATGAATATTGGGGTGACGTTCAATCTGAAATACAACTGGACGATTTGTACGAACTATAAAAAACGATTGATTTGCTATGTTCGAGAATTTAAAAAAGATACAGATTGAAGGTGGCTATTTTGAACCATCCTCAGGGCTTGACTTATTTGACTCAAATCAGTGTTTGAGTATTATATATGGACGAAACGGTAGTGGAAAAACCTCCATTGCTAAAGCCATACGACAATTGGTTGGTAAGGACTCTAAACCACAAGAGGGGGAAGTGGCTGTACCTTATATTGTCACTTCTGATGCTGTCATTCCAGAAGAAAAGAAGCCTTCTGTATTCATTTTCGACGAAGAGTTTGCACAAGAGAATGTAAGAACAAAAGGCAATGGGTTAGAAACCATTGTGATGATGGGTGAACTCTAAGGTAAAACTGCGACATTCTATCGCAGTTTTACCTCACAATAACAGAAACGTTCAAAGATATTAACTGCTCAAGAACTGCATATTATTATGCTTTTTATGGTTTCGTAAAGTTAAAAATGTTAAATCTTCGACTTTTTTATCGCTCAAAGAATCTACATCTTCACTTTTCTATCGTTTAACTACAAAAGTACTGATAGATAATCAGTTATAGATACCGTCAGTGTAAAACTCCGTGAAATCCGTGCTTAAAATCTGAAATTCACGCCGCCCATGAACGTGGCTTTCGGCATCGGATAGCCGGCATTGATCTCATACCGCTGAGCCAGCAGGTTTTCCCCTTTCACCCAGAAGCGGAGGTTGTCGAGGACGGAGTAGTTCACAGTCGTGTTCAGAAGCCAGAAGTCCTCCTTCTTCTCGTTTTCCCCCACGGCCGTGTAGAGACCGTTGATGTACTGAAGGCCGGCCACTACGCTCCATTTTCCTTGAGTGAAGTTTCCGCCTACGAACCCCTTGTACTGCGGGGCAGCCACAATTTTGTTCTCCATGTGGAGGAAGCTGTGGTTGGTGTTGACGCTCCAGTGCCGGTTGATGCGGTATTTTCCTTCCAGTTCCAGGCCGTAGTTCTCGATTTCGCCTGTGTTCACGTTGCGAGGTCCGGACTCGCCCATCAGGGTCTGGATCATGTTGTCGCCCTTCAGATAGTAGAGGTTGAGTCCGTAGTTCAAGCGGCTGACCTGATGTTTCCACGACAGCTCGTAGTTCATCATCCGCTCAGGCTCCAGGTCGGTGTTTGACGGCGGATAGAGGTACATCTCCCGCATTGTGGGATTTCTGAATCCTTTGCTCACCATCGCTTTCAGCGCACTGCTCTCCATAGGGCGGAACACCACTCCCGCTTGCGGAATCCATTCCGTGCCGGAGATGTTGTGGTGGTCGACGCGGATGCCTGCGTCGACGGTCATCCAGGACGTGAGGTCCTGGCGGAAGTCCACGTAGCCGGCCACTTCGTTGCGGTGGGATTTCCCGCTTTGCTTGTTGGGCGTCTCCAAGGTCTTGCCAGTCTCTTTCGAGGTGTAGTAGGCACGGCCATAGATATGCTGGTAGTCAATACCCACGGTGGTGCGGTTGCCTGCAAACAGGCGTGCGCTCTGATACCACGACACGCCGGCCAGATTGTCTTTCGAGCGGAAATAGCGGGCGGTCGGTTTCGACAGGTCGCCCGTTCCGTCGTCTATCTTGTGGCGGCCGAAGTTGGTGTAGACACTCAGACCGCCGCTTGTCTTCTCGTAGTGGTTTTCCACGCCGGCCGATACCGACCCGCGTGTAATCCATTGCTTGGCGCTGAACAAGGGGCTGGTCTTGCTGCCGGGTTGCTCGGCGTTGAAGTGGTTCACTTCGCCGTCGAGGAAGGCGTTCCAGTGCTCCGAAAGCTCGTATCCCAGTTTCATATGGGCGCCGTACTGCTCAAAGCCCATGCGCTGGCGGTGGTTGTCGCTTCGGTTGTACTGGGCGGCGATGGTGGACGAGAACCGTCCGCTCTTCAGCTGGTTGGCGGCCTCAGCCTGGAATGTGCCATAGCTGCCGGCTCCAACGTTCAGGTTGGTCACCACGCCGTCGTGCTTCATGCCGCGTGTCACGATATTGATTACGCCGCCCATCGCGTTCGAGCCATAAAGCATCGATGCCGGTCCGCGAAGCACCTCCACACGCTCGGCCATCATCGTCTGGTAGCTGTCGGCGATGGGGTGGCCGTAGATGCCGTTATATTGGGGGTGGCCGTCGATGAGCACCATCATCTGGCCCGTGCCGCCACTCACGCCACGCATCATGATGCCGCCGGCAGCGCCGCCGCTCACGCCGTAGCCCATCACACCGCGTCCCGTGACGAACAGGCCGGGAATCTGCTGAGTGAGCGTGGGGAGGATGGCTGGCTGCTCATTCTCAGTCAGTGTCTTGCGGTCCACCACGTTCACCGTGAACGGGAGATGGCGTACGTCGACGGCATGGCGGGTGCCGGTCACCACCACATCGCTTATCCTTGTTGTGTCTGCCTTGTTGCTTTGGGCATACATCGTCATGCTGCTCAGTGCGAAGGCCGTCAGCAGGATGCTTTTTCTCGTTGAAAAATTACTCATGAAATCCTTTGATTAGTCTTTTTATTAATACCTCTATAATTTTTTTGCAAAGTTATGTTTTTTTTCTTGATGTAGAACTTTGTTTCAATCAAAAAATGCATAAAATCATTATAAATGATGGTAAACGGAAAAAATATTCTGCCTTCACCAGTGAATTTAGGAAAGAACAAAACGCCGGGGGCCATGTGATGCACTTTTACACTTTCTTAATTACTTTTTTGCGTTTAAGTCTGAAATTCAACATAAATTCGGACTTCTCTTTTCCGATTAGCCAGATTTTTGTAAATTTGCATAAACATTACAAACTGACTGCATCATGAAAAGACTACTGTTTCTGTTGGCACTATTGTGGCCGGCCATGAATGGTGTGAGGGCACAGGAGCCTGTGGACTCTGACCTCGCACGTCACGACTTCTTCTATGCTGGACAGAGCAAGCAACGGCGTATGTTCGTCGTCAAGGACGGCAAGCTGGCTTGGACTTACCGCGACGAACTTGGACGTGGTGAAATCAGCGACGCCATATTGCTTTCCGACGGACATATCCTCGTGGCTCATCAATACGGAATTGCGGAAATCTCCACAGGGAAGGACTTCAACGACTGCCAGACACTGTGGCACTACGAAGCACCTGAAGGCACGGAAATCCATACTCTTCAGCCTATTGGACGCACCCATGTGGTGTTCGTGCAGAATGGAAAGCCTGCAAAGGCGGTCGTCATGGAAATTCCTTCGAAACACATTGTACGTGAATTTGAACTCCCCATCACGGAGAAAGGATCCGTCCACGGACAGTTCCGAAACGCACGCCTTTCCTCCCGAGGCACACTTCTCGTAGCCAACATGTCGATGGGCTGCATTCATGAGTTCACGAGTGAGGGCAAGGAGGTGGACCGCTGGACCGGATTTCTCCCCTGGTCTGTGCAGGAAATGCCGAAAGGCACCTTGCTCGTCACGGGACGAAAGGGCAAGATTCAGGAAATCAACCGACAGGGAGAGACCGTCTGGGAGCTCAATACCACCGACTATGGAGTCACCCAGCCGCAGAAGACGGTACGTCTGAAGGACGGAGGACATATCGTCAACAACTGGTATAACGAATGGAACAAGACACCGATGGACTCGCTCCATGCTCCTGTCCAGGCCATCGAGGTGGACAAGACGGGAAAGGTGGTTTGGCAACTCAAATCATGGAAGAATCCCGATCTCGGCCCCTCTACCACCATTCAGCTGCTCAGCGAGGCCGTCAACCGCGACCGCCTCTTCTTTGGCGAGTACAACGGAAAGGCTCCGAAACTCTTTGTCGGGCCCAACGAGCCGATAGGAGAGGGCAGGGGAATCCATCCGGCACGTGTGGCATGGATTCATTCGCCGGGTGTGGCAAGTTGGGACGGAAAGACCGGACTGTGGGTGGACGACCGATGGAACGACCAGGCACGGGCCGACCGTATGATCACGGAGGCGGTAGTGCAACTTACGGGTGAGAATAATGCCAGAAAAGCCTGGAATGCCCTCTTCCGGTATTTCAACAAAGAGCATGGACGAGGCGCACGCGGATACAAGAAAGGTGAGACCATAGCCGTGAAACTCAATCTCAACAACGCCATCACGCACCGCGACACCATCGAGCTCAACTCATCTCCTTTCGTCACCCTGGCTCTCGTACGCTCCATGGTGCATGACGCGGGCATCCGACAGCAGGACATCATCCTCTGCGAGCCCAGCAGGGCTATCACCGACAGCATCTACTGCAAAATCCACAGGGAATTCCCCGAAGTCCGCTTCGTGGACAATATAGGGGGAGACGGCCGTGAGAAATGTGAATATTACCCGGAACAGATTGTCTATTCCCAGGAAAACGGAAAGATGGCCCGCGGACTGGCAAAATGTATCGTAGATGCCGACTATCTCATCAACTCGGCATTGCTCAAGACCCACTCCGGACCAGGCGTGACCTTGACAGGAAAGAACTGGTATGGAGCCACCGACATCAACCTGCTTTGGAGGCAGAACGCCCATAACAACGTGAGCCAGGACAAGCGCCACGGGAAGCCGGGATACAAGACCTTCGTGGACTTCATGGCGCATAAGCATCTCGGGCAGAAGACGCTCCTGTTCCTCATCGACGGAACCTACGGATCGCGCGACGTCAACGGCGCGCCCAACCCCAAATGGATGAAGGAGCCCTTCAACGGCGACTGGGCCTGCTCAGTCATCCTCTCTCAGGATGAGCTGGCTTGCGACGCTGTGGCTATGGACATCATCATCGGTGAATGGCCTGAGTTCGGAAGTCTCAACTACTGCGACGAGTATCTGCGCGAGGCGGCCAGCATCCCGAATGCTCCCAGCGGAACAGTCTATAAGCAGGACGGAAAGCCCTTGGAACGACCGCTTGGACTGTTTGAGCACTGGAACAACGCCAAAGAGAGAAAATACACGAAAATTGACTTGAGATACAAGAAACTATGAGACTGAGGACGATGATGACGGTGTGGGCGATGCTCTTCTCGATGGCGGCTGCCGCACAGGTGGAGGATGCTTTCCACGGCATATTGAGAGTGACGGATCCCAAGATGCAGAAAAGCCTGAACGGCACATGGATGCTGAAAGTGCAAGAAGGCATCGCAGAGGAGATGGAAGTGCCGGAGACGGACGAGTCCTGGAAGGAAATCCCTGTCCCAGGCTGCTGGGAGGCCTACGGATTCTGCAAGCCGAGTTACGACAGCGCACGTCCGCTCACCGGATTCTACCGCACTTCATTCAGTGTCCCGAGTGCATGGAAAGGGCAGCGGGTGGCCGTCTGCTTCGACGGCGTGCTCTACGGCTACGACTTCTGGGTCAACGGCAAGCATGCCGGCTCATGGAGGTCGGCCTACAACACCGCTATTTTCGACATCACTCCTTTCCTCAATCCCAAGGCTGACCGGCAGGAGCTGGCGATGAAAGTCATCTCCAAGTTTCCGGGCAGCGACTTCGACTGTAACGACGACTGGGCGCCGAATGGGATTTTCCGCGACGTCACGCTCATGGCGGTGCCCGAAACCCACATGGCCGACCTGACCATCCATGCCGCCCTGACGGGAGAGGTGGAGGTGTTGACGGAAGTCAAGAATGCCGACCGCCACACCACTGTGACACACGAGATTCTGGATGCGGAGGGAATGCTGGTCGGCACAGACAAAGTGGCGAGACCAAAACAATGGACCGCAGAGACGCCTTATCTCTACACACTGCGTACGACGCTCGCCCGCAAAGGCAAGGCACTCCAGACGTTCCACCACAGATTCGGTTTCCGACAACTCTCTATTGATGGAAACGTGCTGAAACTCAATGGACAGCCAATCAAGCTCCGTGGAGTCACTTGCCATTCCACCGACCCCAAGACGGTAAAAGTCATCGACGAGGCGTCCATCCTTCGCGATATGAAGCAGATGAAAGAGGCGTCGGTCAACTATATCCGCACGTCGCATTATCCCCGTGAGCCACGTTTCTATGAGCTGGCGGACTCCCTCGGATTCTATGTTGTCGACGAAGTGCCGTTCGGTTTTGGCGACAAGAACCTCAGCAAGCCTGAGTTCTATCCTGTACTTCAGCAGCGGGCACAGGCCACCATCCGACGCGACAAGAACCACCCGTGCGTACTCATCTGGAGCCTGGGCAACGAGAATCCGCTCACCGACATCTGCATCAGCCTGGGTGAATACGTGAAGACCAAGCTCGATCCTTCTCGCCCTTATTGCTATCCGCAGGTGGGCAGCTATTTCCGCCGGTTCTTCGAGGGGGAAAAACCCAAGGGGTTTCCCTCCGACGCGCCGATTTATGCGCCGCATTATCCCACTACCGGACAAATCGCCGGATTCTATCAGCACCGCGACCGCCCCGTTATCTTCACAGAGTATTGCCACACACTCGGCATATCCCTTGAGGATCACGACCGACAATGGGAAATCATCGAACGCACTCTGGGCATCGCGGGCGGAAGCGTGTGGGAGTGGGTGGACCAAGGTATGCCGTTCAGAATCAGCCATGCGGACTCACTCTCGGAAACCGACAGAAAACGGGCAGGCGGAGATTTCTTCGGATACGAGGAGCGCGTGTTCACCTCTCAGGACCAAGGATTCGAAATGTACGGAAACAAGGGAACGGACGGATTGCTCTATGCCGACCGAACACCGCTCCCCAACTATTATGAGCTGCAACATAACTATGCCAGGGCTTTCATCTGCGACTCTGTGCTGTCGGCTGACGGCAACATCCTGAAACTCCATCTCGTCAACCGCTTTGATTTTATCAACCTCAAAGATAACGTCACCTTCCGATGGGCTTATTCCGAGGACCGGGACACTCTCGCTCATGGCCGCTTCTCGCCAGAATGTACACCTCACGGACAGACGACATTCGCCCTGCAGCTGCCTTCGTCTCCACAAGCAGACCGTATCTGCCTTCTGCATTGTGAGATATATGATAATCAAGGTAATTGCTTCCTACGCCAGAGCCTGCCCGTGAATCCGGCCGACGTGACCGCACGACTCAAGGTGGCTTTCTCGCAGCCTTCTTCCGACGTGATGGATGCCATTCAGGAAGGTCCGCTTGTCCGTGCCGGCCGAAAAGCCACGATGGCGGAGAAAATCAAGGTGGGAGACAGCAGACTGGAGCATTATCTGCTCAAAATCCCCGAAGCTACAACAGCGGAGGGCATCGATGCAACCGTCAGCATGGAGGATGAGGGGGCTGCAATGCATGTGCGTTTCTCCATCACCCCTGACTCTACCGAACGCTTCCTCTCCGAGCTGGGTGTCGGTTTTCTGCTGAAGCAGGATATCGACCGTGTGCAGTGGATCGGAGGCGGACCGATGCCGTCCTATCCAGGGCGATACCGTGCCAACCGCTACGGATTATGGGACATGACTTGCGGAGACCTCTACTTCGAGGGAAACCGGAGGGGGGTGGATGCCGCCTTGCTCACCGACCAGGACGGCGACGGGCTGCTCATCGTCTGTCGGCAGGGTAATATCTCGTTCGAACAGACCGACCGCGGTATTGTCCTCACCTACAACGCAGCTGTGTCTGGGCAAGGACCCAAATTCGCGCGGACCGCATTCCCGGTCATCGCACGCAATGTGGGGACTGTGGCAGGCGACTTCTATCTCTACAGGATGGAAAACGGAAAGTGGCCTCCACTCATCAGTCGGCTCTTCCTCGCTCCCGAACAAGTGAAACCTCCGTTCTGCCCTTTCAAGACACAGTACGACACCTACCTCATGCGCTACAGTGACATCGTTAAGTAACCGTAAAAAATAAGTTGCCTCGTTATGGTGAAGTCGAGAAGACAGGAAGACGAGAAGACAAGAAGCCAAGACGATAGTCAGCCATGGATGGCATTCAAGTGGAACAGACGGTGAATTAAGTTATTTTTTATCTCACTAAATATTATAAAAACAGACAGACTCATGCACATCTTTACCTGTTTGACACCCCTTTGCGAACTGTTGTCAGGACGCCGTTGGACACTGCCGCTAATGCTGGCAACATTTCTCGCTTTTCCCTGCAACGCCTCTGCCGATACGCTGATGGAGGCGGAGCAAGCGCAATATAAGAACTGCAGGCTGATTTCCGACAGCAAGTACTCTGGAGGTAAAGCGCTCGAACTGACGGAAAGCAACGCATCAATCGCTTTCAGCTTTACTGCCGACAAGCGGGCGAAATACAAAATTTTTGTCGGCTACGACGGGAACTACGGGCAAAAGGTTGTCAATCTCTCCGTCAACGGCAACAACGGCACGTTCTCCGTCAACGGACAGGCAGAGTCCGAGGTCGGAACCTATATCATGCAGGCAGGGGCCAATTCCATTCTCATCACTCCGAACTGGACATGGTTTCGGATTGACTATATACGCCTGGTGCCCGAAAACTCTTCCTTGAAATTCAATATCTCAAAATCTCCCGTCGATTCTGAGGCCACACCAGCCGCACGGCTCGTCTATACATTCCTGTATGAGAATTTCGGAAAGAAAACCATTTCGGGAATCATGACCGGAGACCTCATGGGCTCTAACGGCAGTGTCATAAGCCAGGCCGACGTGAAAGCGGTGTATCAGGCATCGGGAAAATACCCCGCACTGATCGGTTTTGACTTCATGAATGCAACCGGGTCTTACGAGAACGACTCGTGGAACCTGGAATACACACGCGAGTGCGTCAATCTGGCCAAGGACACATACAGACGGGGAGGAATCCCGGCATTCACCTGGCACTGGCGCGATCCCAGCAGGAACACCAATGCCTTCTACACCTCCGACTGCAACATGAAGGTGTCGGACGCGATGAATGCGAATGGAAGCTGGAACAAGAACTCACAATTATATAAATATATCATCCATGACATCGACAAGGTGGCCGACTATCTGCTTGAGCTGCAAAAGGAGAACGTCGCAGTTGTGTTCCGGCCGCTCCATGAGGCCAGTGGAGGATGGTTCTGGTGGGGGCGAGAAGGGGCTTCGTCATTTATCAAACTCTACCGGCTGATTTACGATGAGATGGTCCGCGTGAAAGGCGTACACAACGTGATATGGGTGTGGAACGCGGGCGACAAAGACCAGCAGTGGAATCCGGGAGTTCAGTATTACGACGTGGTGTCGGCCGATATCTACAACCCCGACTTCGATTATTCCAGCAATTACGTATCGTTCGACCACCTCAAGACTCTCACGGCAGGACGAAAAATCATCGCACTTTCTGAGAACGGACCGATTCCAGACATCGACAAAGAAAAGGAAGACGAGGCTATGTGGTCGTGGTGGATGCCATGGTATCAGACGTGGAATGGAAATTTCGTGGACAAAACGAGCAAGGCCGAATGGCGCAAATGCATGAGTCATGAATTGGTTGTCACGCTCGACGAGATGAATGACGGATGGTTCAGCACTTATGACGTCAACCTTGACGGACAGGTCGACATCAGCGACATCGTGGCCATCATCAACACCATTGCAGGCGACACAACTTTCACACAGACCGCCAACGTCAACGGCGACGACAATATCGACATCTCCGACATCGTCGCTGTCATCAACTACATAGCCTCATTATAGGGGTGTAATTTTGATTTTGGAATGCTGCTACATAACGGTAAAACGGAGAATGCGACAGTAAGCACTATTGAGAACATACCTTCTCGCTTCTTGGGCAGTCGGGGTATGATTCGTAGATGTCCTCCCTGATCGCCTCGTCAATGATGTCCACCACGTCGTCAGTCTTGTATCGAGTGATGAATGCATTCATGTCAAGATAAATCAATGGATATTTATTCAGATGCTCACCCTTGCGCCTTTTTTTTGCCGTTGTCTATATTTCAAAAAATCATGACAATAATTCCTATCTTGTTCTCCGTCAGCCTCTTTTAACATCATTTCAGATTTCAATATGAAATAAAACTTCAGATTTTCACGTTAGTCTACCAAAACTACACATTTATTTTTAACTGATAAAACCTACTGACTATGACAAAAAATCTGAAGAAAATGGCGTATGCCCTATTCACGATGGCTTTGATGAATGCCTTCACGGCATGCTCCACCGACGAAGATGTCGACGACTATGTAAATCCAGCCAACACGGGAGGAAATACCTCGGGCTCAGGCTCAAGTTCAAGCGGCTCCACCGCATCGACGTCTGCATCCGGATCGCTCAAGGAACTGCTCAGTCTCGACATCGCATTCGACACCAGCGACCTTGCTGAAACAGAGACCATCCCCGACCAGACCGACGAACTCTATGAAAATTATATTGAGAACGACTTCGAACAGGTCTACACCGTCAGCATCACTTATGACGGCACCAACGCCACGACCTCTGGCGACACCGAAGCCGTAAGTATCACAAGGGGCGAAAATCCTTCCGACATCGTCGTCACCAGTGAGGTGAAAGGTGTGCGCTACATTCTCAAGGGTGCCACCTCCGACGGGTCGTTCAAAATCTACAGCGATAAGAAGTTCGCGCTTGAGCTGAATGGGGTCAGCATCACCAACCCTACAGGCGCTGCCATCAACAACCAAGGGAAACGGGCCTTCGTTGTCCTTACCGACGGAACGACCAACTCGCTCTGCGACGGTGCCGTCAACTCATCTGGCGACTACCCCGACCAGTCGGGGAGCGACGAGGACATGAAAGCCACATTCTTCAGCGAGGGAAAACTCACGTTCTCCGGTTCCGGCACACTTAACATCACGTCAAAAGGAAAGAATGGTCTCGTCAGCGACGATTTCGTGCTTTTCCGACCAGGATGTCACGTCACGGTCAGCTCAACCTCTGGACATTGCATCAAGACTAACGACGGAATCTTCGTACGCGGTGGCGTCATCAACTGCCAGACTTCCGCTACTGCAGCCAAAGCACTCAAGACCGACAGCATCTTCCGAATGCAGGGTGGAAGGGTCACGGCCATCACAACTGGTGGAGGAGCGTATGACTCCGACGAGAACGACGTCAGTGCTGCCGCTGGCGTGCGGGCCGACCAGGATATTCTCATTTCCGGGGGCGAACTCCTGTGCAAGAGCACCGGGGCAGGCGGAAAGGGCATCAGCACCGATAAGACGCTCACCGTCAGCGGAGGAACTGTCAAAGTGTACACCACAGGCAGGACTTACACCTACACCAGTAACCTCGACTCCAAGGCCAAGGGCATCAAGGCCGACGGCAATATCCTCGTAAGCGGAGGAACAGTCTGGGCCCGCGCCATGGGCGACAGCGGCTCGGAAGGCATCGAGACCAAGGGAACCTACACGCAGGAGGGCGGAACCGTGGCCGTCTATTCGGTGGACGACGCTGTCAACTCCAAATCACACATGGTTATCAACGACGGATTCCTATATGGCTATGCCACAGGCAACGACGGCATTGACTCCAACGGCAACCTCACCGTCAACGGTGGCGTACTTATCGGATGCGGGGCCGGTGCTCCAGAAGAGGGTGTAGACGCGGCAGAGGGGTATCAGTTCATTGTCAATGGCGGCACCGTCATTGGTATTGGCGGCGGGGGTGAGTCCGTCAGCGGAAGCCAGCAGAAAGCATCCGTGTCCGGTGTCTCTGTCAGCGGAGGCAGTTATATCGCCGTCAGCAATGGCAGCACGGCTCTCTTTGCCTTGCAGCTGCCTTGTCAGTACAACAACGCAACCGTACAGCTGAGCTCGCCCAAGTTCTCGTCAAACACTGCGTATTCCTTCCTCACCGCTTCGGCTGTGTCAGGAGACGAGGTGTTCGGATTCATTGCCGCGCCAATCATCTCTTCCAGTTCATCACTGACGTCCTTCACCACTTCCTCAAGCATTTCTGGAGGTATGGGAGGCGGTATGGGTGGAGGCAATCAGGGAGGCGGCCCTGGCGGCGGATTCCCGCATTAATACTTAGCACCCTTTAGAATAAGTGGCAAAGGCGCGACGTCAGGACGACGGAATGCCTTTGCCGGCTGAGCCGACAGGGGACAACAACAAAATGTCTTTATGGTAATCTGAAAATATAGTTTTGAAAATTGTACTAATTGAAGGCGGGATGCGCACACGCGCATCCCGCCTTTTATGTTCTTCCTTTTCTACTTCCACTTTTAAAACAGACACTCGTCGAGCAGACGGCTGATTTCCTTTTTGTCCATTTTCTGACCGATGAACACAAGTTTCTGCATGCGGTCGCCCACTTCGTCGTCCCAGTCACGCATGATGTCGGGGTGTTGCATCACGAAGGTCTCCAGCTCGTCGGCCGGCATTGTGGCGTACCAAGCGCCGGCATTGCGCAGTCCAACCTGCTTGCCTGCCTGCTCAAACACGTAGCATGTGTCTGGCTCATTGCGGAAATAGCAGATGCCTTTGGCACGGATCACGCTCTTCGGCCATTTGCGTGCCACAAACTCGTCGAAACGGCCAAGGTCGAACGGGCGGCGGCGGTAGTAGACGAATGTACCGATGCCGTATTCCTCAGCTTCGCCCTCACCGTGATGATGGTGGTGATGATGATGGTGGTGGTGGTGATGCTCATGCTCGTCATCATCGTCGTCGTCGTCATGATGATGGTGGTGATGCTCATGCTCGTCATCATCGTCGTCATCATCATCGTCGTGGTGGTGGTGATGCTCATGCTCGTCGTCATCATCATCATCATCGTCATGGTGATGATGGTGTTCCTCTTCGTCGAGATCCTCCTCCTCGTATTCGCCTTCCACTTTCTCAATCCAAGCGGCGGATGTGGCCACTTTCATGAAGTCGAACATCCCCGTGTTCAGAATCTTCTCGAACGGCACGTCGCCATAGTTACAATCTATAATCTCGGCCTTGGGCTGGAGGGCGTGAACAATCTCACGAATGCGGCGCAGTTCGCCTGGCTCCACTTCTGCAGCCTTGTTCAGCAATACGATGTTGCAGAACTCAATCTGCTGTATCACCAAGTTCTCAATGTCCTCATCGCCTATGTTCTTCTTCAGCAGGTCCATGCCCGAGCCGAACTCGTCTTTCATGCGCAGGGCGTCCACCACGGTCACGATGCAGTCAAGCACGGGAATGCCGTCGGCATCATAAGTCTGAGGATCCTGAATCTGGGGAATCGAGCAGATGGTCTGGGCGATTGGTGCCGGCTCGCAGATGCCACTTGCCTCTATCACGATATAATCGAATTTCTTCATGGCAATCAAGTCGCTTAATTGCTTGATCAGGTCTGTCTGAAGCGTGCAGCAGATACATCCGTTCTGAAGCGGTACGAGACTGCCGTCCTGTGAGTACACCACGTCGTTCTGCTCTATCAGCCTGGCGTCGATATTCACTTCCCCGATGTCGTTCACGATGACGGCAAATTTTATTCCTTTCTCGTTCGACAGGATACGGTTCAGCAGTGTTGTCTTACCGCTTCCGAGGTATCCTGTCAGCAACAACACCGGTGTTTTTTCTCTTTCCATTATTATGTTGAATTTTATGTTATGCGTTATGTGATGCAAAGTTACAAGACGCACCACGGTGCGTCTCTACTTTCCCGAGGATTTCGATATTCCCCAATACGAGAGGTTGAGCGTCGATTCCACTTTGTTTTCCATATGGTCGGGCAGGTTGCAGAAGAAGTCGATTCCAGTCCTGCGCTCCAGCTCGTCAATCGTGATGGCATAGTCACCGTAGTTCTTGTTGGAGTCGTTGGCGTTCTCATGAACGGTCCACAGGCCGATGGCCTCGTAGGAGTCTGTCTGGCGGCTATAGGCCAGCACGGCCATGTAGAAATAGCGTGGTACTGGCAGTCGGCCGTTGCATTTGAAACTGTAGATGCCGTCCGTCACCTTTCCGTCGAGGGTCACGTCTCCGATGGTGGCTGCCTTCACCACGTACAGCGTGTCGCAGTCGCCGGCCCAATCGCGTACCATGTCTTCCATTCGTCCCCATAGTCCGCCGTTATGCGACTGCCACTGAGGCTGCATGTTCGTCAGGAAGAAGGTCTGGGAGTTCTGCTCGCGCGAGCAAAGACGGTCGGCTGAGGGGCAGAGGTGCCCACGGGAGTAGCCACTGCTGGAGTAGTCCCCTAGCTGGGCACTATTGGCCACATCGGGGTCGGCCTTGAACGAGTCGTTACGCTTCACGATCTGTTGCAGGTTCCTGGCATGAAGCGTGTAGCAGGTCCAACGGTTGGCTATCTGGGCATTGTCCCACTCCAAGGAGAACGTGATACCGTAGTCGCTCGTCTCTTTCACCACCACCTGGTTCCCGCCTGTGTTTGAGGCGGAATACTGGTTACTGTTCAGGTGGGGGTATTCTAGACGGTAGGCATAACGAAGGTTTCCGCTCACGGTGGAGCTCAAGTCGAACTCCTTCCAGTTGGCATTGGCATTATCGTCTTCCTGAATTTCCTCCTCATACACGTATTCTATCTTCACAATCTGCGAATACAGGAAGTCGAGGCATAAGCCCGTGCCCGACAGGTGAATCTTCATGCCGATGTCAGGGATGTAGGTGATGCTCTCTATCTGGTCGATGGTCAGCGTCACGGTAGTTCCGTTCACGAAGTAGATGGTCAGCGACTTGAATGTGGGGTCGGCTGGCGGACCTGCGGGCTCCACGGTCTTCACCACTTCCTGGACAGCTTCCTTTCGGCCGGCTACATTCGTAGATGTGGTGTCGCCTTCAGCGATGATGTTGATCACAGCCACGATGTCGCTGATGTCCACCTTGTTGTCCTCGTTTACGTCGGCGTAGCGGTAGGTGGCTGTGCCGGCTATTTGGTTTATCACGGCCACGATGTCGCTGATGTCCACCTTACCGTCTTCGTTCACGTCTCCCTTCTTGTGTGAAGGGGGCAGCTCTGTCACCTCTATCGGGAGATAAGGGTCGATGTATATAGGCGCAATCTGCTCGGTGGTGTCGCTCGGGATGGCTATGCCCGTGATGTTTACGGTCGATCCGTCGGGTGGGGTGGAGTAGAGGTCGTCCTCTCCTAAGCCGAAGCGGTTGACCACACTGAAGTACATGTCGTCGTAGTCGATGGTCACGTCGTCTCCGTCGTGGCTCACATGCATGCCTGTCAGCGTCACCCAGTCAGCATAGTAGGCGCCGAATTCCTCCACGTCTATTTCTTCCGGCTTTGTGTCGGGCTCGCTCACCTGATCTGCAAAAAGCATGTATTCGGTTTCGGTCAGGTCTGTGGCAACAAACAACGGTAATCCCTGCTCTGTCTCGTAGCGGCCTGTCATGTAGCCGGCCACGTGCTGGTTGTGGGCTGGTATGGGGTTGTAGAGCGTGTCGGCGAGGGTCAGGCATATCGCGCCGCTCTTGTCGCGGAGATACACTTCGCCGGTGCTTTTGTGTATCACGCGGGCGTTCATCGCGTCTGACAGATAGAGCTGGGCACTTGTCCCCTCACTCAGCGACTTGAATTCCTGGATGCTGTAGACAGTCTGGAGTGTGTCCGGTTTATCATGGTCGTCCGGGTTGTCCGGGTCGTCCGTCTCATAGGTCACGGCTATTCCGGCGATTCTGCGATGGCCCGACGAGCCTTCGACGGTGAAGGTCACTACGTTCGACTTGCCTGTCCATATACCCTCAGGGGTGTATGTGCCGCAGTTTGCCGTGATTCCGTTCGTCTTGTCGCCACTGCCGAAGGTCAAGGTGATGCCGATGATGCCTTCGCCTCGTACTTTCATGCTGTTGCCTGCATAAAGACGTATAGACGTGCCGCTGTCGTAATAGGCAGGCTGGTTGCTGCCGCTACCCGTGTAGAATATCACACTGGTGGTTTCGTCTATGGTTGCCGTCACTTCGTCCAGCTTCTCGGAATTTCCATAGCCGGCTTCCGAGGCAGTCCATTCCACGGTTTTCTCTCCTCCATAGGCTGAGGAGCTTAATGTCACCAACAGGAACAACAGTGATAATCTGAATATAAGTGTTGTATTTCTCATTTTCTCTTTTGATTGCTTATAAATCGCAAATATAACACTTTTTTGTTAATTTTTCCGATTTTTTCCCATTTATTTTTGTTTTCTCCCTGTTTTTTCCGATTTTTGTGATTCTTTTACTTTGACAGCTTTATGCATCCGAAACTCTATATCTGTTTTTTATGCCTGCTTGCCCTTTCTTGCTCCACAGCCACAGAGCAGGAACGCATACACAGTGCATACTATTGGACAACTTCCTTCCAATGGTCTGAAAAAAAGACTGATTTCATCCGCGACAACTATATCCGCCGTCTGTATATACGTTTTTTCGATGTCGTCATGACCGACAACGGCCCCATGCCCAATGCCACCATCGAATTTCAAGACACTGTCCCGAAGGACATTGAGGTCGTGCCTACGGTATTTATCATGAACGAATGTATGGCGGTGAGGAAGGATGAGCTTCCCCACAGAGTCGTGGACAGAATTTTGAAAATGTGCTCCACACACGAACTGCCGAATGTCCGCGAAATTCAAATCGACTGCGACTGGACAGCTCGCACGCAGGACAACTACTTTCATTTCCTTGAGGAAGTCGGAGGACTGTTAAAAGCTAAGGGAAAACAACTCTCGGTCACCATACGCCTCCATCAGCTCAGCATGATGACGCCTCCGGTTGACCGAGGCATACTCATGGTGTACAACACCGGCGACGTGACCGACCCTGAATGTAGTAACCCGATTCTTGATGTCAAGGACGTGAGGCCATACCTCAGGAGTGCAGGAAATTATCCACTCCAACTTTCTGCCGCTTATCCTGTATTCTCGTGGAACGTGCTGTTCCGTGGTAAACATTTTGTCGGCATCCAGCATTTCGATGGGGAATATCCCACTATGCCGGGCGAAACACTCGTCAACTACCGGGCTGAAACTTACGAAATCCTCCAGGCCAAGCAGGCGGTGGAGGATGCACTGCCTGCTGCCAACCGCGAAGTCATACTCTACGACCTTTCCGACAAGAACTTGGACAACTATTCCGCAGCCGACTTCAAGAAACTATATGAATAAAAGGGTCTTGGGGACGCATGGCAAGCCCATGGAGCGGGAACAGAAAAAAACGGATGCGTCTTTTTTTTGACGCATCCGTTTTTTGTGATGATTGTATTTGTGGATTAACACTGTGCAAGTTTGCCGTCGGAACCAAGCACATTCACAATCTTGTGGATGTACATCTTCTTCATGTTCTCGCGGGCAGGTTTCAGATACTGGCGAGGGTCGAAGTGGTCGGGGTGCTCTGCCAGGTGCTTGCGGATAGCTGCAGTCATGGCAAGACGAGAGTCTGAGTCGATGTTGATCTTGCAAACGGCTGACTTTGCTGCTTTGCGGAGCTGGTCCTCTGGAATACCGATTGCGTCAGGAAGCTTGCCACCGAACGCGTTGATGGTTGCTACCTCGTCCTGAGGAACGGAGCTTGAGCCGTGGAGAACGATAGGGAATCCAGGGAGCTTCTTCTCAATCTCCTCGAGAACGTCGAATGCGAGTGGAGGAGGCACGAGAAGACCGGTCTTGGGGTCGCGGGTGCACTGCTCAGGAGTGAACTTGTAAGCACCGTGGCTGGTACCGATAGAGATGGCAAGAGAGTCGCAGCCGCTCTTGGTGGTGAAGTCTATCACCTCCTCAGGCTTAGTATAGTGAGACTCTGCTGCAACCACTTCGTCCTCAACACCAGCGAGAACACCGAGCTCTGCCTCTACGGTCACGTCATACTTGTGAGCGTACTCTACCACCTTCTTTGTGATGGCGATGTTCTCCTCGTAAGGAAGGGAGCTTCCGTCGAACATCACTGAAGAGAAGCCCATGTCGATGCAGTCCTTGCAAATCTCAAAGCTGTCACCATGGTCAAGGTGAAGAACGATTTCAGGATGCTCGCAGCCAAGCTCCTTTGCGTAGGCAACGGCGCCCTCTGCCATGTAACGAAGAATTGTTGCGTTGGCATAGTTACGTGCACCTTTGGATACCTGCATGATTACAGGTGACTTGGTCTCAACAGCAGCCATTACGATGGCCTGCATCTGCTCCATTGTGTTGAAGTTGAAGGCTGGAATTGCGTAGCCTCCTGCAATGGCTCTTGCGAACATATCACGGGTGTTCACAAGACCTAAATCTTTGTAATTTACCATAATAATTTAGTTATAAATCGTGAAAAATTTTTCTCTCTTTCAAAATGCAAAGTTAGCATTTATTTTTCACATTTTATTGCCTTGTCTTGTTTTTTTATATAATCATTGTAGATTTTTATCCCAAAGATGATGATACAGCAGATAGTGGTAACCAGATTTGTCAAAAACAATGACCAAATGATGTCTGGCTGGTGAAGCAAACCCTGGAGCATGAAGAATGTGCCGCCTACTCCCATCATCAGGAAGGTTGGAAGGGCAATACCGTCTGTGTTTCTCGTACGGATGGTTTTTATTGACTGGGGAAGATAACCCAATATCATGCAGACGCTGGCCAAAATGCCGCATAATTCATAAAAATTACTTTGCTCCATTGTGTTTTATTGATTTTGATGGTTCATTTTTTAGATAACTTTCACTCCGAAAACAGAAATATTCCCTGAGATGAATCCCATTTACCTTGTTTTTCTGAAACAAAGGAGGAATAGGCATCTGCTTCTTCTCCTTCAAAAAGAAGTGGCTTTTTTCTAACTTGAATAGTAATTCGTGAGGTGGAAGGGTCAATCTCTACTGAATGGAAGTGAGCCGGGCTGCCAGGGTGTAATTGATGTTTTTCGCCTGCAAGTTGCCATGAACTGTTGTAGACGGTCACCTCGCTGTCGGCCAAGGAGTCAGAGGTCTCATTCGTTGTGACCATGTAGATCAGATAATCGTCTTTGGCTTTCGGAAGAAGATGAAAATCTATGTGGGACATTGAGGTCAGACGTATGGATGCGGATGTCTGGGTCAGCTTGGTTAGCTCGCTCTTACCGTTGAGACGGTTTGTCACTTCTGGCTTCTGATTGGCTTCCTTGAAGTCCAGCATGTCGAGCACGTTGTTGTGGGTCAGCAAGGGAATTATATCGGAGGGCATGGACTTGAGAACGTCCTTGGCTGTATAAGAGATGGACTCCTGGCTGAAAAGGCTCATCGGCATGATGAACAAGAGGATAAGTGTCAGTTTATTGTACATGGACTTGAATCGTTTCATATTTTTATCTGGAATAATGATAACCGGTATTTGTGTTTACATACCTCCGTTTCGATACCTCCGTTTTCGTGCTTCTTCCAGACTGAGAGACTTTGAGTCCAGACGGCCTTGGTCATGGGATTCCTGAAGGGCTTGGTTGCGTGCATTCAGTTCCTCGATAACGGCTGGTCTGTCGTTGCCCATCAGCCTGCCTGCAGCAAGCACGTTCTGAGAGGCGTCTTTCATCCAGAGGATGGGGGCATGGTAAACTGGAGATATTTTGAGGGCAGTGTGAAGCTCACTTGTGGTTGCTCCTCCAATCATCAGTGGTATGTCGAGACCCTGCGACTGCAACTCGCGGGCCACATTGACCATCTCCTCGAGCGAAGGGGTGATAAGTCCGCTCAGGCCGATAATGTCTACGTTGTGAAGTTTTGCCTGACGGACAATCTCCTCTGCTGGCACCATCACGCCCAGGTCGATTACCTCGTAGTTGTTGCAAGAGAGGACGAGCCCCACGATGTTCTTGCCGATGTCATGGACATCACCTTTCACGGTGGCGAGCAGGATTTTTCCTGCCTTGCCCGTGCTGCCTGGCTGGCGGCTTGCTTCTATGTGGGGCTGGAGGATTGAGACGGCTGATTTCATCGTACGGGCTGTCTTGACCACTTGCGGAAGAAGCATTTTTCCGCTGCCGAAGAGTTCGCCCACCTGGTTCATGCCTTGCATCAGCGGGCCTTCGATAATCTGGACGGCATCTCCGTATTTTTCCAACGCCTCCTTTAGGTCGGCTTCCAGATAGTCTTTATTGCCTTTCACCATCGCCGTCTGAAGGCGCTCCTCAACGCTTGTGCCTATACGCCAGTCCTCTTCGCGGGATTCTGCCTTGACGTCTTGCTGCTCATTCTTTATACGCTCTGCCAGTTCCACGAGACGCTCTGTGGCATCGTTGCGACGGTTCAGCAACACGTCGTCGATGGCGGTCAGCACGTCGGCAGGAATGTCGGAGTAGAGCACCTTGGTGGCTGGATTGACGATACCCATGTCCTGGCCGGCTTGGATGGTGTGGTAGAGGAACACGGCATGCATCGCCTCGCGAAGGTAGTTGTTGCCTCGGAAGGAGAACGAGAGGTTACTTACGCCGCCGCTTACATGAGCACCGGGTAAGTGGGTGCGGATCCATTCCGTGGCGCGGATGAAGTCCAGACCGTAGTTGTTGTGCTCCTCAATTCCTGTGGCCACGGCCAGTACGTTGGGGTCGAAGATGATGTCGGAAGGGGAGAATCCCACTTCTTTCACCAGTATCTCGTAGCTTCGCCGGCATATCTCCACCTTGCGGTCGTAACTGGTGGCCTGTCCCTCCTCGTCGAAGGCCATGACGATGACGGCAGCACCCATCTGCTTGATTTCCTTGGCATGCTCCACGAATATGTCTTTGCCTTCTTTCAGGGATATGGAGTTGACGATGCTCTTGCCTTGAACGCATTTCAGTCCTGCCCGTATCACTTCCCAGTCTGAAGAGTCTATCATCACCGGAACTCGGGAGATGTCGGGGTCGGACATCAACAGGTTGAGGAAGGTGGTCATCTCCTTGCGGGCGTCGAGCAGGCCGTCGTCCATGTTGATGTCGAGCACGAGTGCTCCGTCCTCCACTTGCTTGCGGGCTATCGACAGGGCCTCATCGTATTGCTGCTCTTTGATCAGACGGAGGAATTTTCTGGATCCGGCCACATTGCAGCGCTCTCCGATGTTGATGAAGTTGCTGGAGGGGGTCACGTCGAGCAACTCCAGACCCGAGAGCTGAAGATGCAGGCTGGGTGCCGGCAGTATGCGTGGAGATATGTAGGTGCCATCGGATTGTCTCACCAGCGACTGGAATTTTGATATGAATGTGTCGGTGGTGCCGCAGCATCCTCCGATGATATTGACGATGCCGGCATCTACGTAGGCTTTCATCTCCTCAGCCATCTCATCGGGGGTCTGGTCATAGAGACCCAGTGAGTTGGGTAGCCCGGCATTAGGATAGACGCTGATATAGTAAGGGGCTTTCTTTGCCAAATCCTTGAGGAACGGAAACATCTGCTTTGCGCCGAACGAGCAGTTCAGGCCAACGGAGAACAAGTGTGCGTGGCTTACGCTGGCCAAAAAGGCGTCGAGGGTCTGTCCGGAGAGGGTGCGACCTCCTGCGTCGCTCACGGTCACGCTCAACATCACAGGTACTTCTTTCCCGCACTTCTTCATGGCTTGGCCGGCGGCGTAGAGCCCTGCCTTGCAGTTCAGCGTGTCGAAGATGGTCTCAAACAGTAAGAGGTCAACGCCGCCATCCAGCAGGGCGGTGATTTGCTCTTCATAGGCCGTGCTCAGTTCGTCGAATGTCAGGTTGCGCATCGAGGGGTCGTTCACGTCGGGACTGATGCTGCAGCTTTTGTTCGTGGGACCGATGGATCCGGCTACGAAGCGGGGCTTGTCAGGATTGGCTTCCGTATATTCGTCGGCCAGTGTGCGGGCAATACGGCAGCCTGCGTCGATGATGTCGACGCAGTAATTCTCCATGTGATAGTCCGACATGGAGATGCGCTGGCTGGAGAAGGTGTTCGTCTCGATGATGTCGGCGCCAGCGTCAAGATAGCGGCGGTGGACTTCTTCCACCACGTCGGGACGCGTCAGGTTAAGCACGTCGTTGTTTCCTTTCATCAGGCCGGGCACATCCTTGAACCGCTCCCCGCGAAAGTCTGCTTCTTCAAGCCCGTACGACTGAAGCATTGTTCCCATCGCGCCGTCCAGGATCAGTATCCGTTCTTTGATGATATCCTCAATCTTTCCCATATGTTCCTCGTCTCTAAAATATTATGTTCGGTGTGAAATCCATCCGCATGGAAATTATAAAATTCTAAAATTACCAAATAAATCGGAAAACTTTGGAGCAGCGAATACATAGCCAAGCTTGCTTGAGCTATGTTGAGTCGTGACAAAGTTCATGAAATAAATAGTAAATAGTAAATCACAATAGCGCTTTGTACACTCGGTCCATCTCGCGGCGGTCTTCCTTCTCTTTCAGGGTTTGGCGTTTGTCGTACTCTTTCTTTCCCTTTGCCAGTGCGATGTCGAGTTTGGCGAAGCCTTTTTCGTTGATGTGCAGCAGCACGGGCACGATGGTGTAGCCTGGCGATTTGATGTCCTGGGCCAGGCTACGAAGCTCTTTCTTGTTGAGCAGCAGCTTGCGTTCGCGACGTTCCACGTGGTTGTTGTATGAGCCATAGCTGTACTGTGAGATGTGCATGTTCTTCACCCACAACTCGCCGTTCGCGAAATAGCAGTAAGTGTCCACCAGACTGGCCTTGCCGCTACGGATGGATTTGATCTCCGTGCCGGTCAGCACGATGCCGGCGGTATACGTGTCTACCAGAATGTACTCAAATTCTGCGCGTTTGTTCTTTATGTTTACTTTCGATTTGTATGTTTGTTGTTTCTTTGCCATTTTTCTTCGATTTTGATTCTCTTGATAATCTCTGTGTGAGGTTGAATAAATTAGTTGATTCGCTTTCCTCTTTTAATCAATAATCTATAATCTATCTTCTTGTCTTCTTGCCCTCATGAAATCAAGACAACTTATTATTTCCTCATTACTTCATTTCCATCGCCGGAGTAAATAAACTATTCACTTGTCTCGTCTTCTTTATCACAAAAATCTCTCTTGGTGTTCCCTCACATAGTTCGCAATGGCAGGGGTCATAGTCTCCTCCCATTCGTCGAGAAAGTCGTCGCCCAGGTTGTTCATTGCGTCTTGCTGCTCGTAGAGGGCCATGAACTGCTCTTCGTCGAGGTCTGCCTCCAGGGCATCGCGGTTGCGGTTGTATTCTTTCCGTACTTCATACATGAACTTGCCAAATTCCACGAATCCCCATTCTTTCTTCATCATCATCGGAAAGGGGCCTCCCAGCACATAGGGACCGTAGCCGTTTTGTATCAACTGGATGAAACCTCCCTCACACACCTCATCCAGCAGGATGCGATAGGCAAGCAGTGTATGTTGGTCGGCTGTCAGACGCTCCATTGTCTCTGGCGTCAGGCTGCCGCCGACCATTTCCAAATAGGCATCTGTCAGCGCTATGATGTAGCGGTCGGGACCCGCATCCCATGCCGTTTCCAATTTTTTATTGTCTATTTCCATCGATTTCAACTTTAAACTTTCATCATTCAACTTTAAACATTCATCATTCAACTTTAAACTACTTCAACAGTCCGTTACGGTAGGCATATAGCAGTTTCTTGAGGTTCTCCACCTTCGACTGGATCACCTTTCCCTTGTCCGTGTCCTTCACGTACATCCGGTGCTCGCTCATCTCGACTATCTGCACGGCACTTTTGATATCATCGCCTTTCTTGATGGCTTCCTCGGCGCTGCGGAAGGGTTGGTGCTGCATCAGCTCGAGCCCACGGGAGTGGAATATCAGTGTGTAGCCGGCGATGCCCGTCTCGGGCTGGTAGGCTTTGGAGAAGCCGCCGTCGATGACGAGCAACTTGCCGTTCGCCTTGATGGGGGTCTCGCCTTTCGTGGTCTTCACAGGCACATGGCCGTTGATGATATGACGGTGTGTGCCTTCCACGTCGAAACTGTCGAGGATCATGTCGATGGTTGCTTCGTCGTTGTTGTACTGGTAGTAGTAGCCTTTTTTCTCCTTGTGGGTCTTGGGGTCGGCTATGAAGTAGCGTTCGAAGGTGGCCATCTTGTCTTTGTCGAAGAGCGGGGAGTCGGGACCACACCATAGGTACCACATGTAGTCGGTGCTGAAACGGCGTTTCTCTGCCGACAGTTCCGTGTTGAAGGCATTGCGGACGATGCGGTCGATTTTCTGCATCAGTTCTTGCCCTTTGTAAAGCTTGCCTTCTATCTCCACTTCTTTCAGCTGTCCGTCGGCGTCGAGGGGAACGGAGCCGTGGAACATCAGGTTGGAATTGCTCACCTTGTACATGCCACCTCGTGAGAGCAGGCAGTCGATATGGCGGCGAAGTTTCTCGCTGGCGCGGAAGGAATGCTCAATCTTTGTCATCAGTTTCTCTTCCTCCTTCGTCAGTTTGTTAGGAGAATCAGGAATGAGGGTGGGGAAGTTCGTGTCTTTGAGAGCATACACTTTCCCTTCTATCTCTACGGTACCCTCTTCCAGGTTGATATGTTCAAGCAGTTTGCGTCCCTCCATGCCGAATTCCGGACGTCGGTCGAGTATGCGGGCTTCTTCTTTGAACTGGATGATGGTGATGGCCTTGTGCATCTGGGTGAGCATCCGCATGGTCTGCTCGTCGAGGCTGCCGTCTTTGATCAGGTCCCTCACTGCGAACTCCGTGCAAGGGTCGTCCTTGTAGGTGTCCATGGCAAAGGTGGCGAGTGGAAGCAGGTTGATGCCGTAGCCGTCCTCCAGAGTCGACATGTTGCCGTAGCGCATGCACAGGCGAAGCACGTTGCAGATGCAGGCGCGGTTGCCGGCGCAGGCGCCTATCCATTCGATGTCGTGGTTGCCCCATACGATGTCGAAGTGCTTGTAGTCGCAGAGTGTGTCCATGATCTTGTCGGCACCTGGACCACGGTCGTAGATGTCGCCAAGCAGATGCAGGCGGTCGATGGCCAGACGCTGGATCAACTTGCTGATTTCGGTGATGAACGCGTCGGCACGTCGGGTGTCGATGATGGACTCCACGATCATCTGGTAGTACTTGTGCTTCTTCTCCCCATAGCCGCTGTACGACTCATGGAGAAGTTCCTCGATGATGTATTCGAAGTCCTTCGGCAGTTCTTTTCGGATTTTCGAGCGCGTGTATTTGGACGACACCTCACGGCACACGCCAATCAGGCGGACAAGCGAGTTGCGGTAGAATTCGTTCAGGTCGCGCTTCTCCAGTTTTACCAGCTGCAGTTTCTGCTCAGGATAGTAAATCAGGGTGCACAGTTCCTTTTTCTCGGCTTTGTCGAGCGTGTCGCCGAAGAGCTCGTTCACTTTACGTTTCACGTAGCCCGATGCGTTGCGTAGCACGTGGTTGAACGCGTCGCTCTCGCCGTGGGGGTCGCTGATGAAGTGCTCCGTTGGCTTAGGAAGGTTCAGGATGGCCTCCAGGTTGATGATTTCCGTGCTTGCGTCGGCAATCGTAGGGTAGGAGTGCGACAACAGTTCCAGATAGCGAAGGTCCTGCTTTATCGACTCCTCTATTTGTTGTTTTGGATCCTTTCTCTCCATTTTTTTGCAATTATTTGCAAATTTACGATTAAGCGAGCACAAAAGCAAATAAAAACGAAGTTTTTAATTTGATTTTGTCGAGCGTTAGTAAATTCGAGCGCAGCTCAAATAACGATTAAGCGAGCACAAAAGCAAATTTTGGAGCAGCGAATGCAAAATATGCTCGCATATTTTGCTGAGTCGTGACAAAATTGGGGGAAGCCAAATAAAAACGTAGTTTTTAATCACAAAAAACAAGGCCAACGTTATGTGCTGACCTTGTTTTTGTTTTATTTTTTGTTTTAGTGTTGATGCCCGCCTCCGCCGGGACCTCGCCGTCCGCCTCCGCGGCGTGGGTTGAAACGGTTGAGGGCCTCGCGGTTGAACTTGTAAAGGGCTGCACGCACTTTGAACACCTTTTCCCAGCTCATCACTGTGTGGAACTTCTTGTAATAAGTCTCTTCTATACGGTGGTTCTCGACATCCAGCTCCAGCAGCTGCTTCACTGCTGTCCCATACTCCGATTCTGTCGTTCCTTCACCACACGAACGGATGATGTCGAAGCTTTTGCGGTTGTTCTTGTGCTGCTCGTCCATCATCTCCTTCATCAAGGGGATGAATCCGTCGGCTTCTTCTGTCGTCAGTCCGGCTTCTTGCGCTACGAATTCTTTCAGGTTCTTCCAGTATTCCTCAGGAGAGAAGTCACGACGCTGAGGGTGGTTGCCCTGGGCTATGGCAGCCATGCTGACGCATAACAGTAATATGTTGATTAAAATCCGTTTCATTACTCTGATAGTTTAGTTCTTGTGAAAATTACTTGAAAGAGGAAATCTGCCATCCATAGTCATATCTGACGTCTCTTCTACTCGTCTTCTCGTCTTCTTGTCTTCTTGTCTTCTTGTCTTCTTTTTTAGTAATACTCGTTCCCTGCGAGATAGTCGTAAATTTCTGTTCCGCTCATGTTTGTGTAGTCAAGCATGTCGTATTCTGCAGCGTAGGTGTCGGTATCAGACTGACTGGATTGTGATACGATGGTCTTAGGTGTTGTGTTGGAGGCCAGCATCGCTGTCTGTGCTGATGGAGCAGAGACTACGGTTTTTACTGGTGTTGTGGCTGCCGGTGCGGAGGCTGTGGTCTTCGTCCTTGCCATCTGAACGCTCGGAGTCCTTACTGTTGTGGAAGTGCGGATAACGGGCTGAGGCGTGATGTTTGCTGGAGCGGGAGTCGAACTTCTGCGCACGTGATGAGAGAGGTCGTATGCATTGTTTGCATAGACTTTTGCGGGAGAAGTCTCTTGCTCGACTGTCTCAGGCTCTGACTCGTCATTGACTGTAGGCGTGGGTGCTGCAGTTGTTGGCTTCATATTGGCCAGCTGGCCTGTGGCGGTGTCACTCTCTTCGCCCTGCTGGCTGGCAACGAAGAACGCGACGCCACATAAGCATGCGGCAGCGGCCACCCATTTCACCCAACCGTTCTTTTTCTTTCTTGGCAACAGGCCAACCACCTTTGGATTTCCTGTTCCTGGGGCGACGGAAGAAGAAACACGCGCTTCGCCTTCTGCCTCCGGTATGGACGACATCACACGGCTGGCGAGCCCCTCGAAATAGCCGTTGGGCACGCTGAACGGATTTTTCCGTTCTAAGGCTTCTATGTTAATTTTCTTTTCCATAATTGTGTCCTTTTGTCTATTTGACGGAGTTTCAGCGAGAAAGTTTAAAGCAATTATGATTTTTTTTTCGTTGTCTGTCAATTTTTCTTCATTGTCAGTCGGGGGGGCATAACCTTCGAATTAGTCCTGGCTGTTGATGAATTCTTCTATTTTCTTTACTGCCAGATGGTAGGAGGCTTTCAGCGCACCTATGCTGGTGCCCGTCACTTCCGACATTTCTTCGTATTTCATCTCGTCGAAATATTTCATCGTGAACACGGAGCGTTGTTTGGCTGGCAATCCGGCTATCGCAGCCTGCAGAAGCTGCATCGTGCGGTCTCCGTCGAAATAGGTGTCGCTCTCTAATGTGTTCAGGATGCTGGTGGAATTCTCATCGTCGAAGTCGGTTGTCCCGTCTATCGATATCGTCTCACGTTGCTTGCTCAGGAAGGTGAGTGTCTCGTTGTAGGCAATCTTATAAAGCCAAGTGGACAACTTGCTGTCTCCACGGAAGTGGTCTATGCCGTTCCAGGCTTTGATGAAGGTGTTCTGCAACACGTCGTCGGCGTCGTCGTGGTAAGTCACCATCCGGCGAATCTGCCAGTATAGGCGGCTGCTGAACGCGTTCACCATGTCCTCGAAGGCTTTGCGCCGGGTGGAGGGGTCGCACAGGCGGGCGGTTATGTCTTTTTCTTTGTCTTTGGACATTGCTGGTTGTCGGGGGCTTGAGGGGGGCGGAACGGCATAAATGCCTGAATCCGATTGCTTGCTTAAAAAAACTTGCCTATGATGTCATAGACAAGTCTTTAGTTCTCTTTGTTTTGATTGTGGATAATTGCTTATCAAGTCATCTTAGCGAAGATATACCTTACGGGCGACATTGCCGATTTTGATGATGTAGCAACCCTTGGGGAGAAAATTCAGGTCGATTGTCTTAGATGGACTGTCGATACTGATGCGCTTCACTTCCACACCGGTCAGATTGAATATCGACACGATTTTCTTGTCAGCGTTCTTGATGTGGACGGTCGACTCGTTTACGGTTATGGTGATAGGGGCTTGCTCATTTTCTATGGCACTCCGTGATATATCTTGTGCGCGCATATCGCCGGGCATGGCCAGCAGGAATGCGCCGATTGTAAGTATCAGTAGCTTTTTCTTCATAGGCATCGTCCTTTTTACGTTATACCATCATGTATCGGTATGCTTTTGCATACTTCACACCTTTTCAAGTGCAAATATATAATTTGTATTTCAATCCACCAAAGAATTTTTAAAAAAAATCATTATTTTTATTCTTTTTTACTAACAGAGCACAATTTTATGTGTTTTGTTACGTTTCGACTTGCCAAGTTCTGGATGTGTCTTACGAGAGGGGCCCCGCTTCGGAATCTGTCTTTTCAAAAACGAAGACCGGAGCTCCTAAGTTGGGCTCCGGTCTGCTTATGTAATGTTGTTTGTGTTCGTGGATTACTCCTGCTCGGCTTCCATGTTTGCCTTCAGGTTGGCAAGTGCGTCGAGATCGCCAAGTGTCGTGCTGGCCTGCTTGTTCTGGATGGCAGGACCCTGCTCCTTCGGCTGGCGAGGCTTCTTGGCTGCCTGGTTAGCGGCCTTGCGCTCCTTGTTCTCAGCACGCTGGATGTCTTCGAAGATGCGGCTGTGAGACAGGATGATACGTTTTGCGTCCTTGTTGAACTCTATCACCTTGAACTCGAGCTCCTCACCCAGCTGGGCCTGGCTGCCGTCTTCCTTAACGAGGTGTTTCGGAGTGGCAAATCCTTCTACACCATGCTCAAGCGCGATAACTGCGCCCTTGTCGAGTACTTCCACAATCTTGCCGGTGTGGATGCTGTCCTGTGTGAAGATGGTCTCGAAGTTGTTCCAAGGGTTCTCCTCAAGCTGCTTGTGACCCAGCGACAGACGACGGTTCGTCTTGTCGATGTCCAGCACCTGAACCTCGATGTCTGCGCCAATCTGAGTGAACTCTGAAGGGTGCTTGATCTTCTTTGTCCATGACAGGTCGCTGATGTGGATGAGTCCGTCTACGCCTTCCTCAATCTCAACAAACACACCGAAGTTCGTGAAGTTGCGTACCTTTGCTGTGTGCTGTGAGCCAACAGGGTATTTCTCTTCGATGTTGCTCCATGGATCTTCTTTCAGCTGCTTGATGCCAAGCGACATCTTGCGCTCGTCGCGGTCGAGGGTCAGAATCACTGCCTCTACCTCGTCGCCTACCTTCATGAAGTCCTGGGCGCTGTGCAGGTGTGCGCTCCAGCTCATCTCGCTTACGTGGATCAAGCCTTCTACTCCAGGTGCAATTTCGATGAATGCACCGTAGTCGGCCATCACCACTACCTTGCCTTTCACCTTGTCGCCTACCTTCAGGTTTGGATCCAGTGCGTCCCATGGGTGTGGAGTGAGCTGCTTCAGACCAAGTGCGATGCGCTTCTTCTCGTCGTCAAAGTCGATGATCACCACGTTCAACTTCTGGTCGAGCTCTACCACTTCCTTCGGATCGCTTACGCGGCCCCAGCTCAGGTCGGTGATGTGGATGAGTCCGTCTACGCCGCCAAGGTCGATGAATACGCCGTATGAAGTGATGTTCTTAACTGTTCCTTCAAGAATCTGGCCTTTCTCCAGCTTGCTGATGATTTCTTTCTTCTGCTGCTCAAGCTCGGCCTCGATGAGTGCCTTGTGGCTTACGACAACGTTGCGGTATTCCTGATTGATCTTCACAATCTTGAATTCCATTGTCTTGCCAACAAATGTATCGTAGTCGCGGATTGGTTTCACGTCGATCTGGCTGCCTGGCAGGAATGCCTCCGTGCCAAGGACGTCTACTATCATACCGCCCTTTGTGCGGCACTTCACATAGCCCTTTACAATCTCGTCGTTCTCCAGAGCTGCGTTAACACGCTCCCATGAGCGGGCCTCGCGGGCTTTCTTGTGAGAAAGAATCAGCTGACCTTTCTTGTCCTCCTGATTCTCAATGTACACCTCTACGGTGTCGCCTTCTTTCAACTCAGGGTTGTAGCGGAACTCGCTACGGGGAATGATGCCCTCGCTCTTGTAGCCGATGTTCACTACTACCTCGCGGTCGTTCAGGCTGGCTACAACGCCGTCTACAACGTCGTTGTCGGTGATTTTGTTAAGGGTTGACTCGTAGGCTTTGGCTGCTTCAGCCATGTCGGTGGCTTTGGCACCGTCATTCTCAAACGCTTCCCAGTCGAAACCTTCCAGCGGTTTAATGTCTTTTGTGTTCATAAAAAATTAATAAATGTTTTGATAAATAATTAATACTGTTAGACTTTATGTTGACAAAGCTAATCGTCTGATGTTTGGGCATTCAGCGCAAAAACCACATGGATTTCAGCCTTCTCAACTGACATCCATGTTGCTAATCGCTTTATTTCCTTTGCAAAGTTAGTGTTTTTTATCCACTCTGCCAAATATTTAGAGGCTTTTACACGTTTTTTTTCTCAAGGCACCCACACTTGCAGTAGTTTTGATGATAATAAGGGGGTTAGCACGACAGTTGTGGCATTTGCGGGTAAAAGGAGTGTGTGCCCTTTTTTCAGTCTCGTGGTTTGCGGGTGGAGACCGTCTCTCTGAGCCACTTCTGCCTCTCCATCCACGCATGTCAGAATGCAGAACGAGTCGAGTGGGGCGACGTCCAGTTCTGTGGGATGGTTCAGTTCCAGAAGTTCTGTGGAGAAATATTGGCAGGTGGCCAGCCTTGAAGGCTTATTGGCTTGTGGGGTGTAATGTGTCCGATAGTCTCTAAGTGATGTGAAGTCCAGAACCTCACGGGCTTCCTTGTGGTGAAGCTCACGCGGATTTCCGTCCTGGTCCTTACGCCCGTAGTCATAGATGCGGTAGGTGATGTCGCTGCTTTGCTGAATCTCTGCAAGCAGCACGCCGGCGCATGCGGCGTGTATTCGGCCGGGGGGAAGGAAAAACACGTCGCCACTCTTCACGTTGTGACTGCGAACCTTGCTGGCTATGTCTCCGTGAGCAACCGATGCGTCGTATTCTTCAGCGCTCATGGTGTGGTCGAATCCCACCAGCAGGCGGCCCTCTGCACTGGAGTCCATAACGTACCACATCTCTGTCTTCCCGTTACAGCCGTGACGGGATTGGGCATGACGGTCGTCTGGGTGGACTTGTATGGACAGGTCGGCATGGGCGTCGATGAACTTCACAAGCAAGGGAAACTCTGTGCCAAATCGGCCGTAAACGTGTCGGCCGAGAAGTGATGAACCATATTCTGCGGCTAACTCGCTCAGACTTTTGCCTTTGTCGGGGCCCTCGCTCACCAGCGTCTCATGGCCTGGTACTCCAGACAACTCCCAACTCTCGCCTATGTGATGGAGAGTGGGAGAGGAACCTTTCATACTCGCTATGAGGTCGCCGCCCCAGATAGTCTCTTTGTACACTTCTTTAAATAAAAACATTCTTTTTACCTTTGATTGACAGCTATTTTCGATTGGCATACCACTGGGCAAAAGCACGCAGGCCAGTGCGCAGCGATGTGGAAGGCTTGAAGCCGTAGTCGCGTTCCAGGGCTGATGTGTCGGCGTAGGTCACAGGAACATCTCCTGGCTGCATCGCCACGAGCTCCTTGTGGGCGTCAAAGTCATAGTCGGATGGCAACACGCCAGCGCGTACCAGTTCTTCCTGTAGGATGGTCACGAAGTCCAGCAGGTTTTCAGGGTGGGAGTTGCCGATGTTATACACATTGTAGGGCGGCATCGGAAGTCCGTCTTCCCCTGTCTGCTTCTCAGGCGCACCTTGCATGATGCGCACCACCCCTTCCACGATGTCGTCCACGTAGGTGAAGTCGCGTTGGCAGTTTCCGTAGTTGAATATCTGGATTGTTTTGCCTGCAACCAGCTTGTCGGTGAAGCCGAAATAGGCCATGTCGGGACGGCCGGCCGGGCCATACACCGTGAAAAACCTCAGACCCGTGCTTGGTATGTTGTATAACTTGCTGTAGGCATGGGCCAGCAGCTCGTTGCTTTTCTTTGTGGCGGCATACAGGCTGACGGGATTGTCCACCTTGTCGTCTGTGGAATAGGGTACTTTCTTGTTGCTGCCATACACGCTCGACGAGCTGGCATAAACGAGGTGCTCAACTCCCGTGTTGCCTTCGTCGTAGCTGTGGCGGCAGGCTTCCAGTATGTTGTAGAATCCAATCAGGTTCGACTGGATATAGGCGTCGGGGTTAGTGATGCTGTAGCGGACACCGGCCTGGGCGGCCAGATTCACCACCACTGCTGGCTGGTATTGGCGGAAAATACCGTTGATGAGTTCTTTGTCGGCGATGTCGCCTTTCACGAAGACGAAACGGGGGTCGGACTCCAACATTTCAAGACGCTCGTATTTCAGACTGACGTCATAGTAACTGTTGATGTTGTCGATGCCGATGATGGTGCTTTGCGTGGTGTCGCTCAGCAGGCGCTTTGACAGGTTGGCACCGATGAAGCCGGCTGCTCCCGTCACCAGGATGGTCTTATTGTTGAGATTTACTTGTTGCATGATGATGGTTTTATGTCATTATGAAGATTTTAGATTCTCTTATACTCCGAATTTCTTTTGTGCCTCGTAGTAGGTGTCGAGCGATCCGATGTCAAAACGCCCGCCAGTCATGGGCCAGGCGTGGAGCACGGTATGGCTGGCGAGATAGTGTGCGAGGTTGCCTGGGGCGTCCTTGCCGCAGCCGTCGGATACGGAGTTTTTTATCAGGCTCAGGTCTTGCTTCATATATATATAAAAAGGTGGAACTGCCCAATGGCTTTTCGGATGTTCCGGTTTTTCTTCCATACCAGTCACGCGAAGGGATGAGTCCAGCTCTACGACGCCTGTACGGCGAAGTCGCTCAATCGATTCCATTTTGTGGCACATGATGCATGAGGTCTGCTTCTCCTTGGCGAAGTCCACGAATTCCTGGAAACTGAATTCCAAGATGTTGTCGGCGGCCACCACGAGCAGGTCGTCTTCGGTCTTCAGCTTGTCTATGGCAAACAGCAGGTCGCAGACGGCGCCCAGGCGTGTGTCGTTGGTCTCAGTACCGTCGTCCAGGATGGTCAGGGGCTTGGAGTAATGCTGGTGGGAAGCCCAGTCCTGAAAATTCTGGGCGAACTTGTGGTTGGAGATGATGATGTGCTCGTCTATGTCTTCTATGCGGTCGATGTCGTCGAGCATACGGCCGAGAATGGTCTTTCCGCCTATCTCCAGGAGCGGCTTGGGGGTGTGCTCTGTCAGCGGATAAAGACGGGTGGCGTAGCCGGCTGCAATCACGATATTCTTCATGTCTCTCTTTTTCTTTTTAGAATTGAAAGGTGATGGTTAGTCCACAAAGCGGGCTCCGTTGTCGGGCTTCACCCAGAACACCTTGAACGTGGTCTCGTATTCTGGGAATTGCTCCAGATAACGTTCAGTCAGCTCTTTTTCGATGTCTTCCTTGTAAGCGGGGTCCACCAGGGCGATGCAGGCGCCCTTGAAGCCGGCGCCGGAGAAACGGCCGCCCCACACGCCTTTCTGCTCTTTTATGATGTCGTAGATGGCTATGAGTTCCTGACTGCCGCATTCGTAGTTGTGGATGCTGGACTCGCAGCTGGCGAAGCTCAGTTTTCCGAACAGTTTCAGGTTGCCGCTCTCCCAGGCTGTCACACCTTGGCGCACACGGCGGTATTCTGTGTAGAAGTGCTCGGCGCGGCGGGCAAAACGGGATGGCATCGCTATCTTCGTCTTGTCGAAGGTGGACTTCGGAATGTCGCGGAGGAAGGTCTTGTCGAATGTCTTCAAGGGCTGGTCGGTGTAGGCCAGCATGTTCCAAGCGGCTGTCTTACATTCATAAACGCGAAGGTTATAGTCGCTGTTCACCAGGCTGCGGGTCAGGCCGGAGAAGAAGATGCCGATCTCAAAGTCGGGCATTTCTGGATTCTTCCGGATGATGCGGTATTCGTTGGTGTCGCAGTCGAGAAACAGCAGGCCGTCTTTCTTGCCCAGGGCAATGCAGGCCTGATCCAGCAGACCGTTGTTCAAGCCGATGTACTCGCGCTCGGCCTCCGACGCTATCTGGGCTATCTCAAACGGTTTCAACGAAATGCCGTTCGCCTTGGCAAAGGCCATCACGTAGGCAATCAGCACTGCTGCAGAAGAACTCAGGCCACCGATGGGTAGGGAACCTTGAATGACTCCGTCAAGTCCGCGGTATAAGTCAAAACGTTTGCGCAAGGCGTATTTGGCACCACGGGCATAGTCGCCCCAGTGACGCTCGCGCACCTGCGACGGCTGAGATATGTCGAAACTCACGTTGCCTTCGAACGTGCGTGACGACAGGTTCACTTGGGTATCTTCGCGTGGGGTGAACCACAAGTCCACACCTTTGTTGATGGCAAAACCAGTCACCAGTCCGTGCTGGTGGTCTACGTGAGCGCCTATGGGGCATACACGGTAGGGGGAGAATATATGATATTGCATTATTCTGTTGTATGGGAATGTACTTAATATGTTTCTGTTGTCTTATGCCTTGAATCTTCTCGTCTGCTCATGCATCGCTTTCATCGTATGGCTCGAGAAAGGCGCTGGGAATATAGGCTGTGGCGATGGAGCATACGCCGTCGAGCGTGACAATCACGCGGCTCTGACCGCCTACACGGGCCACTTTGCCAACCACTCCCATGAAGTCTCCTTCTACTATGCGGACTTTGTCGCCGCTTTTATATCGGATCTTGGTTGGGTCCACCAACATCGTGTGTCTGCTTTTCACCGACGTGGCCTTGATGAAGTTGTCCATTTGGACGGCTGGAACTGTCAGCAGGCGGTCGGTTCCACGAGTGGTGGTGGTGAAATGGTCGTAGTAAAGCGACAGGTAGCCTGTGTCTTTATGCTCGCGGACGAAGTCTTTCAGCTTTTCTGCCTGTGCGAACACGAACAGCATGTTTGGAATCAAGGGGACGGCAACATGCTGCAGGCGGCCTTTCACGGGCTTTTCCACTTCGTGCATGGGGATGTAGGCATGAAAACCGTTTGATGTCAGCATTTCATAGGCCTTCATGCCACGGTTGAACGTGGAACGGACCACATACCAGGCCTCTGGCTCATTGGGGGAACCTTGTTGGTGTGGCGCCTCAACGGTTGTCATACATCGAGCTGTAATAGTTTTGGTAGTCGCCTGAGGTCACGTTGTCCATCCACTTCTGGTTGTCGAGATACCAGCGGACGGTCTTCTCTATACCTTCCTCAAACTGAAGTGAGGGCTCCCAGCCAAGCTCTTTTTGAAGCTTGGTCGAGTCTATGGCATAACGCATGTCATGGCCGGCACGGTCGGTCACGTAGGTAATCAGCCCCAGGTCCTCAAACTCGCCACGGCCCAGGACACGGTCCACGGTCTTTATCAGCACTTTGATGATGTCGATATTCTTCCATTCGTTGAAGCCGCCGATATTGTAGGTCTCAGCGACTTTGCCCTTATGAAATATCAGGTCGATGGCTCTTGCGTGGTCCTCCACATAAAGCCAGTCGCGAACGTTCTCGCCTTTGCCATAGACAGGGAGCGGCTTGCGGTGACGGATGTTGTTGATGAAAAGGGGTATCAACTTCTCCGGGAACTGGTAGGGGCCATAGTTGTTGGAGCAGTTCGTCACGATAGTGGGCATGCCGTAGGTGTCGTGATAGGCGCGCACGAAGTGGTCGCTCGACGCTTTCGAGGCGGAATAGGGGCTGTGGGGCTGGTATTTCGTGTCCTCGTAGAAGAAAGTGTCGCCATAGGCGAGGTGGTGTTGCGACGAGGATGCAGTCGTGCTGAAAGGTGGCTCGATTCCTTTGGGGTGGGTCAGCTCCAGGGCACCGTACACCTCGTCGGTGGAGATGTGGTAGAAGCGCTTGCCTTCATAGCGTTCGGGAAGCGATTCCCAATAGAGCTTTGCTGCCTGCAGAAGCGAGAGGGTGCCCATCACGTTCGTTCGTGCAAACGTAAACGGGTCCTTGATGCTGCGGTCGACATGGCTCTCGGCGGCAAGATGGATGATGCCGTCGATGGCTTCATCTTTCATCAGGCGGCACATGGCGTCGAAATCGCAGATGTCGGCCTTGACGAACTTGTAGTTCTCGCGGTCTTCGATGTCCTTGAGATTCTCCAGGTTGCCGGCATAGGTCAGCTTGTCCAGGTTTATGATTTTGTACGAGGGGTATTTGTTCACAAACAGTCTTACAACGTGTGAGCCGATGAAGCCGGCCCCGCCAGTAATTAGTATGTTCATCGCTGTCTTTGTTTTTGTGATTATTGATTGAGAAGCTGAATATTCTGATTTTAAAAGGGTTTAAGAGACTCTCAGTCTCGCATGAAGAGGTCGCGGGTGTACACTTTGTCCTTGATGTCGTCAAGGCAGCTGTCATAGCGGTTGGCAATCACAGCGTCAGACTGGGCCTTGAACTCGTTCAGGTCGTTCACCACTCGGCTGCCGAAGAAGGTGGTGCCGTCGGGGAGGTTGGGCTCGTAGATGATGACCTCGGCGCCCTTTGCCTTGATTCGCTTCATCACGCCCTGTATGCTGCTCTGACGGAAGTTGTCGCTATGGCTCTTCATCGTCAGGCGGTAGACGCCCACTCGGCACTGCTTTTCGTTCTGAGGGTTATAGACGCTGCCTTGGTTGTAGTCGTAGTAGCCGGCCTTTTTCAGCACGCGGTCGGCGATGAAGTCCTTGCGTGTGCGGTTGCTTTCCACGATGGCCTCAATCAGGTTCTCTGGCACGTCGCTGTAGTTGGCCAGAAGCTGCTTCGTGTCCTTCGGAAGGCAGTAGCCTCCGTAGCCGAACGACGGGTTGTTGTAGTGGCTGCCGATGCGAGGGTCGAGACAGACGCCGTCGATGATGTCCTTTGCCGACAGACCTTTCATCTCAGCATAGGTGTCTAACTCGTTGAAGAAACTCACGCGAAGGGCAAGGTAGGTGTTGGCGAACAGTTTCACGGCCTCCGCTTCCTTCATCCCCATAAATAACGTCTGAACGTCCTCTTTTATTGCGCCTTCTTTCAGTAAATCAGCGAATCTGACAGAGGCGGCACGAAGTTTTTCAACATCGGCTATGGCTCGGATGGCATCGTTCTCAACTGAGAACTGGGAATCGTCGATGATTTTGGGGCTGCCTATGATGATGCGGCTGGGATAAAGATTGTCGTATAGGGCTTTGCTCTCACGCAGAAACTCAGGGGAGAATATCAGGTTGAACTTCTTTCCTTTCAATTGGGGGTCGTACTGGAAGCGGTACAGATATTTCACGTACATGCTGCGGCAGAACCCCACAGGAATGGTGCTCTTGACCACTATCACCGCGTCGGGGTTGACTCCCACCACCAACTCTATCACTTCTTCCACGTGGCTCGTGTCGAAATAATTTTTTACGGGGTCGTAGTTCGTCGGGGCGGCTATCACCACGTAGTCGGCATCTCTATAGGCTGATGCCCCGTCGAGGGTGGCGGTCAGATGCAAGTCTTTTTCCTTCAGATATTTTTCGATGTACTCATCCTGAATCGGTGACTCTCGGCGGTTAAGCATCTCCACTTTCTCGGCTATCACGTCAACGGCCGTCACTTCGTTTTTCTGAGCCAGCAGAGTGGCTATCGACAGGCCGACGTATCCAGTTCCTGCTACTGCTATCTTCATTGCTTATATTTGGGGGTGAGGCTGTCAGCGTGGCATGGAACTCAGAATTTCCGGAATGCCTTGGTTTTCAGGAGTCTCATAAGAACCGATGTGCTGCACCTCTGAAATTTAAAAACTAAAAAACTAAAACTTAAGATTTTAAATTCTGTATGCATTTTTTCAGTGAGTCGGTCCAGTAGGGTACTGCCACACCGAAGGTTTGCTTGATTTTGGTCTTGTCCAGCACTGAGTAGGAAGGGCGCTTCACCGGTGAGGGAAATTCGGCGCTCGTGCAGGGCTGGATGTCGCACGATGTGTGGCCTGCTGTCTCTGCAATCACTTTTGTGAAGTCAAACCATGAGGTCACCCCTTCGTTAGAGTAATGGTAGATGCCGTCATGGCCCTCGTATCTGCGGTCCTCAACGATGTCGTGGATGGCGCGTGCCAGGTCGTGGGCGTAGGTGGGGGTGCCGCACTGGTCTATCACCACTCTCAGTGTGGGCTTGCTGGAGGTCAGGTTCAGCATCGTCTTCACGAAGTTTTTCCCGTACTCGCTGTAGAGCCAGGCTGTACGGATGATGATGTGGTGGCAGCCGCACGCCTCAATCAGCTGCTCCCCGTGGAGTTTCGTCCGTCCGTAAACGCCGGTGGGAGTACCGGTCATCTCTTCGTTGCAGGGGGTGTTGTATGGTTCCCCGCCGAACACATAGTCTGTGGAGATATGCACCAGCAGACCGCCTACGTGCTTCATCGCGATGGCCAGGTTCTCAGGGGCCTTCGCGTTCAGTGTCTCCACGATTTCGCCTGCGCTCTCCGCTGCGTCCACGTTGGTCCAGGCAGCGCAGTTCACGATGCAGCCTATGTCGTGGGTCTTCACGTATGACTCCACGGCCGACAGGTCGGTGATGTCAAGATGCTCATAGCCTTCACACACGTCTGTGAAGTAATATGTGTCGGCCGAGTCTTTCGACACGTCCTGCATGCTGCGGCCCAGCTGGCCGTTCGCTCCTGTTATCAGTATGTTCATTGTCTTTGTTACTTATTGTATGTTCTATTTATAAGTCTGATTGGTCCTGCCTAACATTCAACATTCAACTTTAAACTTTAAACTTTAAACTTTAAACTAAATATCAGTCATAGAAATTCCAGCTGATGCCGAATTTCAGGCCTTTCGGGTTCATCGGGTAGTGAGGCATCGTGAAATAGCGGCCGTCGCTTTGGTTCAAGTGGTAGTAGCTGATGTGGAAACGCAGTTTCTTCAGAGCCAGGTTTGCATAGACCGTGAACAGCGGGTAGCCGCCCACTTTCTCTTTCGTGTTGTCGTTCTGCACCATGAACTGGGCCAGCACAGGGTCGTAGTCGGGTGCATAGTATTTTGTGAAATATTTCATGTCGCCTCCCAGCTCCACTTTCAGCACTTTTGCCAACACGAACTTGAAATACAGATTCGCGTAAACGGAGAGAGAGGGCAGGGGTAGTACATCATTGTTCGTAGACTTCTGCCACACCACGTCGGCCTCCAGGTGGGCGGGACCCAGTGCGAGATTTTGTCTCAGACGGGCCATCAGCACTTGCACGCTTCCTTCCTGAAGCACTGTGGCGTGGTGAGAGTAGAATTCTACACCGGAGCTGTTTGTCGACAGTATGCCGGTGTTCTTGAGATAGGCATAGTTCGTCACGTTCTCCATGCCGAATGTCAGCTCCGTGTCTGTCTTTGTGTAGGAGAGGGTGCCCATCAGGCGGATTCGTTTCTCTTTCTTCAGGTCCTGGTCCCACCAGTAGTATTTCGAGTGGAAATTCGTGAAGTAAGCACAGGGTGCAAGGTTGCTCACCGTGGCGTCGACGGCCAGCTGGGCTGTGTCTGCCAGAATGGGCACGTTCAGTTCCCCGTGTCCGTTGATGGTCAGGTCGCCGATGTTGGTGCCGGCTGCCACGAACTCCGCGTCGGCATTGTAGTGCACATAGGTGCCCTGGCTTCGCTCTATACGGCCACCCACCAGCACGTCGTTCTCTTTCAGCTTTGCTTTCGACGGTATGGAATAGTTGGCTCCGGCAATCGTGTCGGGCATCTCGTATTCCCTGTGGGCATAGCCGACGTAGGCACTCAGACCAGCTACGGCATATTTGTTAAAGCCTTCGTGGAGGGTGATACCGCCACGGGTGTAGAAGTTTTTGAGTGTATAGAGGTCATTGGCGGTGTCGTTGGGCAGATAGGAGTAGGAGTAGAAGTCCTGCCATTTGTCGCGGGATATCAGACGGCGGCGGTAATTGCCCAGTTCCACCTGGTGGAACACGCTGGTCACCGGCACGAAATATTCATTCGTCGTGACAGAGTCGATTTCTTCAACTCGCTTGAACCCCAGATGGTAGCGGTGGTTGAGGGTCAGCACGTCGTGGTTCTGTCGCGACCAAGTGTTGCTCAATCGGGTTGGTATGTCTCCGGAGCTGTAGCGCCGGGGCATGGACTCGGGGTTCGTGATGTAGTCGTCGTCGACGATGCCTCCGTTCTCCTCCAGTTTCATGTCGTAGTGCGAGTAGTGGAGGTGGAGGTCGTAGCGGTCGTTCACATACGAAAACCAGCCTGTGCCGTTCATCAGAGCGGTGTGCTGGTTGTCGTAGTTGCCCTGTCCGTACATATAGTGGAATATACCGCCGAAATTTAGACGTTTACCGGCGTTGTTCGTGTATATGGCCTTGAAGTTGTCGTATCCGCTTGTCTTCGTGCCACACCAGTCGTACGACAGGTTCACATAAGGGGACTTGGTGTTGTAGTATTTGTATGCCTCTGGCGACTCGATGAACTGGTCCATGTTCGTGATGAATGGCATGTCGTGCTGGATTTCACGCTCCATGAATATGCGGCTCTCACGAGGCGATCCCAGGTTGCCCAGGCTGTTCATCTCGCCATGAAGCCCTTCGGGATAGGCCTTGTTCTGGAACTCGTGCTGTAGGGTGTCGACGTCAACGGGCGTGCGTCGGCCGTAGATGGGGTCTATCGTCCATGCCACAACGTCCACTGGCACGATCTTCTTCTTTTTTTTACCCTCGATGGTGTCGGTGGGCACGTCGCCAAGGTCGGCATTGCTCTCCAAGTCGCGGATGACACGTTGAGCCAACAAATCCTGACTTGCCAGGCAAGCCAGGACCGTCAATGTCAGTATGATGTAAATTCTTTTCTGCACCTATCGTTGCTTTTTAGAACAAAAACCGCAAGGCGAACTCTATTATTTTCAATATCAAGGCACCAAATCCCACGCTGAAGAACAGCGCTTTCTGCTCGGGCATGGCAAAATAAATGATGATGGCTGCGAGAAATCCTATCATGAACAATATGTTCAGCACTGAGCGGGCTTTCTCTATGCCTCGGCTCTTCTGCTTCGGACGGTGCCATTTCTTGCCCTTGCTTTCCGCTACGGCCTTGGCGATTATCTCGTCTACCTCGTCTTCTTTCATCTTTTTCTATTAATCAAATTGGATTTTGTGATTTCCATCTCTCGCTTCCTTGCCGAAGCACATCAGTTCTTATGGCAATAAATCTCAATATTGCTGAGCACAGCCGAAAATCATGTTAATAAACCTCAAATCTCAAATTTCAAACTTCAAATTTCAAACTCCCAGTGTCTCTTGGATTTCCTTGAACAGTTCGTCCTTCAGGTCGATGGTCTTCACGCGGAACTTTCCGCTGCCGCGGTTCAGTTTGTTATTCTTTGTGATGGCCTCCTTGTCGGTTATCCAGTCCTCGGCCTCAATTCGCTGAGGGGTGTCTGTCAGACTGTAGGTGTAGGATATGTTGCGGAGCTCGGCGCTCACTTTGCCGTCCTCGATTGTCAGCATGAGAATATAAGAGGCGATGGCGGTGTCCTTCGCTAATGTCTTGTTTGTGAACACCATCTCTTCGTTCCCCTGGATCTTCAGGATGCCTTTCTCTGCGCTGGCTTCAAGAACGCGGGCAAACTCCGTGTTCTTGAAGTAGTCGGCGTCGTTCCATTTTCCCCGCTCTGTCGACGGATTGTAGCGGAACGTGGCCCACTGCGTCAGTTTCATATAAACGTCGAACTTGCTCATGCCGTTCGTGTCGAAGGTCTTGCTGAATACAACCTTGCCGTCAACTTCAGGAACGGCGCCTTGCATATAGGCTTCTCTCGGCTGACGTCCTCCCGCGTATTCTTTATTCGAGAACAGTCCCTGGGCGTCTGCCATGCACAGCGGCAGCAATGCCACCACCAATGCCATCAACATTTTTTTCATAGTTTTTCTGCTTAAATTTTTAATTTCTTGCAAAGTTAGCGATTTTCAACGAATAAAATGCGAATTAATCACATTATTTAACGTAAGTTATCGAAAAATACGTGTTTGGACGACGTTTCGGACAGTCATGCAAATGCTTCGGGCGCTTTCTGATAGTTAACTTCAGGCCGTGATTTGCGTTTCCGTCCTCAAATGAGCTGAAAGCAGGCTTCTACTCCTTGAAGCTGCGCGATACAAACGGGAGTGCGGTGCGCAGCGCGGCGCGCCAGTATTCCCACGTGTGGCCGCCGTTGCGAACGCGCAGCTCGGCCTTGATGCCGCCAAGGCGCATCTTCTTGTACAGCTCGAACGTGTCGCCAAGGAGCATGTCGTCGTCACCGCAGTCGAAAAACCACTTCACGCTTTTCAGTTGCTCTCTCACGGAGTCGTCGGCCCTGTCCATGAAAGCCAGTGCGGAATGCTGACGCACAGCCTCCGACGTGTAGTACATCTTGGTCTTCTCGCCGTTGCGGCCCTCACGGCCGGGACCGCTGCTCAGCCAGGGACTCATGGCATAGCAGGCGCAGAACAGGTCGGGGTGGCGCTGGCTGTAGGACGTGCTGCCGCCACCACCCATTGAGAGGCCCATCACGGCTCGCTGTTCCTTCTTGCCGCCGCAACGGTATTTTTGCTCAACAGCAGGGAGCAGCTCCTCGAAGAAAAAGTCCTCGTAGCTCCATCCGGGCATGTTGAAATAGCCGTTCCAGATATTGTTCACGTCGGGGCCACCGGCGTTTGGCATCACGATCACCATAGCCTTCGACTCGCCGCTCTCCATGAGCTCGTCGGTGATCTCGCGCATGCCGCCCTTCTGATCCCACGCTGTGTAGGTGTCTGTCAGCCCGTGAAGCAGGTAGGTCACGGGGTAGTGAGCCTGAGAGCGCTCATAGCCCGACGGCAGATAGACATTGTATCTTACTGTGACGCCTAATTTCTGGCTGACGATGCTGTCGGTCACCACTCTTCCTGCCCAGGCACACATGCTCGACGTCAGCAGGCAAGTCATGAATAATAATCTCCTCGTCATAATTTATTTTGTTTCAAATGTTTTAAAATGTAAAGTCTGTCTTTTTTACTCTTTCGCCGTAGATGGTCTTGAAGTCGTCACGCATTGAAATCACGTGGTAGCCGGCCTCACGCCATTGATTGCCCAGCGTGAGGGCTTTCTCGCGGTTGGCATGGTCGCGCTCATCGTCGTCGGCTATCAGCATGAAGGCCTCAGAACGGTAGCTGTTGCTCAGGCAGTAATTGTGCATCGAGCAGTCACCGCCGCTGTTGCCGAACGAGAGGACAGGTACTTTGCCTATTTCCTGGCTGATCTGCAGCACCTTGTTGGTCTTCAGGTTCTTGATAATCAGCTCGTCGGTTCTGATGAGGTCCTCTTCCTTGCCCATCGTGTAGTTCACGCCGGCTGTTGTGCCCTGGCTGCTCGAACGTAACTTCACGTCCATACCGATCACGCGGTTGGGACTAATCCCCAATGGCTCAACGAGGGCACGGCAGATGAATCTGTCGGAACCTGAGACGACATAGAATGTGAAGCCGTTTGCTTTCAGGTAGTTGAACACCTCCAGCATCGGCTTGTAGAAACTCTCGCCGTATGTCATGCCTTGGAAGCCGTTGGCTTGCTTGGAAGCGTATGCCTTCACGTAGGCGTCGAACTCGGCCAAAGTCATCCCTGCGTAGGCCTTGGCTGCCGCAAGGGCGTGCTTCATGTCGAAATGCGAGGGGAGGGGCTTGCCCTCACGCACGAAGTCGCGGATGTCCTGGGCGGCCTCTTTCACGTCGGCGGGAGCAATGTCCTTGTAGGTCTCGTCCTCCAAAACGCGGTATTCCAGCATGTTGTATTCAAAATAGGTGGGGTAGAGCTCGCCTACGAACGTACCGTCCATATCGAACGTGGCTATTCGGTCTTCTTCCTTGATGAAGTTTGCAGAACTGGGGTTTGTCACGTCTTCCACGTACTCTTTCAGAGCGCTCAAGGCTTCGCATGAGTTCCATTGGGTGAAATATTCTTTCTGACTTGGCACCACAATCGTGTCATCGTCTTTCGAACACGATGTGAACGACATCGGACCGCAAATCAGGATGGCGGCCAGCATCCATTTCAAAATCGTTTTCATTATTATTTTTTCCATTTTTGAGTTTTTTGTCAAATAATGCTGACAATATTATAAATATAGTGATTAAAAAAATAACTTGGCTCACCGTCTGTTCCACATGAATGCCATCCATGGCAGACTATCGTCTCGTCTTCTCGTCTTCTTGTCTTCTCGTCTTCATCAAAAAACGAGGCAACTTATTTTTTCTGTTACATAATAGCTGAGTTTTTCAAATCAAAAATATTGCGTTTTCGCAAAGGCGATAGCGGACAGATGGACGATGGTTAAAACCAAATTCGCAATCTGACCGCAAATTTAGACAAAATCCGTGATATAAGCAAAAAATG